>NZ_AP022822.1:315000-662500 GCF_011397115.1 Enterococcus saigonensis | reverse complement strand
ACCCCACATCCTTTTCCACTTAACATACATTTTGGGACCTTAGCTGGTGGTCTGGGCTGTTTCCCTTTCGACTATGGATCTTATCACTCACAGTCTGACTGCCGAATATAAATGAATGGCATTCGGAGTTTATCTGAATTCGGTAACCCGAGATGGGCCCCTAGTCCAAACAGTGCTCTACCTCCATCATTCTTCACTTCGACGCTAGCCCTAAAGCTATTTCGGAGAGAACCAGCTATCTCCAAGTTCGTTTGGAATTTCTCCGCTACCCACACCTCATCCCCGCACTTTTCAACGTACGTGGGTTCGGTCCTCCAGTGCGTTTTACCGCACCTTCAACCTGGACATGGGTAGATCACATGGTTTCGGGTCTACGACTACATACTCATTCGCCCTATTCAGACTCGCTTTCGCTGCGGCTCCGTCTCTTCAACTTAACCTCGCATGCAATCGTAACTCGCCGGTTCATTCTACAAAAGGCACGCTATCACCCATTAACGGGCTCTAACTTGTTGTAGGCACACGGTTTCAGGATCTATTTCACTCCCCTTCCGGGGTGCTTTTCACCTTTCCCTCACGGTACTGGTTCACTATCGGTCACTAGGGAGTATTTAGCCTTGGGAGATGGTCCTCCCGGATTCCGACGGAATTCCTCGTGTTCCGCCGTACTCAGGATCCTCCTAGGTGCCTTCCAAATTTCGTCTACGGGGTTTTTACCCTCTTTGACTGACTTTTCCAAGTCATTCGACTATCTGAAAGAACTACCATATCGGAGTCCTACAACCCCAAGATGCAAGCATCTTGGTTTGGGCTGTTCCCTTTTCGCTCGCCGCTACTTGGGGAATCGATTTTTCTTTCTCTTCCTGCAGGTACTTAGATGTTTCAGTTCTCTGCGTCTACCTCGTATACGCTATGTATTCACGTATACGTAACATCCTATAAAAGATGCTGGGTTCCCCCATTCGGAAATCTCTGGATCATAGCTTACTTACAGCTCCCCAAAGCATATCGGTGTTAGTCCCGTCCTTCATCGGCTCCTAGTGCCAAGGCATCCACCGTGCGCCCTTATTCACTTAACCTTATAAGACCTTACGGTCTGGTTTTGAGCAGTTCTTCTAGCGATAGAAGCTTACTCAAGAAAATAAGCAATTGAACTTATTAAAAAACTCATTCAACGCGGTGTTCTCGGTTTGTTTTGATTTTTTCTTCAAGTATCCAGTTTTCAATGAACAAATATTTTGAGAGTAAACCTCTCAAAACTGAACAAAGACAAGTGACAAACTGTGTAGTTTCCGTAATATTCCTTAGAAAGGAGGTGATCCAGCCGCACCTTCCGATACGGCTACCTTGTTACGACTTCACCCCAATCATCTATCCCACCTTAGGCGGCTGGCTCCAAAAGGTTACCTCACCGACTTCGGGTGTTACAAACTCTCGTGGTGTGACGGGCGGTGTGTACAAGGCCCGGGAACGTATTCACCGCGGCGTGCTGATCCGCGATTACTAGCGATTCCGGCTTCATGTAGGCGAGTTGCAGCCTACAATCCGAACTGAGAGAAGCTTTAAGAGATTAGCTTAGCCTCGCGACTTCGCAACTCGTTGTACTTCCCATTGTAGCACGTGTGTAGCCCAGGTCATAAGGGGCATGATGATTTGACGTCATCCCCACCTTCCTCCGGTTTGTCACCGGCAGTCTCGCTAGAGTGCCCAACTAAATGATGGCAACTAACAATAAGGGTTGCGCTCGTTGCGGGACTTAACCCAACATCTCACGACACGAGCTGACGACAACCATGCACCACCTGTCACTTTGCCCCCGAAGGGGAAGCTCTATCTCTAGAGTGGTCAAAGGATGTCAAGACCTGGTAAGGTTCTTCGCGTTGCTTCGAATTAAACCACATGCTCCACCGCTTGTGCGGGCCCCCGTCAATTCCTTTGAGTTTCAACCTTGCGGTCGTACTCCCCAGGCGGAGTGCTTAATGCGTTTGCTGCAGCACTGAAGGGCGGAAACCCTCCAACACTTAGCACTCATCGTTTACGGCGTGGACTACCAGGGTATCTAATCCTGTTTGCTCCCCACGCTTTCGAGCCTCAGCGTCAGTTACAGACCAGAGAGCCGCCTTCGCCACTGGTGTTCCTCCATATATCTACGCATTTCACCGCTACACATGGAATTCCACTCTCCTCTTCTGCACTCAAGTCTCCCAGTTTCCAATGACCCTCCCCGGTTGAGCCGGGGGCTTTCACATCAGACTTAAGAAACCGCCTGCGCTCGCTTTACGCCCAATAAATCCGGACAACGCTTGCCACCTACGTATTACCGCGGCTGCTGGCACGTAGTTAGCCGTGGCTTTCTGGTTAGATACCGTCAAGGGATGAACATTTTACTCTCATCCTTGT
Source organism: Enterococcus saigonensis (assembly GCF_011397115.1). Classification (NCBI taxonomy): domain Bacteria; kingdom Bacillati; phylum Bacillota; class Bacilli; order Lactobacillales; family Enterococcaceae; genus Enterococcus; species Enterococcus saigonensis. The sequence continues at coordinate 660,100 of NZ_AP022822.1, read as the reverse complement.
TCTTCTCTAACAACAGAGTTTTACGATCCGAAAACCTTCTTCACTCACGCGGCGTTGCTCGGTCAGACTTTCGTCCATTGCCGAAGATTCCCTACTGCTGCCTCCCGTAGGAGTCTGGGCCGTGTCTCAGTCCCAGTGTGGCCGATCACCCTCTCAGGTCGGCTATGCATCGTGGCCTTGGTGAGCCGTTACCTCACCAACTAGCTAATGCACCGCGGGTCCATCCTCAAGTGACGCAAAAGCGCCTTTCAAATCACAAACATGTGTTTATGATTTTTATGCGGTATTAGCACCTGTTTCCAAGTGTTATCCCCCGCTTGAGGGCAGGTTACCCACGTGTTACTCACCCGTTCGCCACTCCTCTTTTTCCGGTGGAGCAAGCTCCGGTGGAAAAAGAAGCGTTCGACTTGCATGTATTAGGCACGCCGCCAGCGTTCGTCCTGAGCCAGGATCAAACTCTCATAAAAAGTGTTTGAACAGTCAAATGACTGTTAAGCTCAAATAAAATTGATTCTGCTAGCTATTGCTTGCATGTTGTTTGCTTCTCTAAAAGAAGCGCCCTACACATTGGTTCGTTTGCTTGCTTTGTTCAGTTTTCAAAGGTCTACTTCGTCGCTTTTAAAAATGTTTCAGCAACTCTTATATCTTATCAGTTGACTTAATTCTTGTCAACTGTTTTTTCAAAAAGTTTTAAAAACTTTTTGAAACGATATTTCAGAAATGTGCTGTTTACTAAGCAACTTCGTTAGTTTAACAGTCGTTTTGGCAACTGTCAACAATTTTTTCAAAAATGTTTCAAGTTGTTTTCAATTGCATGACTGTTTCGTCAACGTTGATTAATTTACCACTAAAAAAAGACTAGGTCAACAAAAATGTTTAGAAAAATAATGGATCCTTCCCATTCACATTTTAGACTAAATATCGATTATTCGCCTTTTATTCTCTTAAATTGTATTTTCTTAAAAAATGCAGATTATCTAATATTTAATTACGTATAAATTTTATATAACTGATAATTTTTATCTGCTATTAGTATATTAATATTGTATAGAATATTTTTTATATAAAAAAAGGCGATTGTTAACAATCGCCTTTTACTCTCTTAAAAATAAGGTACGCCTTCAATGTCATAATGCCGAATAACTTCCCGAAACCGTTGTGGTTCTTCCCAACGAAAATCTTCCGGTAAATCGCCAACTAATTTTTCTTCACTTGTTTCAAAAACAAATAGCGGAACATTTTCTTCTGCTATTTGCCCATTTGTTAATTCTACCAAGTCAATATTTTTAACATCTAATTTAACGCTCTCTTTTAATAAGCTCAAAATATTTGCCAAACCAGTACGTTCGTTTGAAAAATCAGTAGAAGCCAATTCCATTGTATCTCCTACAGTATGAACTAAAAATCGTTTAGAGCCATTTTGTAAATGCAACATCACTGTTCCAGCAACTTTTTTATTAGTCACGATACCACCTCGGCTGTTTTATCTGCTTTTATGATAGCACATTTTCAGAAAATATGCATAATTATTTCGCACGATTTTCAGAGTGTAAATAAGAAACAGCTTCCTCAATCCAGTCTGGTAATACTCTTTTTATTGAAGCAAAACCAATTTTTTTATTTTTATTCGTAAAATAGCGTTTTTTGTAATTACGATTTGGAATATAATTTTTTTCTAACGTTCGTTTAGATAAACTAATTTTCTGTGAGTACTCATCAATATCAATAATTTGCACGTTTATTTTTTCCCCAATAGACAAAATATCATGAATATTTTTAGTATATCCTGATTGAACTTCAGAAATATGTATCAATCCTTGAGTTTTATCATCTAAAGAAACGAAGGCACCATAAGGTTGAATACCTGTAACTTGGCCTTCAAGAATATCGCCGATTTTATAAGACATTTGGTTTCCACTCCTTGCTTTATTCATTATACTGTAACTAGAGTTAAAAAAGAAGTTTAGAAATTCAGGAGGTCTTTTTATGTCAATTTTTGATCAACAGCACGAGCGTCGTCAAACAAACAGCGTCAAATGGGATAGCATTGCATCAACTTATCACAAAGACAATCTATTACCTTTATGGGTAGCTGATATGGATTTCACCGCACCTTCATGTGTGCAAGAAGCACTACTTGATTATGTCAAACAAGGTATTTATGGTTATACACTTTTTGGTGACGATCTTTATGAAGCAATTATTAACTGGCAAAAAAGACGTCATCATTACGATATAAACAAAGAAGAAATTTTATTTTCTCCCGGCGTCGTACCCAGTATTGCTGTTAGTATTGAAGCCTTTACAAAGCCCGGTGACAGTATAATGATTCACGACCCTGTTTACCCACCTTTTGCTAAAATGATAGAAGAAAATAAACGAAAACTAATACGAAGTCCCCTTAAAGTTATAAATGGACATTTTGAAATGGATTTGAATAAAATGGAATCCAAAATGATGAAAGAAAATGTTAAACTGTTTATTCTATGCAACCCTCACAATCCTGGTGGACGTGTTTGGACAAAATCTGAATTAAAACATTTAGGCGATTTATGTAAGAAATATAACTGTTTAGTAGTAAGCGATGAAATTCACCAAGATTTGATATTTGCACCCCACCAACACGAAACTTTTCATAATGTTGACGCTGATTTTGCCGACTTTTCAATTGTTTTAACAGCTGCAACCAAAACATTTAATTTGGCCGGAATTAAAAATTCTATGATTTTTGTAAAAAATCCGCAATTAAAAGCAGCCTTTGCAGCAATTCAGGAAAAGAGCGAACAAGATACAATTAATACCTTTGGATTGATTGGTACTAAGGCAGCCTATAACGGCGCTGAGGCATGGTTAACTGAGTTATTGGACTATTTGCAAAAAAATAGTGTATTTACCATTAACTTTCTACAAAAAAATCTACCAAAAGTAAAAGTTATGCGTCCAGAAGGTACTTATCTTTTCTGGCTAGATTTTTCTGCTTACAACTTGACAGAATCACAGTTAAACAAAAAAATGATTGAAGAAGCAGGAGTTGTTTTAAATGGCGGTTATACATTTGGTCCAAGTGGAAAACAACACATGCGGCTAAATATAGCTTGTCCCAAGGCGACATTACAACAAGGATTAACTCAAATTGCCCAGGCTTTTAAAGAATAAATACGTTGGACTGCATCAGTTTGGTGCAGTCTTTCTTTTTCTTCTGTGTTTTCCTTACGTTTATTACAAAAATTTTGTTACACTAAAGGTAAGGAAAAAAATAAAAGTATGGATTTTACTGACTTCTATTTCAAAAATTTCTCTATAAAATAAAAAAGGAGGTCAAATATGCCTGATTTACCAAAACGTTTAATGCAATATATTCCGGGAATTTTTATTTTAGGTCTGGGGACGGTACTTTTTTCATGTTGCCAACTGGGTGTCAGCTCGCTAGTTTCACTGCCATTTACAACAGCTACAATAACAGGTATAACACTGGGAAATGCAACAAGTTTAATATTTGGTTTATTGGTTATCGTTGAAATCATATTAGCCAAAAGTCTGTCATTAAAAATTCTCTTGCAACTGCCTTTTTCTTTTCTTTTTGGTGCTGTAGTAGATTTTTACAATGTTACCTTAGGCTTAGAAAATTTTGTAGTGCCTAATTTAATTGGTAAAATAGCACTTTTAACCGCTGCAGTAATTGCTACAAGTGTCGGAGCCTTCTTAATGGTACGTTCCAGACTAATCTTAAACCCACCAGATGGTTTAGTAGAAATTATTGCATTAAAAAAAGATAAGCGCTTTGGTCAAGTTAAATTTTATTTTGATTTAACAATGATCACACTTGCCTTTTTATTAGGCATGATTTTTTTAGGTCAATCAAGTGGGATCGGTCTGGGCACGTTAACTGCACTTTTATGCGTCGGACGGTTAATTCATTTTTTAGAAGTAAAAACAACACCTCGCCCGGTGGAAGAAACAAATGAATATGCCCAAATGGTTAGATCAAATGATGCAAATAATATCAAAGCACCTTAAATCACATAAAAATACCCGAATAAGGCTATGTTTTATATTCCAAACATCACACTTATTCGGGTATTCTTTTTTAGTCAGTTAAAATTTCTACTGTCTCAATGACAACATCATGAACTGGTTTATCTTGTGGTCCTCTTTGGACGTTGGCAATCTCATCTACGACGTCCATTCCTTCCACAACGTGACCAAAAACCGTATGGCGGAAATCTAGCCATGGTGTTCCGCCTTGTTTATAGGCTTCAATAATTTCAGAAGGATAACCAGCACCTTCTAATTGTCCCAGCATATTTGCTGGCACATTTTGATTATTCACAATAAAAAATTGACTACCATTTGTATTTGGTCCGGCGTTTGCCATAGACAAAGCGCCTCGGACATTAAACAATTCTTTTGAAAACTCATCTTCAAAAGTACCCCCAAACGTGCTTTCGCCACCCATGCCAGTACCTGTTGGATCGCCACCTTGAATCATAAAATCTGGAATAACACGGTGGAAAATAACACCATCGTAATACCCTTTATTTGCTAACTCCTCAAAGTTTTGAACAGTTTTTGGTGCTAATTCTGGAAATAATTGTACTAAAATGTTGCCACGGTTCGTTTTAATCAATGCTTTGTGGCCAGTTTGGTTTTCCAATGTTAGTTGTGGAAAATCGCTCACGATAATTCCTCCTTCAATTAATAGATTAATTTCATGATAGCAGACTTCGCTTATTTTGCCACGTATTCTTGATTTTATTTTGCGTTATTTGTTATACTAGCTGGAAATTTAATGATTTCTACGGAGGTGTAAACATGGAAATTCGTCCTATTCAAAAAAAAGATGATGACGCGTTAGCAAGCATCATTCGTATGAGTCTTGAAGCTAGTAATTTGGCAATTGCCGGAACAGCCTATTTTGACCCTGAACTAAAAGCGCTATCTGCGTATTACGCCAAGTCAGTCAATCGCAATTATTTTGTTGTTATAGGAGATGATAAAGTTCTTGGAGGAATTGGAATTGCAGAATTTTGTCTTGAAAAAAACATCTGCGAATTACAAAAATTATACCTAAGTAAAAAAGCACGCGGAAAAGGTTATAGTCACCAATTAATGGACTGTGCTTTGACATTTGCAATCCAGTCTGGATATTCCGCAATTTATTTAGAAAGCCACCACAGTTTACAAGCAGCATTAAGCTTATATCAAAAATACGGTTTCAAACAACTCTCTGCACCCTTATATCCTACTGCGCATAATGCGATGGATTGCTTTTTGCTAAGAGAAATTTAAGCGGGGAATATATTTCAAAAGAATAATACCTTTTAATAGAAAAAACAGCTTCTTGCCCTTATACTAAGGACTATTGCAGTAGTTTATTGTTGCAACAGATAAGGAGGAAACAAGATGGAAGTCTATGATATTACCATTATCGGTGCTGGTCCTGCGGGAATGTTTGCCGGCTTTTACGCTGGCATGCGCAACGCGAAAACCAAAATTATCGACAGCTTACCGCAATTAGGTGGTCAATTATCCACACTCTATCCTGAAAAAAATATATATGATATTCCCGGTTACGTTCAAATAAAAGCCAATGACTTAGTGCAAGTTTTAGAAAAAAAACTGCAAACTTTCCCCCATACTTATTGTTTGGGTGAAGAAGTCCTTCACCTTGAAAAACAAGATGATGTCATTGTCATTACAACGGATAAAGAGACACACTACACAAAAGCCGCTATCTTAGCATTGGGAAATGGATCATTTCAACCCCGAAAACTAACAGTAGCTGGTGCCAAAACTTTTGAAAATCGCGGTTTGGATTACTATGTCAACGATTTAATGAAGTATGCTGGAAAAAAAATCGCATTAGCTGGCGGTGGTGATTCAGCCATTGACTGGGCGTTAATGTTAGAACCGATTGCAGAAGAAGTCCATTTAATTCATCGTCGTGATAAGTTCCGTGCTTTGGAACATAGTGTTGAAAAGCTTTATCAATCGTCTGTTAATATTATGACGCCTTATGTAATCGATGAAGTTCGTGGCACAGACTTTCTAGACGGGCTAAGCCTGCAGCAAGTCAAAACCAAAGAAAGAATTGAACTATCCGTAGATTACCTGCTCGTAAACTATGGTTTTACTTCCAACTTAAATGTGAAAGATTGGAACTTAGCTGGCACAAGGCAAAGTATCACTGTTAATTCTGACATGAGCACTTCAATTCCTGGCATTTATGCTTGTGGTGATATTGCCGGTTATGAAGGTAAGGTAAAGTTAATTGCAACAGGCTTTGGTGAAGCGCCTACTGCCGTTAATAATGCTTTACATTTTATTGATCCTAAAAATCGGACTCAACCGGCTCATAGCACCAGCTTATTTTAAAATAAAAAAGACCGCAAAGATTCTACTGCTCTTTACTAGTTTAGCTATTAGTAACAAGACAGCAAAATTTTTAGGTCTTTTTTCTATGCAACTATTTAAATTTCATCCCACTCTGAAATAGCTTGTTTGACTTTTGTTAACAGTTCTGACATGTTATCTGCTACAATAACGTCTCCTTCAACCATAACAAATAGTTTTTTTGCACATAATTCACACATACTCAAACAACTAGTAATTAAAAATTCTGCTCTTTCTCTCAGTTCTTCGTCTTCTAACAAAAGATTGCCCTGATGACTCAGATTTTGTTCACAAAATTCTATTAAAGGTTTCATGATACTCTTCCTTTTCTTTGCTTGATATTATCCGATAGTATAACATAAAAGGTGTGTTAACTTTAACAAGATGAATTGGAGGGATTTGAATGGTAATTGAAACAAAAACATTAGAAGAAAAAGCCCGTGAATTATTAACTAGTCGTGGTGTTAGCTTAGATGAGATTGGTGAATTGGTCATGTTTTTACAAAAAGATTATATCAAAGATATTACTTTGGAAAAATGTGTCGAAAGTGTTAACAGTGTTTTAACCAAAAGAGAAGTCCACAATGCGATTATCACAGGTATTCAATTGGACATTCTGGCAGAAGAAGGAAAATTACTTAATCCTCTACAAGAAATTGTCGCTGATGATGAAGGTCTTTATGGGATTGATGAAATCTTGGCATTGTCCATCGTCAATGTCTACGGTTCAATCGGTTTTACAAATTATGGCTATATTGACAAAGTCAAGCCGGGGATTTTAAAAGAATTAAACAGCCATGATGGCAAACATGTTCATACCTTTTTAGATGATATTGTTGGGGCTATTGCGGCTTCGGCGGCAAGTCGCTTGGCTCATCAAAACCCAGGTAAATCTCATTACATTACCCAATAAAAAAGCGCGCCTAGCTAAGGCGCGTTGTTTTTTTTCTTAGACTGGTGTTCCCCCACAAAACAAGGGCTAAAAAGCACAGCTCTAATAAAACAAAAGCAAGAATAAAGCAGTGCATGAAGAAACTCTCAGGCAAAACATTAATAATTGGATCTGTTTTAGGATCAAATAACCAATCATCATTTTGAAAAAATAATTCATGAAAAGTGACAAAAAAACGGTCAAATCCTGTGGCCATCACAAAACCCAAAATTACCGGAATTATCATTCCGAATTTAAAAGGCAGAATTAAACGCCATAAACTCTGTTGTTTTTTTAACTTAACTAAAAAGACAATAGAAGGAATAATAGTTATAAGGAAAACGGCATAATTGAGTAGAAATAATTTTTTGACATCAATAAAATGACCCCGCCCAGCCTCAGACATGGGAAAATCCGGTAAAGTAAGTTGACTTGCAAAAGGATTATTTAAAAAAGCCATCAATTTGTCAAAATTCTTCAACAAGGTTGTTTTATCCACAGTTGTATCGTGTAAAATGTTTAAATAATGAATATCAAAAACATACAACGGACGAAAATTAATCGCGATGGTAATAACCAACGTAATGATGGTCAAAAAAAGACTAAAAAAGCCAAATCGTCTTTGCCAGGTTGTCATCATTTTTTTAAATCCCCAAAGTCCCATTCATCTAAAGAATCCAATACAAACGTGGGTGCTTTAGGGAGGTTGGGCACTTCTGATTTTTTAGTAAAGCCAGATAATACCAACAATGTATCAATACCATTATTTAATCCAGAACAAATATCTGTTTCATAATTGTCTCCGACCATAATGACGTCTTCTTTAGCCAAACCAATTTTTTCGAGTGCTTTATCCATAATAATTGCTTCTGGTTTTCCGATAAAAATCGGCTTTGTTTGGGTCGCCGTTTCTACTAAGGAAATCAATGAACCAGCTCCAGGTAACAAACCTCTTTCAGTTGGTATGTTTTTATCGGGATTAGTTCCAATAAACGTAGCCCCTTTTTGAATAGCTAATGTGGCCAATACAAACTTCTCGTATGTCACATTGTTGTCCAATCCAACCACTACATAATCCGGATTTTCCTCTTCCCAAACAAATCCAGCAGCTAATATCAAGTCAATCAGGCCTGCTTCACCAATTACAAAGACTTTATTTCCAGCCTTGTCAGCTCTCATAAAGTCAATTGTCGCTAAAGTTGCCGTATATACTGTCTCTGGCGCTACATCAATATCAAATTCATGTTTCAAACGATGTGCTACAGTTTCTGGACTACGCGTAGTATTGTTGGTAACAAATAAAAAAGGGAGATTACGGCGTTTTAATTCATCCACAAAATTTTTACCGGCTAAAATTGGTTCTTGCCCACGATAGATGGTACCATCTAAATCAATTAAATATCCTTTGTACATTAATCTTCTCGCTTCCTAATTGTAAAGCCGCCTTTTTTCCCCTCTTTTTTGCTAGGTTTTGCAGCATTCTCTGTTTTCTTTGTTGGTTGTTTATCAACTTTTTTCTTTAAAACCGGCTTTGTTTTTTTTCTTACTTCTGTTTTCTTTTCGGCAATATGTGCTTGCACCGGTTGGTTGGTGTAATTTTTCTTACGGCGTTTACGATTTTGATTTTTTTCCCGCTTATTTCCTACCCGTTGAATTACAAAATAAGCACAGCCAAAATTACAATACTCATATAAATAATCTTCTAACGTATCAATACGTTGTTCTGGTTGTGCCTTTTTATCATCCGCATTGAAAAAACCTTTCAAGCGTAACTGTTCATAACCCCAATCCCCAACAATATAATCATAACGAGCTAAAACCTCGCTGAAACGTTCCCCTAATTTTTCTGCGTCAAAGCCTTCCCGGTGGTCATAAACAAGCTTGTACTGACGTTGTCCAATCATAAAATCTGTTTCATTAATCGGTGTCACAAGTTCGCCTTTTTGCGGTTTTGCCACTTCTTCGGTTACGACTTCCTCTAAAACCGTCGTTAATTCTTCGGTTAGATTTTTGTTTTCTTTTGTCATTCTTTCACCACCTGTTTTTTCATTATACCTTGTTTTTATTTACTTGGATAGTGAGTTTGCAAATACGTTCCCAGTACGCTACGGATAAATTCTGGAAATAAAAATTCATACTTTCCCGCAATCTCAATTGTAGGAAAAAACGGGACAAACATAAAATGATCTACCGTTGTAAATGTATATGTTTTTTCATCATCTAATTTTTCTCCTAGCCAATAAACTTCATGATTAACACTGTCATATAAAATACCATCATACGTAATCACACCAAAAATCTTCCCGCGAAATCCCATGCCCAACATAGGAAAATTACGTAAAAAGTTGCGGTTTTTCTCCATTTCTAAAACTAAGCGGCGGACATCTGAACCTTTTAAAGTTACATTTAACAGATGCATCGGATGTGGCAAGGTTGTATGCAATTGATCTTGGTTTACTTCTCCTTTTGGCAATTCTTGCAAAAATAAACCACTATTTAAAATAGCGACATCTGTTTGTCCCCTTTTTTCTACTGCTTTTAAAGCTGCATCAATTAAACGGTGTTCACCGTTTAAATCCAGTGTCAAAGTGTAAGGCAAAGTGGCAACCTTTTGTGCCTTTAATAGCTCGTGTCCTTTTTGTAAATAACCACTTATCTCTTCTTCATCCTCTGGAAATGCTGTGAGTGTTGCCGTTTCAATGGTACGAGCTTTTTTAGAAATAATTTTATGATTTTCATCTAATTCCAGCCGTACTTCACCAATGTAGTATCCAAATTTCCCCGCAGCAGCCAACTGTACACCGTTAACAACTTTTCCTTTTGGAAACAAATGATGGGTATGCGATCCTAAAATAACATCCAGCTCCGGCATTTCACTGGCAATTAATTGATCATCTTCAATCCCCAGATGACTCATTAATACTAAAACATCAACTTGCGGTCTTAAATGTGCCACTAAATTAGGTAAGATTTCTAGCGGATAACGAATATCCCAACCATTAGGACTATAGGTAAGTGGAAATGGTGCTGTCAATGCAATAAGCCCAACTTTTGTACCAGCTTGTGTTGTAATAATTTTATATTCTTTGCTCCATTTTGGTGGTTGCAATGTCTTTTTATCAAATAAATTGGCTAACAAAATATCAAAATTAGCGCCCTCGTATAGCTGATTTAGATCTTGTTTTGAATTACCCACACCTTCATTATTTCCAATTGTAACTGCATCATAAGAAACTGTGTTCATTAACGCAACGTTGGCTTTACCATTGGTTGCTTCTGATAATGGATGCCAGCGGTCGATAAAATCCCCCAGATCAACCGTAATAGCCCCGTGTCCTTTTTTGGCTAATTCGCGCTGACGTTGTTCAAGATAACGTCTGATTTTTGGCCAATTTTCTAAATGAGAGTGCAGATCATTGGTGTGCATAATGGTAATTTTTTCCATAATAAAGCCTCGTTTCTAAAGGGATGTAAACATTCTAAGTTTAGACTAGCATATTTTTTTCATAGCGTCTTATTTTGTCTTTCAAATTTGAAATCTTTTGCTCAATCACAGGTATTTGCTAAAATAGACCTAGTAGAAAAAAGGAGGAATAATGATGAAAGACACGCTAAAAAAAGAATGGGAAAAATTATTTAATAAAACGCACGACCTAGCTCAATTAAAAAATCTTCACAAAAATGAAAAAGGCCACTTTATTACTCCAGACGGCGTCAAAACTGAAGTTTGGGAAAAGCATGATGAAACTGGTTTGAATGCGCTAATGGCATCTGATTGGGAATCTTTTCTTGATGGAAATGACGTTTTCAGTCAATTAAGTTTGGCAGAACAAAATGAATTAAAAGCTAATGCCCCCCGCTATGAAGACTACCAAGAATAATTTTTACTATTCGAAATTCTCAAAAAACAAATGCTATGCTTTATAGAGGATATAATCTACAAGCATAGCATTTATTTAATCTTCAAAATTTGTCTCTTCGTATTTTCCATACTCCCCATAAAAGCGATTATAGCGCCCTTTTAGTTTGCGGAAGCAATAAATACATAAAACTTTCAGCACAGCATAAATGGGAATCCCAAAAATTAAACCAAACATTCCCATTAAATCTCCCATCACCAACAAAACCAAAACAATCGTAATTGGATGAACAAGAAGATGTTTCCCCATCACAGCAGGTTCAATCAAATGGCCATTTAACATTTGGACAATCACCCAAACCAGACACATTTTTATTAGCATCCCAAAAGAAGACATCAAGGCTACGATAAACGCCGGTATAAATGCAATAAATGGTCCTATATAAGGAATAATTGCTGTCACCCCAGTTAATAATGATAAAGATCCTGCAAAGGGCATACCAATAATTAAAAAACCAATAAAAGTTAACAGACCAATTGCAATACTAACTAAAACTTGTCCTTTTAAATATGCCCCCACTTGTGTATTCATACTGCCTGCAATTATTTTGGCATCTTTACGAAAACGCGGTGGAATTAATTTGGTAACATAGCTAAAAAATTTACGATCATCCTTTAATAAGAAAAACGTAATAATTGGTGCTGTCCCAATAATCAATACTGTACTGGTAATGGTTGAAACAACATTGGATGCTCCTTTTAAGACACCTGATAAGTAATCCGTCACTTGACTGGACAGCCCTTCAGACCAATTTTGCAACTTATCCATTGTTTGGTCGAGCGGCTCTTCAAAGGGAGAATTATCAAAAAGCTTTGTTATCATTTTTATCGACTTATCCACGTAATCAGGAAAGGAAGAAACCAAAGAAAGAACTTGTTTTTGAATAATGGGACTAATTAAAACGACAGCAACCACGACTAAAGCAATCAAAATCACAAATAACGCTGCCACACTGATTACCCGCTTTACGCCCTTCCCTTCTAACCAATCGATAATAGGATTAAATAAATAATATAAGACCATCGTTAAAATTAACGGACCACTAATAGCTTTAAAAATTGTTACAAAAGGATCAAATAAAAAATCTAACTGGGCAAAAAGCCATAAAACAGCGCCTAATAAAAGTAACACCACTAATGTAAAAATTAAGTTTCGACCACCTAAAAATTGTATCCAGCGACTCGCTTTTTTCTCCATTGTCACCACCTCCTACTTTGATTGTAGCGGAGTTCAAAAAAGGTGTAAAAGAATACGATGTTTTAAGCTGTTATTAAGCTAATCGTATTATAGTTTTACCATACCCAATATTTTTTCATTTCTTCTTTTCTAGCACCCTAGTAAAACTGCCAATTTTGCTAGGGTGCCTCTTTTGTCTCTTATAAAAAAATGCTAAAATTCAGTGAGGTGAAAATTGTGAAAAAAAGCAGTACTTTAGATACTAGAGCCAAAGAAAAATATATGCTTCTAGCGCTGGAACAGGCAAAAAAAGCCCAAGCCATTGGCGAAGTTCCTATTGGTGCTGTAGTTATTTTGGACGGTGAAGTTATCGGTTGTGGTTATAATCGCAGAGAAGCAGACCAAGATGCAACTGCTCATGCTGAGATGTTGGCTATTCGAGAAGCTTGCCAAAATGTTGATAGCTGGCGTTTAGAACGTAGCCAATTATTTGTCACACTGGAACCTTGTCCCATGTGCAGCGGGGCAATGCAACTCGCTCGGGTGGAAGAAGTTTACTTTGGTGCTTATGATCCAAAAGGTGGTGCTGCCGGATCACTACTAACAATTTTGACTGATGAACGCTTTAATCACTGGTCTTATGTGGAAGGTGGCATTTTACAAGGTGACTGTAGTCAAATCTTAACTGACTTTTTCCGCGAACTACGCGCAAAACGTAAAGCAGAGAAAAAATTGCGGCAACGAACATCAGAAGCAGAATTTGAATAAAACTTTAGAAAAAGACTAGCCAAAATTGTTTAAATACGCTATACTAGTTTTTGCCGCAAGGCTAGGACAATGGCAGGCTTGTGAATTGTGTCAGATCTGGAAGGAAGCAGCACTAAGCAGGATCTGCCATGTGTCTGATTAAACAGAACTTAAGCGAGACTTTGGTTTCGCTTTTTTTTTTTTGCAATAAAACTTTATAAAATAAAAAAGAGAGGCCGACGATCCCGATCGGTCTCTCTTTTCATCTTTTTAAACAATTTGATCAATCAAACCACTTAATTTATCTTTTAAGCTTTCAGTTGTTTCTTTTAATGAATCCCCGTAAACAGAAATTTGCTTACGACCTGATTTAATTTTTTTCATGACATTCATCAACGAATCCAACTCTGTATCTGATAAATTATCGACAACAGACAGTAGTTTTTCATTACCATCAAACTTATCGTCAACAAATCGTTTTACTTTGTAGCGATCTTTTTTATGACGAATCTTGTTAATTACAGCATCAGATGCAATTACCGCGGTAGTAATACCAGCCACTGCCGCAATACTTAAGCCAATTGTTACTTTTGTCTTATTTTTCATTTTTTCAGCCCCTCTTTTAAGAACTTTTCTACTACTTCATCATAGCACAGAGAAAAAAATAGCAAAACCAAAAGGGCTTTCACAGACAAAAAGCAACGACATGCTAAATTTTTCTTATTCTTTTTTGCTCGTCGATTTTGCCAGAACATACAAAAAAGCCCACAACTGAAATACGTTTTAGCCTTCGTTTTATTTTGCTAATGGTTCACCTTTAAAACGCAGTCCTTTGGGATAAAAATTTTTTACTATACCTTGGACTTGTTTACCAAAACCTATTGGCACTTCATCTACACATAATAAAACCCATCCAGCATTCCCTTCTTTTGTAAAAGTTTCGCCAGCAACATAATGTAACCAATCTGTATAACTAATTTTAAGGATTGGAAAAGCTGAAATCGTTTGTTGCGTAGCGGTCATGGCCAAGTTAAAACTTGGTTCCATTCGTCCTTTTTTTAATACGCCTAATTCCACACCATTACGCAAAACTTTAATGCCCGTTAAATCCGGAGCTGCTTGAGGTACAGCCCAAACATAATCCCCAAACATCTGCAGAGTACTATTTTGAGGCAAGGGAAATTTTTGCTTAAAGTCATTCAGCAGTGTGCTGGTTTTCTTGCTTATTTTTGTTTTTCCATCTTTTTTCTTCTTGTTCACAATTGGGTTTTCACCGTGAAAAGTTAACTTGGCCACAAAATGTCCTTCGCCTTGATTTAAATGCGGCCATAGGCGAATTGTCTTAACTAAATCAGGATTGCCATCTCCCCATTCTGGACGACCATAAGCTACATTTTTTTGCGGAATTGTTTCAATTGTAAAGGGATACTTCTTTACTAACCAACTAATAATTTCTTCATTTTCTTCTGGGGAAAAAGTACAAGTCGAATAGACCAGAGTTCCACCATTTCTTAGCATTTTAACAGCTGCAGTTAAAATCTCTTTTTGACGTGTGGCACATTTTAGCGATGTATCTGCTTGCCATTGGTCCATGGCAATGGGATCTTTACGAAACATCCCTTCCCCAGAACAAGGGGCATCAACAACAACACAATCAAAAAAACCGCTGAAAGTTGTCACCAACTCATTGGGAGCATGGTTGGTGACAATCACATTCGTACTCCCCCAACGTTCAATGTTCTCAGACAAAACTTTAGCACGTTTAGGAAAAATTTCATTTGCCACTAACAAGCCTTCTCCATTTAATTGCGCTGCTAACTGTGTGGACTTTCCACCCGGTGCCGCACATAAGTCCAATACTTTTTCTCCTGGTTTTATAGCGGCTGTCGCTGCAACTATCATCGCACTTGGTTCTTGACTGTACACATAACCGGCTTGATGCAATAACGTTTTACCTCCGACATTACCTAAAAATGCATTTGTCGCATAAGGAGCAGCTCTTCTTTTGGTTGGTCCATATTTTGTAAGCATTGCAAAGGAATCCGGTTTTGAAGGATTAAGTCGATAACCTTTGCTAACACGCCCTTTGGTTAAAGCAGCAAAAAAATCTTCTGCTTCCTCTTGCAATAATTTTTGATATTTTTCATAGAATGCTTTTGGTAATTCCATTTTTCTCCTACCTTTTTGTTAAAGAATTAACAACCGGATGGGTAACTTTTTGGTCAAAAAAACTAATAAACGGACCAGTTAAAAAGGCACTGATAAACGTCCCAATTCCAATTGGTCCGCCAAAGATAAAAGCCACCACACTAAAAGTGACATCTTGAATAACGCGAATAATACGATAAGGTGCACCTGTTTTATCCACAATAACGGGTGCAATTGCATCATAAGGTGCATTACCAAGTTCTGCGCCCATATACAACGACGCACCAAAACTAAAAAGCAAGATACCGATTATTAAAAAGAGCAGCTGCATAAAGATGTTTGTGGCAATTAAATCTAATTTGGTAAAAATTTCTGTATAAAAATCAATAAAAAATCCTGCCAGTACCATATTGATAACAGTTCCGATACCGATGTATTTTTTTCCCAAGATAAAGATTACTACTAAAATAATAATATTTACCATCAGTTGATAGACGCCTAATGATAACCCAAACTTTTCTCCTAATGCAATATTTGTAGAGGTATAAGGATCTAAGCCAACTTTTCCCATACGTAAAGTTGTTGCCCCTAGTGCCAAAATAGCAACACCTACTAATGCTATAAAAGAGCGAATACTAATTTCCTTTTTATTCATGTTATTCCTCCAGCTTGACTGTAAAAAGCAATCAGTTCATTTATTTACCATTTTGTCAAAATTATAAAAATAGTGCAAAGATTTGCCTTACATCGAGTATTCTGTATAAAAAAATACGCAACCCAAATCGGTTACGCATTTAAAGACTTAATCACGGCGATTACCACCAAAAATTAAAATTAGACGTAGCAGTTGTAAAAACGTAGCTACAGCTGCAGCTACATACGTTAAGGCTGCGGCAAATAGTACTTTTCGTGCCATCGGTAATTCTTCTTCTGTTAACAAATTTCCATTACTCAAAATCTTCAAAGCCCGAGCCGAAGCATTAAATTCCACCGGTAAGGTCACCAATTGGAAAATTAAAGCCAACGAGAAAGCCCAAAGTCCAATCGTAACAAGTTTGGGGGCACTTAAGAAAAAACCAATTAAAATAATAGGAAATGCTAAAGTGGAACCAAAGTTTGCCACCGGTACAATGGCCGCCCGCAAACGTAGCGGCATGTAACTTTTTGCGTCTTGAACTGCATGCCCACATTCATGGGCGGCAACGGCAATTGCAGCGACAGAAGTAGATTGGGCCGTTGCTTCTGATAGACTTAACATTTTTGTTTGAGAATTGTAATTATCTGTCAGATTTCCCGCAATTTTTTGTACACCGACATCGTTAATCCCTTGATCATTCAAGATGTATTGAGCAGCTTGTGTTCCCGTAACATAATTACGGCTTTTTACTTCATCGTACTTCCTAAAAGTACTATTGACATAGGCTGATGCAATGCCAGATAACACCAAACCGATAATCACTAAAATCATTGTTGGATCAAAAAACGGCATAAAGCCATAACCCATTCCATACATAGTCGTTTCCTCCCTCACACAATCAAATAAGACTTTTCTACCTTTATTTTACCATTTTATCCATGAAAATATTGTGAAGAGAATCGGAAGGAATTTTATAATTTTTTGACGAATTCTGACTTTAATTTCATGGGGCCAAAACCGTCTACTTTGCAGTCAATATTATGGTCTCCTTCAACAAGTCTGATATTTTTTACTTTTGTACCTTGTTTAATAGGATTAGAAGCTCCTTTTACTTTTAAATCTTTAATCACAGTGACGTTGTCGCCATCTTGTAATAAATTGCCGTTTGCATCTTTTGCAATTACGCCCTCTGCTGTTTTTTGTGCTTCTTTTGAAGCGCTCCATTCATGACCGCATTCAGGACAAACAAATAAACCGCGATCTTCATAAGTATATTCAGATCCGCATTCTGGACATTTCGGTAATTGTGACATTTCACTTCTCCTTTAAATTTCTTTCGTAGCTTTCATTTTACATAAAAAAACTGGTGGTGAAAAGACTTCATGAAAATTATCTCATCTAAGAAATGCACTCTATTTTAAACTTTTTACCGGCAAAGCTAATAGTATTGCCCATTCCTAAATTCTGCTGACAATCATTTTAATAGCATTGATACACTGCAATCGGATTCACTAAATTTTACAGCATCAAATTTTCAAAAATTAATATATTCTCGCCACTAAAAAATGCTGAATAAAGCCGCATACATTGCTTGCTTTATTCAGCATTTTTTTAGTGTTCTTATAGGTCTTCCAAACCCTCTTTATCTCGCAGAGTCAATTGGTATCCTTGACGTAAAATCAATTGTTTTTCTTCCAACAATTTAATTTTACGGGAAAGAGTCTCCGGAGTAGTGCCTAAAAAAGCCGCAAGTTCCTTCATTTTCATGGGAATTGTAACAACGTCACTATTTTCTACGGTACTCAAATCCAGTAAATACGTGGCTAAACGTTCTTCAATTTTCTCCATCGTTAAAAATTGACTTTGCTGTTCCACTTTTGTCATTTTTTCAGCATTAATTTCCAAAAGTTTTAAACTAAGTTCGGGATAATCCAGCAATAACTGTTTAAAGTCTGTTTGCTTTAAAACGCAAACTTCGGTTTTTTGCAGCGCTTCACTGAATAGATTATTGTTACTAGCTCCAAAAAGTAGATTTTCTCCTTCATAGCCACCTGGTTCCACCACTCGCAAAAGTTGCTCTCTGCCTGCAGCGGATAACTGATACACTTTCAAATTACCACTGGCAACAATCACCAGTTGTGCTTCTTTGTCAGGTGTTGTGACTTGTTCACCTTTTTGGAAGACTTTATGCTGCACCAATTGATTGATTTTTTTTTGATCTTCTTCGTCTAAGTGATTAAACAACGGTACCAATGCAACACATAGGTGGTCATGTGCCATGAAAGTTCCTCCTTTTAAGATAATATTAACAACTAATCTTCTTCGTCTTCTTCCAACAAGCCTTCTAATGCATCATGGCCAATAAAACTTTGGAAAAGACGACTTTGAGCTTTTAACCAGCCATACAATGCTTGTAAAAATACAACTAAAGCAAATTTTTCTTCTTTTTCGGCTAGTTTAATTCCTCTAGTAACGAATAAATTTTGTGTATTAAAATCTTGGACAGCTGTAAATAAGATATTCTCTGTCGTTTCGTATTTTAACTGGCCGCTTTCTTCTAACATTGTATAGCGAGTAAACTCTGCAGTGGTCGTGGGAATGACTTCACCTTCATCTAACAACAATCGATTGAGACGGTCAAACAATTCGTCTTCTTTTTTTATAGTATCTGCTATTTGAGAACTAACCCCTTTGGCAGTTCCTTTTAAATAGTAATTGGCTTGCCGCAACTTATTACGTTGAATGAAAAGATTCGCTAAAATGTGCCCACTCATTGCACCAGCAGTTGGTGTATGATGATCTTTTTCACTTTGTACGAGTTCTGCTTGATATTTTTCTGCTGCATTCATATTTTACGCTTCCTTTACTTTTACAGATTGGACTTCATAACCTAATTTTTCAATTGTTTTTGCTAATGTTTCTCCAGTCGTTTGATTTGCATCAATTTCTGCTTTCACTTTGCTGGCGTTAAATAAGACTTTCACTTTTTCTACCCCAGCTTCTTGGCTCACTGCACTTTCAATTTTTTGCATACAAGACGGGCAAGTTAACGCTCCTAGTTGAATAATTACTTTTTCCATCTGACATCCTTCTTTCTTGTTTTGTTGCTCTTATTGTAAGACTTCTTTTGCCTCAAATACTTGATAGCTATCAAGTTTTCCAACTTTAAATGGTAATAAACGCATTCCATTGGCGATAACGACTAAAATACTTAATTCATGAACTAACATGCCGCTAGCCATATAAATATAGCCAAAGATTAGTCCTACTAATAAAAATGCTACTGTTCCCACTGCCAACGCAATATTTTCTTTCATATTCCAAACTGTCTTTTTTGTTAAAGCATAGGCTTGTACTAATTTCGTAAAATCGGAATTCATTAAAACGACATCTGATGTTTCTACTGCAACATCGGTTCCATTTCCCATAGCAATCCCAATATCTGCTAAAGCAATGGAAGGACTATCATTCACGCCGTCTCCGACAAAAGCTACTTTGTGACCGGCATTTTGTAGTTTTGTAATAAACGCAGCTTTATCTGAAGGTAACAAGCCACCGTGAATTTCTGTTATACCAAGTTCTGACCCAACAATTTCAGCCGTTTTTTCATTATCGCCGGTTAACATTACTAGGTTTTCTGCACCCATCTTCTTTAATTGGGTTAGTGTTTCCTTTACCTGAGGACGAATTTGGTCTTTAATTCCCACCAACTGAGCTAATTTGCCATCGATTGCCAAATAAACTAACGAATGCCCCATTGCTTGTAAGTTTATTTGATCTTTTGCAGAATCTTCTACATTCACACCGGCTTCTTGCAGTAACTTTTCATTTCCAACCAATACTTCATGTCCTGCAATTATTGCTTTTATTCCGCTACCTTTTATTACATTCGTTTTTTCTACCGTTAAAAATTTTTCTACAGCAGCATATTGTAATATCGCTTGTCCCAAAGGATGATCTGATTCGCTTTCAATACTTGCAAGTATCCGTAAATTTTCTTCTTTACTCCCCGTATAATTTTCTAAAGCCGCAACAGTAGGTTTTCCTGCTGTGAGCGTTCCGGTCTTATCAAAAACAAAAGTATCCACTTTACTAAAAGTATCTAAAACTTCTCCACCTTTTAATAAAATACCAAACTTAGCGCCATTGCCAATTCCAGCCACATTAGAAACCGGCACACCGATTACTAAAGCACCTGGACAGCCCAGCACTAAAATTGTAATAGCCAAAGACAAATCGCGACTAATCAGTCCCACTACTAAAGCTAAAATTAAGACAAATGGTGTATAAAACTTAGCAAAGCGATCAATAAACCGTTCTGCCTTTGATTTACTGTCTTGGGCATCTTCCACTAATTCAATAATTTTCCCAAACGTTGTGTCTTCCCCTACTTTTTGTGCTTCTATTTGGAGCGTGCCGTTATCTAATAACGTACCTGCAAAAACCAAATCACCTCTTTTTTTGTGTACAATTGCGGATTCACCTGTGACACTGGCCTCATTCAAATAACCTTCTCCACTGGTTATCACACCATCTACTGGAATTTGTCCTCCTGTTTTGACTAATAATTGATCCAAAACATCCACTTCATCCACATCAACTTCTTCAATTTTCCCCTCGTTGATGACAAAAGCTGTAGTCGGTGCCATCTGTGTTAATGTCTTGATTGCAGAACGCGTCTTTTGCAAAGTTTTTTGCTCTAAGAGACTGCCAAATAAAAATAGGAAAGTCACAATTGCGGATTCATTATACTCACCAATTAAAAATGCCCCTACCACCGCGATGGTAACTAATAAATCAATACTAATCACCTTCACACGTAAAGCTTGGTACGCTTGGATAAAAATTGGCACCCCGCCTAAAAAAGAAGCTACGACCATAGCTGCTACATACCCTGCTGAAAAATGCATACCTTTACTTATAAACGCAGCTACAATCAAAAATCCGCTTACAACAGCCAACTTGTTTTTATACTGTAAAATTTTTTGTTGAAATTTCATTTTTAATTCCTCCTATGTTCTTTAGTGTCAAAAGTTTAACGGCTTGCTTAACTTTGTGTCTTTAGTTTAACGACTTTCGCGTAGCGATAAATTGATAGTCATCAAGTATTTTGCTATTTCGTAAAAAAATATTTAAATCGCGAGCATATACTTTTTAAATAACAAAGGTTCTTGCTAAGATAACAACAATAAAAGAAAATATTTTTTCATAAATTTATATAGGAGTTGATTTTTTTGAAACAAACAAAAACTATCAAAGAAAAGCAAGGCAAAACTTTCACACCCCGCAATGAATTTGAAGCTCGTCTTTTTAAACGTTTTGAAAACTACGCTACAAAAGAAGAAACCGTTAAAAATAACATCTCGTTTGTTAAGCAAGAACAAAAATAAAAAACGTAAGAATCAGCATCTCAGCTGATTCTTACGTTTTTTCTATCATTTATTAAATGCGTCTTTATTTGTGATACTGCTGATATATCTTTTGACATTTTGTATAGTCAAGATCAGAAAATGTTGTGACGACTACATCTGAGCACAAATCCAGTATAGGATAATTGGGATTTGCAAAACCAATTCCAACCATCTCTGCTTTTTTGACTGCAATACTTCCATTAGGTGAATCTTCCAATGCTACACAGTTTATAGGTGATACTCCCAAACGTTTTGCCGCTAACAAATAAACGTCTGGTGCGGGTTTAGAATGCTCCACTTCCTCCCCACTTGCAATAACTGTGAAATCTTGATAAATTCCAATTTCCGACAATGATTTTTTTATTTCACTTAAGGGTGAAGAAGATGCAACTGCCAAGTTGACACCTGCATTTTTTAATCCTTTGACAAATTTTACCGCTCCTTGAATCGGTTTTGTTCCATCTCTTTTTACAATTACTTCCCGTCGCTTAATCATTTCACGAATATAATACGCAGCTGATTCAGGTAAAGCCAATTCTTTTTTCATCGTTTCCCAAGTATATTGATAAGAAGTACCCATAAACTTACTATGATAACTACTAGGAACCATAATGCCCGCATCTTTTAAAAGGCTATCTTTTGCTTCAAAATAGCTATATTCAGAATCAATCAATACTCCGTCCATGTCAAAAATAATTGCTTCTAACATATGTCACCAATTCTCTCTTTAAATTTGTGCCAATAAGGCTTCTCCACTTAACAAACCTTCTGCAATCCATGTTGCATCGCCAGTAAGAAAAAGCTTTTCTTGTTGCACGTTTACTTCTAGCTTACCACCCAATACAGACAATGCAACCGGATTTTCTTCAACTTGTTGTGTGCGATTT
Organism: Enterococcus saigonensis; assembly: GCF_011397115.1. NCBI lineage: Bacteria > Bacillati > Bacillota > Bacilli > Lactobacillales > Enterococcaceae > Enterococcus > Enterococcus saigonensis. The sequence goes on along the minus strand of NZ_AP022822.1, from coordinate 637,850 downwards.
AAGACATACGCTACAGATGCTGAACCTGTTCCGCAGGCTAATGTAAAATCTTCTACGCCTCTTTCATACGTTCGAACAACTACGCTATTTCCCGCGACATCGTAAAAATTTACATTAGCACCTTTGGGTAGTTCTGACCAATAGCGTAGTTTTTGAGCTAAAAGACGTAAATCGGATAAGTCTTTTTTGGCTAAACCCGCATATGCGATAACAATATGGGGAATAGCAGGATTGCCTAATTCGACATAATAGACCGTATTTTTCTCAAATTCTTTTACCTCAAATTTTGTAACATCATTTAGCTGTACTTTGTAGATATTTTGGCTTAATTTCCAAGCTGGGACTAATCCTGCTATAGTTTCTATCACCATTTTTTCTGATGCTAATTTTTTTTCATATGCATAACGCGCTAGACAGCGCGCACCATTTCCACACATCTCGGCTTCTGTGCCATCGGCATTATAAAAACGCATGCGAAAATCACCGCCTTCTTGTGGTACATCTACAGCCATTACAGCATCTGCTCCCACTGAAAAGCGGCGACGACAAGCACCTTTTGCGAGTGCACTTAATTCATCTGTCTCTAATTTTAAGTCAATATTATTAAGGACAATAAAATCATTGCCCGCACCTTGCATTTTTACAAAAGGAATATCCATTATTTCACGTCCTTTGTTATCTTTTTACTTCATTTTGAATCATTTGTGCATACGTTTGTCGTTTTACTACCACTTCTGATTGACCATCTTTTACAAAAATCACAGCTGGCAGTGGTAATTTATTATAATTACTCGCCATAGAATAGCCGTAAGCTCCTGTTGTAAACGTAGCAAAAAGATCTCCTGCTACAACAACGCTAGGAACTGCTATATCTTTTATCAATAAATCTGTACTCTCACACGCTTTACCAGAAATCGTCACTTCTTTAGATACTGGTTCATTCATTTTATTAGCCACGACACCACTATACTTTGCATCATAAAGACCTGGGCGAATGTTATCTGTCATGCCGCCATCGATACTAATGTATTTTCTTAAATCAGGCAGCTCTTTAATGGCGCCAATCGTATGCAAGGTAATGCCGGCTTCAGCCACAATGCTGCGACCAGGTTCAATCACAATTTCAGGACGAAGTAATTTATTTTCCTGACAGAATTTTTCGGTTAATTCCATAACTGGGTCCAAAAAGTAACGATAAGGTTTACGGACATCTGTTTTTGTATAACAAACGCCAAAGCCACCACCATAATTTAACTCCTTAATCTGATACCCATAGCGTTTTTTCACCTCTAACATTAAATTAAGGGCAACTTTGACAGCAGCAAGATGCGCATTATTATCACTTAATTGGCTTCCAACATGAAAATGAAAACCATAAAATTCCAAATCTTCTGCTTGCAATACTTTTTCAATCTGTGGATATAAAATTTCAGGTGCTAAAGGGATACCAAATTTAGAATCTTTTTGTCCTGTCGAAATAAAAGCATGCGTTTTGACATCTACCTCTGGTGTAATTCGAAACATAATCCGGGCTTTTTTAGCCAATTTGCGACAAATTGACTGAATTAATTCTACCTCTTGTAAACTATCGACAATAATACGTCCAACCCCATAATCTAGTGCCATTTCCAATTCGGCTTCTGATTTATTATTGCCGTTAAATTCAATTTTTTCTGCTGGAAAATCCGCAGCTATTGCCGTGTACAGTTCCCCACCTGAAACAACATCTAAAGAAAAATTCACTTGATTGATTAATTGCAACATCGCAATGGTATTGAAAGCTTTACTTGCATAAGCTACTCGGGTATTAGGATATTTATTGATAAACTGCTCTTTTAAATCCTGACACTCTTTTAAAATCATATTTTCTGAGTAGACATATAAAGGTGTACCGTATTGTTTTGCTAAAGTAACTGTATCACAGCCGTCCCAATACAGATGACCATTTTTAACTTCTTTTTGAAACATTTTTTACACACCTTTCTCATTTAATACGTGTATTAAATCAACATAGCATTGAATGCCGCCTAACAAATTCTTTTCATCAAAACGTAATTTACTACTGTGCAGCGGATATATATAATCCTTTTCTTCATTTTTTATACCGACAAAGAAAAAGAGACCTGGAATTTTTTGTTGAAACATGGAGAAATCTTCTGCCAACAAATAAGGTGGTGACGTAACATAGCTATCTTTTGCGACTTTCTTTAATGCCGCTACCATTTTCGCGTCGTTGTCTACCACGCGATACATATGATTGAAATCAATTGTTGCTCTGCAATCATAAGCCGTTGCAATATCTTTAGTTAACGTTAGGATACGTTTAGTTATTTTTTCATAAACAGTATCTGAAAAAACCCGCAGTGTACCAAAAAGTTCAACTTTTCCTGGAATAATATTCATCGCTTCTCCTCCATGAATCTCACCAAAAGTTAATACAGCTGAATCAAGCGGGCTAATATTCCGCGAAATAATGGTGTGTAATCCTTGAATAATCGCTGCTGTTGCTAAAATTGCGTCAGCACCTTGTTGTGGTTGCGCACCGTGAGCACTTTTACCTTGGACGGTAATGGTTACTTCCCCGTTGCGAGCCATCATACCACCTTGTTTACAAGCAATGACACCTTCGTTAAAATCTGGAAAAACGTGTAGCCCTATAATTTGCTCTATACCGAATTTTTCTATGATACCTGCTTCAATCATCAGTTGTGCACCGCCAGGACCTTCTTCAGCCGGTTGGAAAATCAAAACAACCGTGCCGCAAATCTCTTCTGGATGTTCGCTTAAATATTTTGCAAAGCCCAACATGGTAGCCATATGTCCATCATGTCCACAGGCATGCATCCGCCCTTGGTGTTGTGAACAAAAAGCTACACCACTTTCTTCTGTTACGGGTAAAGCATCTATATCTGTTCGAAAAGCTAAAGTTTTGCCGGGCTTATTTCCACGAAAAACAGCCACCAAACCAGTATCCAAGACTTCATGGACCTCTTGAACATCTAAATTAGTTAATACACTTTTTAAATACTGACAAGTTTTAAATTCTTGCAAACCCAATTCAGGAATTTGGTGTAAATCACGTCGAAATTTAGTTACGTCTTGTAACAATGCGCGAATTTCATTTCGAATTTCCATTTTATTCATCCTCTTTTTAAGAATAATTTCCATTATTATCATTCATTAAACTATTTTTTACTTCATAAATTAGCTGTTGTTTTATCTCAATATAAATTGAGTTATTGATAAAATGTAATCGCTCCATTATAATGACGTTTGTTTTTTTTACAGTTCTCGTTTTCAACCATTATGCAAAAATATTCATTATTTTCAGAATATCCTTGGCTATTTCCTGTCATTATAGTATATTACTTTGTAAATAGTTGCGATTTTCGTATAAAAAATATTTTCTGAATTTTTTATAATTTCTCTCTATTTTACTAAGAAAACGCAAGAAAGCAAATATTTTGAAAAGGATGTGTTGATATGGCAATTTTTGAAGGAGCTGGCGTTGCCCTTGTTACCCCAATGAAAACAGATGGAATGGTAGATTTCGATAAGTTAAAACAATTAGTAGAGTGGCAAATCACAAAGGGAATCGACGCAATTATTGCCTGCGGCACAACCGGCGAAGCCTCAACTCTTATTGATGAAGAACATATCGCGGTGATTGAAGCTGTTGTCAAGCAAGCTGCCGGACGCGTGCCCGTGATTGGCGGTACTGGTTCAAATAATACACAACACGGCATTCATCTAGCCAAAGAAGCACAACGTGTAGGCGCTGATGGTTTGTTAATTGTTACGCCCTATTACAATAAAGCAACGAACAGCAGTTTGATCAAACATTATACCGCTATTTGTAATAGTGTTACATTACCTATTTTACTATATTCTATTGCCGGCAGGACAGGAATGAACTTAAGTCCGACTATGGTAGCAGAATTAAAAAAAATTCCCAATATTGTTGGTATCAAAGAGGCCAGTGGTAATATCTCTCAAGTCGTAGAAATTTGTAGTTTAGCAGATGAAAATTTTGCCGTTTATTCTGGGAATGATGATCAGGTCTTACCTTTTCTTTCTGTTGGTGGTTCTGGTGTTATTTCAACTATCGCCAATATTTTACCGGCAGAAACCTCGCAAATGGTTCATGATTTTTTAGCTGGTGATATTCAAGCTGCACAAAAAACACAAATTCAACAACTCCCATTGATTCAAGCAATCTTTAAAGAGGTAAATCCTGTTCCAATTAAAGCTGCCGTCAGCCTTTTGGGAAAATGTGAAATGAATTACCGGCTGCCATTAGACAAACCCGAGTCCAAAACGTTACAATTATTAAAGACAGAAATGAAAAATTTTGGTTTACTTTAACATTTAACCTATAATTGAAAAATAGTGTGTTCTTTATGAAATAACTGGTTATAGCCTTTCAAATATTAGTTTGCTATACAACCAAACAAAAAGCTGTACCTTTTGGTTCAGCTTTTCTTATTCCAACTATGATGATTAAATCTTGAAAGGAGTTTTCTATGAAGAAAGTCTTATTAAGTGGTTGTCACGGGCGCATGGGGCAAGTTTTACAAAATATAATTAAAGACCATTCAGAATTAGAAGTTGTCGCAGGTATTGACCGCAATCCGATTCAAAAAGCTGATTTTCCTGTTTACGCTAACCTGTCTGAAGTCGTCGAAAAAGTGGATGTTGTAATCGATTTTTCTCACTACAGCGCTGTACCTGCTTTAATTAATAGCTGTGTCGCCCAAGAACTGCCGTTGGTTATCGCCACAACGGGTTTAACAAATGAAACAAAAACCATGTTGCCAGTCGCCGGTCAAGTTATCCCCATCTTTTATTCTGCCAACATGTCTTTAGGAATGAATGTTTTAATAAAAGCTCTCCAAACCGTATCCTCAGCCTTAGAAAGTGATTTTAATATTGAAATTATCGAAAAGCACCACAATCAAAAAAAGGATGCCCCCAGTGGAACCGCCCTTTTACTGGCGGATAGTATAAATGACTCTTTAGCGAAACCAAAAGAATATATTTTTGGCAGAGAGGGTAATGATTTAGAAAATCCATTAGATCAAATGGGTATCCACGCTATTCGAGGAGGAACAATTCCTGGTGAACATACAGTCATATTTGCCGGTCCGGATGAAATATTGGAATTCAAACACACTGCCTTATCCCGCAATATTTTTGCCAATGGTGCTTTAAAAGCTGCTGAATTTTTACTAAAGCAAAAGCCAGGCTTATACAGCATGGAAGATTTATTAACTTAGAATAGATTTACAAGGAGGGTAACAAATGTCAGATTTACATTTTACTGATCCTTATGCATTAGCCAAATACATTAAGGATGCCGAGAAAAAAACACCTGTAAAAGCTTATGTCCGTGGTAATTTTGGCGGTTTAAGTCACGATAAAATTAAAATTTTTGGTGATTACAATTCTTGGGTATTAATTGGTGATAATCAAGATATTCAAGAATTCTTAAAAAAATATCCAGAGAAAATTGAAGATCTCTACATTGAAAATGATCGTCGTAATTCAGCCGTTCCGTTACTAGACTTAACTAAAATCGATGCCCGTATTGAACCGGGTGCTTTGATTCGTAATGAAGCGGTAATTGAAAAAAATGCCGTCGTGATGATGGGCGCTGTGATTAATATTGGTGCGGTTGTCGGCGAAGAGACCATGATTGATATGGGCGCAATACTAGGTGCACGAGCAACTGTCGGAAAACGTGCCCACATCGGTGCTGGAGCCGTCCTAGCTGGGGTTTTAGAACCACCATCAGCAAACCCTGTAATTATAGAAGATGATGTTTTAATCGGTGCAAATGCAGTTGTTTTAGAAGGCGTACGTGTTGGTAGAGGTGCTGTTGTAGCAGCCGGTTCGGTCGTAACAAAAGACGTGCCTGCTATGAGCGTTGTAGCTGGTTCTCCTGCAAAAATTATTAAAACAAAAGACGAAAAAACTACGAGTAAAACTGAATTTTTAGATGACTTACGAGGATAAGCTTAGAAGTCTGTATTAGTCTTAAAAAGCATTAAATTCTTTTTTGTATCTGATTACCCAAATCTCGTTTCAACATGATAAAAAATATACACCTGAATCAATCAAAATCTAGCAAATAAGCTTTTCTCTTAAGTAATAGAGGTAGTTGCTTCATTTGACACTTATTTTCAAAACTTCATAAAAAAAATACACTTTCAACTTTTATCACAGCCAAAATTAAAGGCCAGAGATAAATGAAAAAGTGTATTTTTTTATTTTGAATTAAACGAGTGGCGTAATAATTACTGCGCTAAATACTTACGACAAGCCGCTTGAATTTCTTGATAAATTTCAGCAACTTCTTTTAGGTCTTTGGCATTGGCACCACTAGCTAAAGGATGTCCTCCGCCATGATGACGCTTGGCAATCTCATTAATGACTGGCCCTTTTGAACGCAAGCGTACCCGATAGTAGCCTTCAGGTTGCTGCACAAAAATTCCCCAAGCCAGGGTAACATCAATCGTTCCTGGTAATGAGACAACATGGGAAGTTTCTGAATCAACTACATTAAATTTATCCAATAATTCTTGAGGTAAAATGACCCGTCCTGCGCCATTTTCATCCACTTCAATATTTTCATAGACATAACCCGAAAGCTTCGCTACCTTCATGGAAATTTGTTGCAGTTCACGATTTAACTTAGCCGCATCAAAGCCAAAGTCTAAAAGTTTGCCGGCAATTTCTAATGTATAAGAAGTAGTTGCTGGATATAAAAAACGCCCCGTATCGCCAACAATTCCTGCATATAATAAGCGAGCTGCTGCCACACTAACTTTTAGCAGATCTGGAAATGAAAAAGCGAAATCAGCAATCATTTCACTACAACTGCTAGCCTTGGTATTGACCCAGACCAAATCTCCATAAGGCTCATCATTGGGATGATGATCAATTTTAATTAATTTGGCACCATTTTTATATCGCTGATCACTCACGCGGGGCGAATTAGCCGTATCCGTTACAATCACAAGTGCCCCTTTATAAAGCTCATCTGCCACTTCATCCATTTCGGCCAAGTAATGTAAGCCTTCAACAGGCCCTCCTACTTGATAAATTTCTTTTGTTGGAAAACTGGCCCGTAATACTTCTGCTAGACCCACTTGCGAACCTAGAGCATCTGGGTCTGGACGCATATGCCGATGGATAATAATACGATCATATTCTTCAATTGCTTTTAAAATTTCGTGTCTAATGTTCATCTTCTCACCTTAACTTATGGCCGCTCTAAAACTTGGCAAGTAACGATTGCCAAAGCTGCCAACGTATTTTCTAAATAAACTTCGATTTCCAACTTCGCACTTCGTCGTCCCAACTCCAACATGCGAGTATGAATGGCTATTTTACTCTCTAATTGTATCAAACGCAAATAATGCATATTCACTTGTTCAATCCACGTATTGCGCCGCTGTTGTTGCAGCAAAGCACGCTTAGCGGTATTAGCGACGATTTCATTTAAAACACCAAAAGAAATCGTCCCGACTTCATTAACCATTTGAGGCGTAACTGTAAATGTATAGTAAGGTTTATCCAATTTATTGCCTTCATTATCTTGGTCTATTAATTGAATATCACCTGTGATTTGATCGGAAATCGTATCGGCAATTTGTGGTTGACGTTGCACCAATTGCATCGCCTTCATCACGTCTTGACGAGAAACTAAGCCAACCAAGCTCAAATCATCAGAGACCACTGGCATAACCTCTAACCCGTCCCAAATCATTTGATGACTGACTGAAGCCACACTCATTTCACGTTTGACGTAGCTAATTTCTTTTGTCATTACGCGTTCAATTGCTTGATTATCTTGCTTTTCCAAAATATCTTTGGGCGTGACAATTCCCACCAGGCGCATATTTTTATTAACAACTGGAAAACGAGAATGTGTTGTACTTTCAGCCAATCGTTTGTAGTCTTTGACTGTTGCTGAAACATCCAAGTAAGAGGTTTTTTCTAATGGCGTAAAAATATCACTTACAAGCATGATGTCTTTTTTAATCAACTGATCACTTAACGCTCGGTTAATCATTGCCGCTACTGTAAACGTGTCATAAGTTGTACGTAAAATGGGCATTTGGACTTCATCGGCTAGTCGACAAATCTCACTTGTAGTATCAAAACCACCTGTAATTAAAACGGCGGCACCTTCTTTTAACGCCAAACGATGAACACCTTCGCGATTACCAACAATCATTAAAGAGCCTGGTGTAATGTACCGGGCCATAGCATCTTCTTTCATAGCACCAATCACAAATTTATGTAAAACCTTATCTAATCCGGCTTTACCACCTAAAACGTCGCCTTCAATAATTTGGACCACTTCACCAAAAGTTAGCCGCTCAATATTTTTCTTTAATTTTCGTTCAATCCGAATGGTCCCCACTCGTTGAATCGTCGAAACCAAACCAATATTTTCGGCATCCTTTATCGCGCGATAAGCTGTCCCTTCACTAACATTTAGCGCTTTGGCAATACCCCGTACGGAAATTCGATCCCCCACAGGTAAACTTTCAATATGAGCTAAAATTAAATCATGTTTTGTCGCCATTGTTCCACTCCTAGTTATGGTATACACTTTTTTTATACAGCGCTTGTTTATCAATATCTTTGTTGTTTTTATAACGTGAGACGCTCGCCAACTGCCATTACTTTTCCAACACCAGTTGGTAAAAGGGCTATAAAAGCGTTGGGATCTTGCTCAATTAGCGGAAAAGTATTGTAATGGATGGGTACCACTTGTTTTGCCTGTAATCGCTTAGCCGCAGAAGCTGCCTCTGTTGGTCCCATGGTAAAATTATCACCAATTGGTAAAAAGGCTACATCGATAGAAAACGCCTCGCCAAAAAGAGCCATGTCGCCAAAATTTGACGTATCCCCAGCATGATAAATCGTTTTACCTTCAGCTTGTAGAATAAAGCCAGCCGCTTCACCCAAATAAACCATTTGACGCTCAACTTCATAACCTGAGCTATGTTGGGCGTGAACCATCTTCACTCGCCCAAATGGAAAGTCAAATTTACCACCGATATTCATACCATGAGTATTTTTTACCCCATTTTTTTCAGCAAAATTACATAATTCCACCATGCCAATGATGGTAGCATTGCAGTTTTTAGCGATTGCAACCATATCGCCCACGTGGTCACTATGTCCATGAGTTACCAAAATATAGTCTGTTTTTACCTCGGCTGCTACTAAATCTGTTTTAGGATTACCCGTAATAAATGGATCAAATAATAAATCCGTACCATCTTCTAATTTGATAGCGATTACGGAATGACCATGGTAAGTGATTTCCATCTCTTTGCCCCCTTACGTTACAACATAAAACTAATACAGTTTTTACTTATCTATTGTAACAGACTTAAACAGAAAAAGGGTATGAAAAAAATCGGCATAAGAAGAAATACTCTTTCCTACTCCGATTTTAAAAAGAAATAAGTCAATTAGTTTAAGTGTGATATGTGCCTGCAATCTTCGTAAATAGCTGATAAAAGTCTATAAATCGCTCCTAACCTGTTTATTCTTTGGCCTTCCTTGCAATAGTCTGAACAAATTGCGTCAATACTGCGACAAAACTTTCATCAGAATCGAGCATCACATTTTGAAAATAACCCAACTGACTCAAACTGACATAGCCATGAAGTAAGCTGCGAAACCCACGACTTTCCATTAAGACTTCTTCTTCTGATAAACCAAACGAAGCCAATAACTGAGATAACAATGAGGTATTTTTTCGACCGGCTAAAAGCAGTGCGTCATTGTTAAAGCTTGGAATTGTATTAAGCAATTCGTAGACCGCTTGATACTTCAAAGCAAAGCGCCGATAAGCCTCTCCGTAGGCTAATAAAGCTGCTTCTTTTGTTTTTCCTATTAATTGTGATGTTAAATATTCATGTAATCTTTCATGAAGAAAAATTGCAGTATGAACTTTCAAGTCGGTTAAATTTTTAAAATGATTATACAAAGACGGTGGTTTAATTGCTAAAGCTTCGGCCAAACGGGGAAAACTAACTTGTGCCAATCCCATTTTTTCTGCCAACGCAATGTAAGTTATTATAATTTTTTCAGGAGTTAAATCCCGCCGTTTCATAAAATCCCTCCTTACGAAAACCATTTTAACACAAAGCTTTTTAAACTACTAACAATAGTTGACAAACTACTAATCGTAGTTTAGTCTATAAAACGAAAGTGAAGTGAGTGTTTTGACAATACTAAAAAAGTATTTTGCCAGTAATGAACTCTGGCAGCGTAATCTGCTTATTTTATGGTTTGGTAGTTTTATGACCGGAATTGGCTCCAGCTTAATTTCTCCTTTTTTATCGCTATATGTAGATACCTTAGGCAATTTCACAAAAAAAGAATTAAGTTTTCAATCTGGTTTAATTTTTGCGAGTACTTTTATTACGATGGCCATTGTCTCGCCTTTATGGGGCAAGCTAGCCGATCAAAAAGGGCGTAAGCCCATGTTGCTTAGAGCCAGCTTGGGTATGGCAATTATGATTTTTTCCATGGGCTTTGTGACAAAATCATGGCAATTACTTCTTTTACGGCTTTTATTAGGTGCATTTTCTGGTTATACCAGTAATTCCGTTGCCTTAATGGCGATCATTACACCAAAAGAACATTCTGGTCGCGTGCTTGGCACACTTTCAACTGGAACTGTAGCTGGAACTCTTTTAGGCCCGTTGTTTGGTGGTATTGTAGTAGCCCATGCTGGCTATCGTATGACATTTTGGATTACCGGCATCATTATGTTTTTTGTTTTCTTACTAACCGTCTTTTTTGTCAAAGAACATTTTACCCCCAAACCAAAGAACAAGGTTTTGACTGCTAAAGCATTAACACAAGTTATTGACCATCCAAAGGTAATTATTGCCATGCTTTTAACCACAACAATTTTACAATTAACAGATAAAGCAATCAGTCCCATTTTGAGTCTATATGTACGCCAACTTGTACATAATCCACAACTTGTTACTATTTATAGCGGGATCGTTGCTTCTGCTCCTGGGGTAGTCATGCTATTTTTTGCACCTTTATTTGGGCGGTTAGGAGATCGAATTGGTCAATATAAGATTTTACTTTTTGGTCTGGTCTTATCTTTTAGCATTTATTTCACACTAGGTTTCAGTCATGCAATTTGGCAAGTTATTTTATTACGCCTTTTTATCGGGGTTAGTGACTCGGCATTAGCCCCTAGTGTACAAATTATTTTATCGCAAAATAGTCCCCAAGAAGCGACTGGACGAATCTTTAGTTACAATCAAACGATGCAATCAATTGGCGCAATTGGCGGTCCTTTAATTGGTTCCACGGTGTCAGCTTACTTTGACTATCGCTATGTCTTTTTTGTATCAGCCTTATTTATTGTTTTAAATATTTTGAACTATGCATCCAATTTCCCCCAATTAAAAGAAAGCAGGTATTAATTATTTCCACCTTGCTGGGAATATATCCTTTAGTCGCCATTGATTTGCAAAGAAAACTTTAGCTAGTGGCAACGCAACTTTTTATTTAACCTCCAACGTACAAAAAAGAACTTACTGGTAACGAAGTTCGTTGAAATGGGTTTTATTTCATTGGGTAAGTAGCTGTTACTACTTTTGACTATTTACATTTTGATGTCAAAAAATATCAACTTTTCACTTTTGCAAGAGATTATGGCAAGCTTTGCTTTAAAATAAAAATTAAATTAAAGCAACTATTATTATAATTCCCACATTACAATTTCCAAATACACTCTAAACTATTTTTAGCTAACAGATCTAGGTTGGCAATTGTGTCGTTGCGGTATTGATACTTTAATTTTAACTGGAAAAATGGCATTTACGCTTACGGTGTTGTATTTCTTGGGCTGCTTGTCTTGTAGTAGTAAAGCTGAAAAAGAGCTGTGACATCATCTCATCACAGCTCTTTTTTCTTAAAATTTAACTGGTGTTGCAGTCGCTTGTAAGACTTCATTTAACGCTTCAATATTTTTACGTCCTTCATTTTGCATCCATTCTCTTGCTGCATCTTCGCCACCTGTGATAAATGGTTCAACCCCATTTGCCCACGTTGCACGACCACATAAGACACCATTAAACGTTGAGCCTGCTTCTTTAGCAAACTTCAATGTTTCTTGGAATAATTCAGCGGTAACACCTGCTGATAAGAAGATAAATGGTAAGTCTGTTGCTTCTGCTTGTTCTTTGAAATACCCCATTGCTTCTTCTTTTGTATACGCAACTTCACCTTTTGCGTAACCTTCTACATAGTTCATGTTGACCGGAACTTCCATTTTTAATACATCTACACCATAGCGTGGTTTGGAAAATTCTTTCATCATTTCGATCACTTTATGTGGTTTTTTCAGCGCATATTCTTTAGTGCTAGCATCGGCATCGTTTGCATCATAAGAAACCAATTCCAAGAAAAATGGTAAATCTTCTGCGGCGCATTCAGAACCAATTCGTTCCATGAAGGCTTTCTTTTGATCGTTGATTTCATCACTTTCATCAACATCATAGTAAAGTAAGAATTTACATGCATCTGCCCCTGCTTCTTTTAGACGTTTCACAGACCAAATAGACAAAATATCTGGCAGACGTCCAGGTGTAGAGGCATCATAACCTGTTTTTTCATACGCTAGTAATAAGCCGGCATTTTCATCGCGAACACCAGCCGCTGGCAAACCAAATTCTGGATCTAGTAAGATGGATGAAGCATATTGAGTTAATTCAGAAGACACGATTTTTTTAAAGTCTTCAATTTGAACAGCCTCTGCCTCTGTGTCTTGGTATTTATTAATCATTTTCTTTAACGCACCACGTTGATCAATCGCAAGTGCAGAAATCACACCGTTTTTGTCACTTAATTGTTTGATAAAGTTTTTTTTTGCTTCTGTTGTCATGAATATACTCCTTAATTTTCCGCTAATTTACTGTTTAAAAGATCAGCAATCTCTGTTGGGGTGCTAGCTGCTTTTAGTCCTTTGGTTACATCTTGATGCATCAAAAGACGCGCTACACTGGATAAAAGTTTCAAATGTGTTGTTCCTGCCTCAGAATCTGGAATAAATAGGGCAATGATAAAATCTGTCGGGCTACCATCTAAACTGTGCCAATCGACTGGATTATCTAAACTAACGATTAAAATGTCAGCAGTTGTAATTGTTATATCTTTAGCATGGGGAATCGCAAAACCATCCATCATCCCTGTCGTTCCTTCTGCTTCACGTTCTAACAACTTTTGATAGACTTTCTTTTCATCTCTTGCTAGTCCTAGTAAAACTGCCTTGTCAGCTAAAAAATGCATTACTTCATCTTGCGTTGCAAAATTTTCTCTTAAAAAAATATGGTCTGTTTTAATTAGCGCCATGTTTTTCACCTTTCTTTAAAAAAGCTGCAGCAATATTGTTTATCTACTGCAGCTTTTATTTCTTTATGCTTGTACTTCAATCTTTGTTTCAGTTGTTTTGTTTTTTGTAGCTTTTGTAACCCGATTTTTTTGAATAAGTCCTAAGATAACACCGCCAACAATAGACCCTACGAGAATGGCAAATACCCATTGTAATTTACCATCTACTACTGGCAAGACCAAAAAGCCACCATGAGGCGCTGGTACTTTCACACCGAACATGTACGTTAAAACAGCTGCAATAGATGAACCTAACATCATAGTTGGTAAAACCCGTAATGGATCTTTAGCTGCAAATGGAATGGCGCCTTCTGTAATGTGTGTTGACCCTAAAATAAAGTTAACTAAACCAGCATTCCGATCATTGGTTTCAAAATATTTACCAAAGAACAACGTAGCAAAGCCAGTAATTAATGGTGGTGCAATACAAGCTGCCGAAACACCTGCCATAAAGCTGCTGTTGCCTTGGGCTAATAGTGCTGTACCTGTTACGTAGGCTGCTTTATTCACTGGTCCTCCCATATCAAAAGCACACATACAACCAACAATGATTCCTAATACGAGTGGTGAAGAATTTTCAAACCCAGACAAGAAACTCATCATGCCTTCATTAACCGTCTTCATTGGACCAGCAATTAAAGCCATAATTGTCCCAACAACTGCAACTCCAATAACGGGATACAAGAAAATTGCCTTTAATCCATCCAGTTGTTTTGGTAAAACTTTTAACAAACGTTGCAATAATAAAACAAAGTAGCCTGCTAAGAAACCTGCAAAAATACCGCCTAGAAAACCAGCACCACCAGAATTTGCTAACAAACCACCTACAAACCCAACGACTAAACCAGGACGCTTGGCAATTCCTTCAGCGATGTAAGCTGCCATTACAGGTACCATCATTCCCATTGCCGCATCGCCAATTGATTTAAACATTGCTGAAGTTGCATTATAGGTTGGATCATTTGGATCAAAAGAGTAAACACCCCAAATAGCAAAAGAAACTGCAATGATAACCCCACCAGCTACTACAAACGGCAACATGTGAGAAACACCATTCATTAAGTTTTTATAAATGCTACGACCAATATTCATTTGTCCGTTTTCAGTTGAAACTTCTTCCACGGTATTTGCAACAGCACTAACTTTACCTTTGCCGGCAAGCGCGTCGTCAATTAATTGATCGGCTTCTTTAATTCCTTTGCTAACCGATACATCAATTATCCGTTTACCTGCAAAACGTTCAGCGTGCACGTCTTTATCTGCAGCGATAATAACAGCCTCTGCATTTTTTATTTCCTCAGCTGACAATTCATTTTCTACTCCTACTTGTCCGTGCGTTTCAACTTTAATCGTGACCCCTTTGCGCTTTGCCGCTTGTTCCAATGCTTCTTGCGCCATATAGGTATGAGCAATACCAGTAGGACAACCAGTTGCTGCAATAATTTGATATTTTGCCATTTCGACACTCCTCATTTCATTAAATTTAATTGTTAAAACCACTGTTTAAGCTAAGACTTCATCTTTTTTAACGTCTTCTTTAATTACTGTAATGTTGATTTGTTCTTCTAGTTGACTGACATCAGAAAAATCTGTTAAGCCTTTTTGAAAAGCAGTTGAACTACCTGCTGCAATCGCCTGCTGCAAAGTTTTTGTTAAAGGTTGTTTTTTTATTATTCCTGCAATGAATGTCCCTAATAACGTATCTCCTGCACAGGCTGTATTGACCACCTGTCCTTTGGGAGAATTTCCTACTAAAACACAATCTTTTGTAATAAAGTTAGCACCGTCACCGCCTAAAGAAAGCAAAACATTTTGCGCCCCTTCTGCTACTAAACGTTTGCCGTAAGTAAGATAATCCGCCTTTGTCTGGAGAGTAACGTCATACCAAGCTGCTAATTCTTCTTCATTTGGTTTTAGTAAAAATGGTTTGTATGGTAGACACGCCAGCACTTCTTGATAGCTACTGTCAAGAATTAGGTTCACTTGTTTTTTATAACAAATCTTACTAATTGCAACTAAAATTTCTGGTGACACTCCTTGTGGCAGACTTCCAGACACACACAAGTAATCATCGGCTTTAAGTAAATTTTCTAATAGTGTTAAAAACTCCATAGTTTTTTCAGCCGGTATTTCTGGCCCTTTATTGACTAATTTGAATTCCTCCCCTGTTTGTTTCACTTGGGTAAAGACATTGATACGGGTCATACCGGGTACTTCAATAAAATGAGTGCTAATTTCTTTTGCTGCTAAAAAATCGTTAATATATCCTCCGGTAAAACCAGCTTGAAAACCCAATGCAGTGTTATCAACACCCAATTGCTTTAAAATTAGTGAAACGTTCACGCCTTTGCCATTTGCTTGAATATCATCATCTTTGGTTCGATTAACCGTATGAGGTTTCATACTATCGGTTTCAATAAATAGATCAATGGCCAAATTCAAGGTACATGTATAAATCATCTTGTCCCCTCCTTTCATTTTTATTATGCATTAAGTAAAGATGTAAATGTTTTCAAATAGAAACAAATTCGCTGAAAATTTTTTCACTTTTTATAACCCCTGTACATCAAATTGGTAAAAAGTTACAATAATAAATAGCAAATATCGATTGGGAAGGATACCATCATGGATGCAAAATTAAGCGAATCAGAACAATACTTATGGGATTTCATTCAAAAAAACATTACACATATTCCCCATTATTCCATCGTTAAATTAAGCGAATTGGCAAATGTTTCTACTGCTACGATTGTTCGAACAATGAAAAAGATGGGTTATGAAGGCTTTACTGCTTTTAAGCACTCTTTAAAGGAAAAAGAAAATTCCAACATCAATTTTTCCCATTTAGATAAAATTGATGAAGGCATTAAAATGGCGATTCTAAAAAATGAACAAGAAGTGATTCGAACGATTAATATGATTGAAATCGGCAATATTGAAGATGCTATTCAACGTATTCATGCAGCTAAACGCATTATGATATTTGCCCGAGGCTTTTCTGAATTAATTGGCCAAGAAATGATGGTGAAACTGCAATTAACCAATAAGTATTGTGAACTCCATACCGATCCAAATATTATTCGGAATATTTCTCGTAAACTGACCAAAGATGACGTTGTAATTTTCGTATCATTAAACGGCGAAACAGAAGAACTGGTAGTTGCTGCTAAAAACTGTTATGAAGCTGAAATTGGTACGGTTTTATTAACTGCCAGCCGTTACTCTTCGCTAATGGAATATATCGAGATTCCTTTTATTGGTTTTAAATCCGAGGGCTCTTTTTTCCCTGATTACGAAGTACGCTCTCGGTTACCTTTATCGATTATGGCCCGAATACTTTTAGATTCTTATGCCTTGCGAACAGCAAAATAAAAAAAGCAGATATAAAAGTTAGGTTGAAAATTTTGCCTAATTTTGTATCTGCTTTTTATTTAAAATGCTTATCCTGCTAAGATGTCTGCTTGAATCGGCTGAATCAAAGCAATCAAATCCGTTACTTTTACTTTGATACTATGACCCAATTCCCCACTAGAAACAATTACTTTTTCATGAGCTAGAATACTCGTATCAAATAATTGGATGTAATCAGGATGTTGCATGAAAATTCCAATTGGCGTATTGGCGCCATGTGGATAGCCAGTTGCCGCCATAACATATTCCATTGGCGGAAAGCCCACTTTACGATTTCCAGAAGCTTTAGCCGTTTTTTTATAATCGAGCCGCCCATCAAGTGGAACAAGTGCAATGACGGTTCCCGTTTTATTTCCTTTTAAAACCAAGGTCTTATAAATTGTCGTACCCGCTAGTTGTAACTTTTCAGCCTGAGCGCGACCTTCATCTTCATCACTTACATCAAACGTAAAACTTTCAAATTGCATCTGGTTTTCTGCTAAATATTCTTCCACTGCATTAGACATGTTTTCTGATGCCTCCTTGTTTTTTCACCCGATAAAGCGTTAAGAGTAATGCTATTAAACAAAGTAAAAATGATCCTAGAAAAGTAATTTTCATTCCATAAATAAAAACATCTGGTCGCGCAGCAATATAAGTTGTGACCCGTTCTCCCATTTTTGAACTCATCGCATCATATAAGATCGTCGTGGCAAGTGAAATACCTATAACCATTCCTAAATTACGGGCAAAAGAATTCAAGCTGCCTGCAACACCTAAATTTTCTTTGGTGACACTACTCATGACCATTGTATTATTGGGCGATTGAAATAGTGAATTACCTAATCCCATGATAGCAGTTGCCACAACGTAATACCACAAAGGTGAATCTGCGTGCATAAACATATACATGAGCTGGGTAACAGCTAACATAACTAATCCAGTTAAAACTAAAATTTCTGGCCCCATTTTATCCGTTAAATAGCCACTTAAGGGAGAGCCAATTACCATTAGAAATGGAAATACCATCATGAGAAGTCCGGCATAACTTGGTGAAAGCCCACGGGCACTTTGAAGGTAAAAAGGAATAACAACATTGACAAAAAAGTTAGAAGAAAAAATCAACAACGCTGTAACTAAACTCATCGTAAAAACCTTATTTTTGAAAATACTAAAAGTAATCAAAGGTAATTTTACTTTCTTTTCAACATATAAAAAGACAAAAAAGCTAATTATCGCCAAAGCAAACAATAGTAATGGAATAGTCGTTAAAAATCCGTGTTCTTGTCCTAAAAAGACACCGCCAAAAAAGGTCATGATTGTCGCTGCAATTGCGGCAAAACCACCCATGTCGATTTTTTCACCGCTTAATGTAATGTCTTTGGGTAAGAATTTTTCACTTATTAACATGGTAATAATCCCAACAGGCACATTAATCCAAAAAATATACGCCCATGAAAAATGCGCCAAAATTAAACCACCTAAACCAGGTCCGGCAATGGAGCCTAAAGAGACAAAAGCACCAATCATTCCTAGCGCCCGACCTCTTTCATGCATTGGAAAAACTTCGGTGATAATTCCGGTATTCGTAGCCATGGTCATCGCAGCACCTAAAGCCTGAATAACCCGCGCAAACAATAGAAACGTTAACGAGTGATTAAAGCCACATAAAAGAGAACCAAAGACAAAAATTAATGTCCCAATGCGGTAAATTTTAATTTTTCCCCAGCTATCTCCGATTTTCCCAAATAATAGTAAACAAGCACAGACCATCATCAAATAAATGGAAACAATCCATTCTGACTGATTCATTGGGACATGCATGTCTTTTGAAATAGTTGGCAGCGCAATATTCACAATACTACCGTCTAATGTAGACATAAAAGTGAACATCGAGACTGCAACGAGAATCCACCAACGATTTTTTTGGACAACCTTATCTTCTTGGTATGTATGCATATATAACTTCCTTTCGTAAAAAAATAAAACCGTTTTGCTAAACAATTCTTCTATTTTTTTCATTTTGACGATTACTAGTTATTTCGATTGTCTACCCACTAAAATCGACACTAGAGTAGTATAATCGTTTTTCATAAAGATTTCATATGTTTTGTTTAAAAAAAAGATTTTAACTATCCTAGTCTTCGCTTAAAAAACTAAATGGCGCTCTTAATAAGAAAAACACTGAAACATTTAAAAATGTTTCAGTGTTTTAGGTTTATTTTCTTTTTTGGCGTTGGGAAGACTCCATAATAACTGGGAGAATAACCGGGCGTCGTTTCGTTTGTTCAAATAAGTAACGACTTAGACGATCGCGAATGTCTTGTTTGAGTTTACTCCATTCAAACTCATCATCTTGTAAATGCTTCTCAACAATTTCACTGACCATATCCGCACTTTCGCGAATCAAATCACGACTTGCTTTCACATAGACAAAGCCTCGTGACGTAATTTGCGGCGCTGAAACAATTTTTTTCTCACGACGATTGATAGTCACAACCGCAATAAAAATACCGTCTTCTGATAAAATTTTACGATCGCGTAATACAATATTACCAATGTCGCCAACGCCAATTCCATCAATTAAGACATTTTCTGCCGGTACAGAACCCGCTTGAGACATTTGACCATTTTTGTATTCCAAAATATCACCACGGGCTGTGATAAAGATGTTCTTCAACGGAATCCCTGTTAATTGCGCTAGTTGTGCATGCGCAGCTAGTTGACGATATTCTCCTTGAATTGGAATTAAATATTTTGGCTTTAATAAATTCAACATTAATTGTAAATCATCAGGATTAGCATGCCCTGAAACCCGCATGTTATCTGAAATTTGTTTTACCGTACCACCAGCTCGAAAAACAATATCTTCTGTTTTTGCCACGGTGGTTTCCATAGCCGTTGTCGGCGTTGTCGTAATATAGACTAAATCGCCTTCTTGGATACGTAATGTTCGATGAGAACCATTGGCCATTCGTTGTAATGATTTAATCGGTTCTCCCATCCGTCCTGTCTCTAAGACAATAATCTCTTCGGGAGGATAGTTTTTCATCTCTTTTTGTGTGATAAACAAATCTTCGTCAGGTAATTCTAATTTATTTAATTTCATCGCCGTTCGAATAATTCGGCCAAAATCTTGCCCGGTTAAAACGACTTTACGATTACAACGGTAAGCTGCATTTAATACTTGTTGGACTCGTTGCAAGTTGCTGGCAACTCCGGCAACAATAATTCGGCCTTCCCAATATTTAATCGTGTCATATACTTCATCGGCGATTTGACGTTCAGAAGCAACCGGCGTAGCATTTTCTGCATTACTAGAGGTGCTTAAAAGTGCCAAAACACCTTCTTTACCAATTTCTGCAATCCGTGCAAAATCTGTTTGATACATTGGCACGGCAGCTTGATCGAATTTAAAATCACCAGTGTAAACAATGTTGCCGACTGATGTTTTTAATGTAATTCCTACAGAATCCGGAATGGAATGCGTAGTTCTAAAAAATCCAACTGTTGTTGTACCAAAATCGATTTCTGTATGCTCATCGATTATATGAAAATCTCGAAACTTCTTAGTAGCATCATTTTTTTGAACGCCAATTTTGGCTAACTCAATGGTTAATTTGGTTCCAAATACAGGTACGTCAACTTTTTCTAAAAAGTAAGGCAGTGCACCAATGGCATCGGCATGTCCATGGGTCAAAAAGACACCGACAACGCGATCTGCATTTTCTACTAAATAAGTAAAGTCAGGAATTACAGTATCAATTCCCAATAATTCATTTTCAGGGTATTTTAACCCACAATCTAATACATAAATATCATCTTCCACTTCGGCGATGTACATATTTTTGCCGTTTTCTCGAACGCCGCCTAATGGAATGATCTTGATGTTACTCAAAAACATTCACCTCTCAAATTTTTTCTATATAATAAATATAATATTTCCTTTTCTGTGCCCAACTAGCCACTGTCCATTATACACTAAAAAGGAGCAAAAAGCGGCGGCAAACTGCTAATTTGTCCTGGAAGCGTTTTGCAGCAAAATTTTTTTTAAAAAATTACGTAATTTGAATACACAAAAATAAAAAAAGCTCCCAAGCGGGATGATAACTTTTCACACGTAAAACAGCAAAAATTACCATCACTTACTTGGGAGATTCTTAGATTAACTAGTGTATTTAGTTAGGGACGCGTACTAAGTTTAGTTCATGTAAAGTTTCTGCAATTTGAACGGAATTCCAGGCTGCACCTTTTAATAGGTTATCGGAAACTACCCACATGTGTAGTCCTGTTTTTACGTCTAAATCACGGCGAATCCGACCAACAAACGTATCTTTTTTATCTACACTATTTAAAGCTTGGGGATAAACTTGTTGACTCGGATCGTCTTGTAAAGTCACTCCAGGTGCTTTTTCTAACAAATCTCTAACGGCCTGAGGTGTCATTTCTTTTTCTGTTTCAATATAAATTGATTCAGAATGACCACTCACTACAGGAATCCGAACACAAGTTGCAGCAACTTTTATGGCATCGTCTTCCATAATTTTATGTGTTTCATTAATCATTTTCCACTCTTCGTACGTATAATCATCTTCAGCAAAAACATCAATTTGCGGAAGCGCGTTAAAGGCAATGGGATAATGCAATTTATCACTTCCTGCAGGCAAAATTTGCGGATCTAGTTCCTCTTTGCTTTTACCGTCTAACAAAGCTTGCGCCTCTTGTTTTAATTCTTCAATTGCTTTTGCTCCAGCACCAGAGACAGCTTGATAAGTGGATACAATAATCCGTTTTAAGCCAGCAGTTTGGCGAATCGGTTCTAAAGCTACCATCATTTGAATTGTGGAACAATTGGGATTGGCAATAATTCCTTTGTGACGTTTTAAAGCATCCGGATTTACTTCTGGTACCACTAACGGCACATTTGGGTCCATACGAAAATGACTGGTATTGTCCACGACAACTGCACCCCGTTTTACTGCTTCTGGTGCAAAAACTTTTGAAATACTCCCACCAGCAGAGAATAGGGCAATATCAATACCATTAAACGAATCTGGTACTAATTCTTCAATTGTTAAAGGTGCTCCTTTAAATTCTCTTGTTTTCCCGGCAGAACGTTTTGAAGCCAACAACTTCACACTTTCAATTGGCAGTGTAGTGTCTTCCAACATTTCAATCATTTTTGTTCCTACAGCTCCTGTTGCTCCCACTACAGCGATACGATATCCTTTTTCCATCTACTACACCCCTATGCATAAATTTGAGCCTGTCTTTGACAAGAATTGATATTTTGGCTAGTTTAGCACAATCTGAAATAAATTTCAGTAACTACCAAAAAATATTTCAAAGATTATATCCATGAGCTTCAATTAGACAAACAGCTATCGTTTTAACCAAACGACAGCTGCTTTTTCTATAATGGGATATGGTGCAACCAATTGCGAGCATGATTCACTTCTTCTGCTGATAATTGATGTCCTTGTGACGTTTGTTTAATGGTTAAATCTGCTCCCCGTTGCTCAAAAGATGCCGCTAGCTCATTGAAAGATTCCAAGGTGACAATGGGATCTCCTTGACCAAAAGAAAGCCATATCCGTTTCTCTTTTAGACTAAATTGTTTTTCATGCACACCTAAAGACATCGGGTGGAAAAATAAACCTTGCGTTAATTCGGTTTCTCTTTCTAATAATAAATGAGCCGCAATATTAGCACCATTCGAGTACCCGACCAAAATCCAATCACTTAAGGGAACATTTTTTTCTGCACTAATTTGTTTAATTTCTTCGTACAACTTATCGGTTTCTTCTTCTAGGCTATCCAGATCAAATTGGTTTAAGCCATTGCGCTTAAAAAAGCGATTCATTCCATCTTCTTTTACTTCGCCGCGAAATGATAAAATTTCACAACCGCCATCTAAAAAGCGGGCAATATCTACTAAGGAAGTTTCATCACCGCCAGTACCATGTAACAGCAATAACTTCTTGCCATCTTCTGTGCCAGCATCATATAAGTATTTCATTTTTTCCCCTCCAATTTTAGCTATGCCAATTCAATATAATAGATAATAGCTTCAAATAACACAGTTTTATAACCCATTTTAAATTAACTGTACTTTATTCATTTCATTATTTTTTTCAGTGAAACTGTTATTCCAGCATTATCAAAAAACACTCGCCAGCTTACTATTTGTAAGTATACTACCAAATAGATTGATTTTCTTCAATTATTTTACCCTTTTTCGGAAAGTCACTTTAGTTAACTTTCTGATCATCCTATACTATACTGTGGTTGAAGGGAATTTTGGGGAAGATTTCCGACAACGTGTAAGGGGAGAATGCGATTCCTTACATCATTGTGGCTAAATTTTTAGCAAAAATAAGGCTTGGATAAATTTATCCAAGCCTTATTTTTTATTTCATTTTACCATAAGCTGTTATTTTTCCTATTGCTAAATAGCCTTCTTCCCCTTTTTGTCGTGGCTGTACTGCCCACAAATAACCTTGGTTTAAAATAATATCATCAAATTTTATCTGATTACCTTTATAAAGGAGTGCAATGACTTGACTTGTGGTATTTGCTTTTTCACGCAAATAGACAGCAGTATTGAGAGTGAATACTTTCAACGTCTTTAATCCTCCTTCTACCGGTTTTTCCTCAAGAGATGTTTCTGGTAAAGACGGCTTTTCTTCGATTAATACTTTTGTTCCAAAAAGTGTTGCAAAATCTTTACCACCAGTCAAACGATTTAAATCAATTGGTCCTTTGTAACCAGGAATACGTCCATTAGAAGTATATTGATGAATATCGTAACGATTGGTACAAGTCGGATTAAACCCTTCATAGCCCCCATTATTTTGTCCATAAGCAGGAATCCAGATTGCGTCAAATTTTTCCACTTCAAGATTAAATTGCCGGTACAAATGATTGGCAATATAGACACCTACTTTTTTTGCACCCAAGCGCTTTAGCTCTTGACGATAACTTTCGCATCCGCTGCGCATATCGTGATAAGATTTTTCTTCTACGTCTAGCCACCAAAATGTTGGCTGAAATTTTGCCGCCCGCTGATAAAAATCACGGGCTTCTTGTTTCATATCTGCAATACTCGTCCCCCTTACCCAAGCATATACAGCTACTGGAACTTTATATTCCTTTAATTTTCTAAGATGCGTTTCAAAATGTATATCTCGGTGGAGGGACCCATATTGCACCCGTACAATTGCCCATCAATATTTTTGGCTAACTTACCATAATCAATTGCCTCAGGTAATTGCCATTCACTAATGTCAAGAATCACTGGTTTTGGAATCATACTATCCTCCTATTTGCCAATTTTTAATAACTGAAGGCTGCAAACCTCAGCTTGTCTAAACTGCCTTATCCGCAACTTTTTAGCCCGTAATTTCTAATAGTTTGCAGCCTACAACTTCACAAATCTTATGCTTCGTCAGAAAAGAGTTCTGTTTCAATCGTTTCAACGTATTTTGCGCTAGCTGGAGCGACAAACAAAGTCACACCTTTTTTAACAAATAACGATAACCCACTGATTTCTTCCATTACTTGTTGGACTTCTGTAACACCTAAGTTTTCATTTGCAATACGGGGGATTATTTTGTGCTTTTTACCTTCACTATTTAAAAAAGTTAAATGCAGTTTTTTCATCTTGTTTTCCTCCTCTATATCCTTTTTTAGCATTCATTTCTACGCTTTTTTGCATATTATTTATTACGCGGTATACTCAATTTCCTTTGTCTCTACCACACTGTTGTAACTAACATTTTCTGGTAATAATTGACTAAACGCACGACCAAAAGTTAAAACATCTGTTTCAGAGGGATTTTCCACGCTATTTGAAAATTTTTGTTTACTAAGCGTTTCTTTCCCTGGTTCCAAAAATGTGACAGCTAAATTCGTACTAATGTGTGTTTTCATAACAATTCCTCCTCATAATTACTATTTTTTGAAACTACTTGTTTTCGATCGATTAAATATAGTAGTTTGCTGATTTTCTTCAGTAAGTGGCGCCCTTACACATTAACAACGAAATCTCACTGGAAAATGTCAAAAGATTTAAAAAAAAATACAAAAATTTTTTCGTTATTTCATTTCGAACATTTGTGATTCAATTCACTTATTAACTTCATTTCCCTATTATGGATAAACTTCCACGCGTTGTTTATTTGCAATTTTCTGAAAAATCACTTTAAAAGCAGAAATTCATCTGTTACAATAAGCGATAACTCATTTAGAGTTAAAATTACTTTTTCAAAGGAGAGAATAGCTATGACTGTTTACAATTTTTCAGCCGGTCCTGCCGTATTACCTACACCCGTCTTGGAGCAGGCCCAATCCGAATTTACGGATTACCAAGGTAGCGGCATGTCCGTAATGGAGTTGAGTCATCGTTCCTCCTTTTTTGATGCAATTATTAAAGATGCCAAAAAACGCTTGCGGGAATTAATGAATATCCCAGATAACTATCATATTTTATTCTTACAAGGAGGCGCAAGCTTGCAATTTTCAATGGTGCCGTTAAATTTAGCGCAAAATAAAAAAGCCTTGTATGTCAATACCGGCTCATGGTCGAAAAAAGCAATTGGAGCCGCTAAAATGCTCGACAATGTCGCAGTTGAAGTGATTGCTTCATCAGAGGAAGATAACTTCACGTATATTCCTGATATTACGCCAGATATGATTGATCAAGATGCCGCCTATTTACACATTACAACTAATAACACCATTGTAGGTACTGCTTTTCAAACTATTCCGGATGCAGGGAAAGTTCCAATTGTAGCCGATATGTCATCCAATATTCTGGCCAATGATTACAATGTAGAAGATTTTGGAATCATTTATGCTGGTGCCCAGAAAAATATTGGTCCAGCTGGTTTAACTGTGGTGATTATTCGCGATGATTTGTTAGGCCTGTGTGAAGTAAATGAACCCATGCTCGATTATAAAATTCACACCGAAGCAAACTCGTTATACAATACACCACCAACATTTGCCATTTATATTGCCCAACTGGTTTTCAAATGGTTACAAGACTTAGGTGGATTACCTGAAATCTTAAAGCAAGATCAAGAAAAGGCACAACTACTTTACGACGCGATTGAAAAATCAAGTATATTTACTAGTCCTGTCCGCCAAGATAGCCGTTCAATTACGAATATTCCTTTTGTGACTGGCGATGAAGAATTGGATAAAAAATTCAACGCTGAAGCTTTGGCCGCAGGTTTTGAGAACTTAAAAGGACACCGTTCCGTTGGCGGCATGCGGGCAAGTCTGTACAATGCCTTTCCAAAAGAAGGTGTAACAGCCCTCGTTGCTTTCATGGAAAAATTCGAAAAAGAAAATGGAGGCGCATAAGATGTTTCACATTAAAACCTTTAACGCAATTGCTCCCGAAGGCATGAATCGCTTTGAAAAAGATAATTATGCCATTAATGAAAGTGATACGCCGGATGGAATCATATTGCGTAGTCAAAAACTGCATGATTACACTTTTCCTAAAAGTGTTTTAGCTGTTGCTCGTGCTGGTGCCGGAACCAATAATATCCCCGTGGCAAAGTGCACCGAACAAGGAATTGTGGTTTTTAATACCCCTGGTGCCAATGCGAATGCCGTCAAAGAACTGGTTCTTGCTAGCCTGTTATTATCTGTACGCCCCATTTTACAAGGTGCCCAGTGGATTCAAAGCTTAACCGGAGAAGCTATCGAAGAACAAGCCGAAGCAAATAAAAAACAATTTGCCGGTCACGAATTAGAAGGTAAAAAATTAGGTGTCATTGGCCTTGGCGCTATTGGTGCTATGATTGCAAACGATGCCTATCGCTTAGGCATGGAAGTTGTCGGCTATGATCCTTATGTTTCTGTTGATACCGCTTGGAGTATTTCCCGGCGTGTAACCCGGGCCAATGAATTGGCTGATGTGTTAACAACGTGCGATTTTATTACTGTCCATGTGCCCTTGTCAGAACAAACAAAAGGAATGATTGGCCAAGCAGAACTCGCCAAAATGAAAAATGATGCCAAACTATTCAACTTTGCCCGCGGCGGCATTGTAGACGACGCTGCTGTCTTACAAGCCTTAGAGGCCGATCAATTAGCCGGATATACCACAGATTTTGCTGACGAAAAATTATTGCACAATGACAAAGTTTTAGTTTTGCCACACTTAGGCGCGTCGACAGAAGAAGCTGAAATCAACTGTGCCAAAATGGCTGCTCGCACATTAAAACGCTTTTTAGAAGAAGGGACGATTAAACGTTCGGTTAATTTTCCCACAGTAGAGATGGCCTTTCATTCTCCTTATCGTATTACCATTATTCATAAGAACATTCCCACTATGCTAGGTCAAATTTCTTCAACCATCGCCGAGATGAATATTAATATTGACAATATGATTAACCGTGGTCGCGATGATTATGCCTATACATTGGTTGACCTTAATTGTGACGATAAAAAAATTGCCCATGCAGTTGCAAATCGTTTAGAGGAAAACTCAGATATTATTCGTGTCCGGGTCATTAAAAATCCGGGGGTGAGTTATTAATGGTTGCTATCTTTCCTTTTAAAGCAATACGTCCAGCTAAAGAATTAGCCGCAAAAGTAGCGGCGCTGCCTTATGATGTCATTAATAGTGAAGAAGCGCGAGAAATGGCAGTAGATAATCCCTATAGCTACTTTCATATTGATCGTGCAGAGATTGACTTACCACAAGCGCTATCTCCCTATGATCCAGCAGTCTATCAAAAAGCGGCTACCAATTTAGCTGACTTTTTAAAGAATGGGTGGCTAAAAAAAGATGACGCCCCTTATTTTTATCTCTACCAATTAACGATGAATGGGCGCAGTCAAACAGGTTTAGCACTATGCGCTTCTATTGATGATTATGTTGCTGGAAAAATTAAAAAGCATGAATTTACCCGACCCGAAAAAGAAGTTGATCGCATTCACCATATTAAAGCTTGCGATGCCAACACCAGCCCCATTTTCTTAGCTTATCGCCAGGAAGACCAAATTCAGACACTAGTAAAAGATTGGCAAAAAAATCACACAGCTGTTTACGACTTTGATAGCTATCATGCTGTGAACCATAAAGTCTGGGTAATAGATGATGAAAATGTTGTCACAACTTTAACTACATTATTTGAAGCAATTCCTGCTCTGTACATTGCTGACGGTCATCACCGAACCGAATCGGCGGTTAAAGTCGGGTTAGAAAAACGCGCCCAAGGTACGAACAGCCCTGAAAGTGATCACTTCCTAGCCATCGTCTTTCCAGAAAATGAACTAGCCATTTGGGAGTACAATCGGGTTGTCAATATTCCCATTACAGATACTTTTTTGGATCAGCTTAATGTAAGTTTTACAATTAAAAAAACAACGAAAACAAAACCCGCTGCTCCGGGAGAAATTCACATGTATCTACCGGGACAATGGTACAGCCTGACGGCAAAAGAGACGATTAAAGACGAAAATCCCGTGAAACGATTAGACGTATCTTTATTACAAGACAATGTTTTTGAGCCGATCTTTGGGATTAAAGATGTTAGAGTCGATAAACGGATTGATTTTATCGGTGGTATTCGCGGCTCGGAAGAACTAGTCAAACTTGTCGACAGTGGCACATGGCAAGTTGCCTTCTCGCTATACCCGACAGCCATGAGCGATCTATTAGACGTCGCCGACGCAGGAAAAATCATGCCGCCAAAATCAACTTGGTTTGAACCAAAGTTATTAAGCGGCCTCTTCTTACATGATTTAGAAACAAAATAAGTTGTTCATTTTTTTATGGGTCAGTTGTGCCCCCTCTTTCAACTGCCCCATAAAAATGAAGCATATAAAAAGCGACTGCCCAGTGTCTTTTAGAAGACATGTCTGACAGTCGCTTTTAATTTACAATTACTTCACCATTAAAACGGTACAAGGGGCGTGATTTACGATATATTGAATAGTAGAACCCACTTTTTCTCGGGTCAACGAACCCTTACCAGTAGCCCCTGCCACAATCAAGTCAATCTCATACTCAGTCGGAATGATTGTAGCGATATAAGTCTTGGGCTCACCAACCTCTAAAATCTCTGCAATATTTTCAATCCCGGCTTTACGGGCCAGTTCCACTAGATTTGCTAGAAGCATCTTTGCTTTTCCTTGCTCTTCTTTTAAAATCTTTGACACAGCAAATGAACTCGTTGAAAGTGACGCTTCATCAATAATATACGCGAGGTACAACTTGCTATTGTTAGCTTTGGCAAAAGCAACAGCTTCATGAAATGCCTTCTCTGCATTTTTTGATCCATCAATCGCCACTAAAATATTTTGGTAATGAGTCATTTTATCCCCTCCTAAGCACTCTTAAATAAAAAGGCAACCACATGAAATCCTTTTCTTTAATTCAAAAGTACCATAAAAGAATGAGACTGGCTAATAAGAAGTAGGAAAAAATTGGCTAAAGCTATCTTTCAATGATAGCTTTAGCCAATTTTTTTAATTAAATATTTTCTCCTTTTCGTCCCATCAACAAATTTTGAATAGACAAGACAACCAAAATTCCCAGATGAAGAACAAAGAACAACAGGACAAACTCTAGTTTTTTTAACGACCACTGTAAAAATACAATATCGAATACTTTTAATGGGTCAGTCAAAAAGTAGATGGAATGTAACCGCGGTGGAAATCTCCCCGCATAGATTCCCATCGAAGAAAGAAAACAGATTGCAGCAACTATCAAGCGAATTCCATAACTGTGCAGATTCAGTTTATCCTTGAAATAACGTGCCAATTTTAACAACTCAGAAAAACCCCATAAATTAAAGGCAAATATTACTAAGAATAACGCAATCAAAAGTGCCCATAAGCGGACACTCGGTAAACTACTCCCATCAGCGTAATTATACAACTGTAACATATCCGAGTGCACAATATCAGTCACAAGATACGGAATATTCGGGAAAAATAGCAACCAAATACAACCTAAAATGACTTGTAATAGCGGCGAACGCACATCCTTAATATGAAATGACAATTCTAATGGAATATAGGCCAGCAAAGTATTGAGTGATAGAAAATAAAATTTGGTCGTATACATTATAGCGATGGTGAGCAGTGCTATTAAACGGATTAGGTTTTTGTAGATGGGAGCCACCTCCAAATACTTTTTTAAGATTAGAACATAAATTGGAGTATAAGCAAAATAATAAGAAGAAGGATCAAACTAAACTTGATAAATTATTCTTATTATAAAGGCAATTAATCTCTTTGAAAAATGTCACGTGTATAAACTTTATCAGCAACATCTTTTAACACAGATTCCAATCGATTAGATACAATCACATCAGATACTTTTTTAAATTCATCAAAATCTTTAATAACTTTTGAGTTGAAGAAATTATCCGCCTCTAATGTAGGTTCGTAAACTACAACTTCAATCCCTTTCGCTTTAATACGTTTCATAACACCCTGAATAGAAGAATATCTGAAGTTATCCGAATTAGCCTTCATCGTTAACCGATAGATTCCTACAACTTTAGGATTTTTAGCAATAATTTGATCTGCAATAAAGTCTTTACGTGTCGTGTTTGCATCTACAATGGCACCAATGATATTGCTTGGTACATCTTCATAATTTGCACGTAATTGTTTTGTATCTTTAGGTAAGCAATAACCACCATAGCCAAAAGATGGATTGTTATAATGACTTCCAATACGAGGATCTAAGCCAACACCTTCGATAATTTGTTTCGAATTTAATCCTCTCGATTCTGCATATGTATCTAGCTCATTGAAATATGCAACCCGTAAAGCTAAATAGGTATTTGAAAATAGTTTGATTGCTTCTGCTTCTGTCGGATGCGTCAATAAGACAGGAATATCCTCTTCTAATGCATTTTCTTTAAACATATCTGCAATCTCTTGACCACGGTCTGAGCATTCCCCAACAACAATTCGTGAGGGATGAAGATTATCATATAACGCTTTTCCTTCTCGTAAAAATTCAGGAGAAAAGATGATATTCTCAGTTTGATATTTTGCTTTTAAATCTAAAGTATACCCAACCGGAACCGTCGATTTAATAATAAATGTCGCATCTGGACGAATTGCTAATGCTTTTTCAATTACATCTTCCACTGTAGAAGTATTAAAATAATTTTTCTTTTCATCGTAATCAGTTGGCGTTGCAATAATTAAATAATCTCCAAAATTGACCGCATCCACAAAATCTTTAGTAAATTCTAAATTTAAATCATCGCGCTCTAAAAACTCATGAACTTCTTTATCTTCTAATGGTGACTGACGCTTTTGTAGCATATCGATTTTTGTTTCTACAATATCGTATGCCTTAACATCTTCTTTTTGTGATAATAATAATGCATTTGCTAAACCTACATAACCTAAACCAAAAACTGATACTTTCATTATTATTCCATCTCCAATTTAATAAAAATATTATTTTATATATCTGCTTCCTATAACACATAATAAAACTATTTTTAATATAGCTACCAAAACATTCGATAAACAAAATCCAATTAGACCAAATGAATTAATTGCACAAAATCCAATTCCAAAATAAAGAAAAATATGGCTGATTTGAATAAACATTTGCCACCCTATAGGACAAAACTTCAAAATCATAGGTTGAATAAATCCCGCAGAAGCCGTTAAAATTGAGGCCAAATTAGCAATGTGTACATAACTATAAATTTCATCGGTAGCAGTTGGATAAAGCAAACCTAAAAGAGGTCCAGCAAAAAATAGTGAAATTATATAAAAAATACTGCATAAAAGAAAATTCAAAAAATTAGTCTTCCAAAAAAATTTTTTTGAGATTCTTTCTGTATCAGAAAAGTTACTTAGTAAAACAGTTGATACTGGACCTAGACCCATCCCAATAAGTTTTCCGAACAATGAGGCAATATAATAAATTGCTACTTGTTCTGCACCTAAGATTGGAAACAAAAAAAGTCTATCCGCATAAGTTGTTAAACTAATCATCACTGAAGACGAAGAGATAATCAAGACTCTTTGTAATGTTTTATACCAATAATCACTTTTCTTTGTTTTTATTCTCCAGAAAAATGTCCTTTTTAATTCATAAATAACAGTAAAAAGCATTCCCATAAAAAATATCAACAACCACTCTTTTGTAAAAAAAAATAAAATTATACCAAGTAAATATCCTGCTGCTTGATATAAGTTACTTTTCATGACTGCTAAAAAATTCTTATCAATATTAAATTCTGAGGTTAAATACTGATTCCCTATACCCAAAATTATAAAAATATATAATAATAGAGCTGGTATAACTTCTAATTTTATACTTAATAGATTTAAAATTAACCACAATAACGGCAATGATATTAAAGCTAAAATCAAAAAAATTCTATTATAATCTTCGATAATATTTCTTTTGTGATACTTATTATTTAAAATTATTCTGGTGTTGTTTAAGCCCACACCAAAAATCTGACTTAAAATATTCGCAATACTTATCAATGTAAGAATGATTCCATAGTTATTAACAGTTGTTTGTCGTGCGAGTAATGGCAAAATTAATAACTGTATTAATACAACGGGTATAAAACTAGCAATAATATTATATAGCGAATTCATTATAAATGCCTTTTTTTTCATCTACTATAATTTTTCCTTCCTATTCTTTGGAATTAACCATAGTACTACTCCAGTTAAAAGTAGCCCATGAGTTAAAAGAACTGTAAAAAAAGAAGAACTGATAAATGTATATGCAACTGTAATAACAGCTCCTATTAAAATCTTAAATTCAATTCCTACAGTACAGCCATCCAATACTTTTAAAGTTAAAATGATTAGAAGAGGCATAATAACAATTCCGCCTATACCTAGATTGTAATATGCATCAGAGAATAAACCATTATTTGCTAACATAGTCTCTGCATTAAAATAATGTAAACCTATTAAATTAGGTATACTCATGTTATAAGGAGAATCAATGCCGATTCTTCCAAGAAGACCTTGTCTAAAAAAATCTTTAGGATTTTGTCCAAAAAAATCAAAATAATATATATTTAATAAATTTGGTAAAAACATCGCTCTACGAATAAAAAAATTAACTAAAAAGTTGGTTCTCATAACTATAACTTCTAAAAAAGAAAATACACTAGAGATAAAAATAATAATAGAAAATGTGCTTATTTTAATACGCTTTACAAAAAAATAAATTATATATGTTAATACAATTGAAAATAGAGTAGATTTTGATCCATCCACAGAAAAAGATAAAAACTGTATTATAAATAATCCTATTGCGATTCCATATTTTTTTATTGAGTAAAAATATATTGATAAAATAGGAATAACTACTTTTGCAGCTGAAAATAGATAAGTAAATATCAAAGGTAATTCAATATTTCTAATCTCGTCCCTAAGTTCATAAACATTTAAAAGATTAAAATTAAGTCTAAAACCCGCATATCTTCCTGATAAAAAAATAATAAATAGTGAAAAGAAAATAGTAGCTATAAAAATTAGTTTTTCGCTTAATACGCTATCAACTTTAGGTAAATAAATAGTCGGTATAATTCTTATAAATATCAATAGAAAAACCCAGTATAAAAGAAAACAAGTAACAAATAGTACATTCTGTGGCATAAAGCTATACAAAGTCAATGCTGGTATAAAATTAATTAGTATAAAAACCAATACTACAGCACGACTTAGATTTTCACTCTTATAATATAGAGAAGTAATCATAGGGAGAAATAAGGAGAAAACAACCCAAAAAAATAAATACCTTTCAAGATTGAAGTCGTTCTTAAACCCATTATAATAAAAACTTGTAGAAATAAAATATTTATATATACAGTCTAGGCATATTTTATACATTATCAAAATAGCCATCTGTATTAACCTTTTTATATTCAAAAAGACCTCTCCTTAACTTAGCTATATTTTATAAAATTTTATATTGCTATTCATCATCTGTTTTGCAGTATCAAAAATATCAACCGCATTACAGCAATAACAATCTAATTTTCCCTTTTTTAAATATTTATGATGGGTATTTTTAGCAAGTTTGGAAATATTTCTTTTATCATTTTTCAAGCCATCCGCACGAACAATTATATTTTTTTCAATCTTTGATCTATCTTCTAAGACTAATGTAGTATTTAGTTCCTTTCCAATTATCTTTTCAAAATTTTTATTATCTTTTAAAAGTCTATAAACAACATAATGAATAAACGTTATTTTATGGGGATGTTTGCCTATTCCAAGACATAAAATCTTTCCATCATTTACTAACAAATCATTAAAAGGAGATTTTTCATCAAATGGATATCTAGATTTAATGTGGTTATCCTTATAACAGCTATCTTTACCATTCAGATAACTAACAGAAAAATACGAATTCAACGACCGTTTAATTGGATAATTACTTCTAAATACTTCGGTGATTTTTCCAAACGAAGATGGAGTATACAGTACATCTAAAAAATTCTGATTGTCTCCTGAACCTGGCATCATCAAAACACCACTTTCTCCTATTTTAGAAAGAATCTTATTTATTAGAATTTCAGAATTCATATTTTCAAATTGAAAGAAACTTTTAAGCGAGCAATGTAGAAAAATATAGTCTCCCTCTTGTAACCCCATATATTCCAATATGCAGTCTAATTCATCTATACTGAACGTCTTTTGATTGAATTTGATATATAAATTCTTTTTTTTTCTTACAAACGCATCAGAAATAGTTTCATTTTCCCGAGCTTTAACAACTATTCTCAAATATTTTCTGATCAATAATCTAATTTTATTTTTTTTCAAAGTCTTTTTTCCCTTTCAAAATAAGCTTATAACATTCAAAAAAACTAATTTCATATTTTTTAAAATTTTTAAATGCAAAGTAAAATATTCTTGGATAAAGTTGAAATTTGAAAAGTTCAGAAAAACATGCACCTGTATCATATAATAATTTTTCATTATATCCCGTAAACCAACTTGAGACAGAGTTACTATCAAGTCTTCCTATTGTGATAGGCAATCCTACTATTTTCAGACCGCTCTTTAGACAATCTCTTAAAAATAAAGTATCTTCTCCAGCACTATAGGAAGCACCCCCTCCAAACAAAACACTAAATGTTATTCTCTTTTTTAAAATACTACTTCGTTTAACAGCAATTCTAGCAGCACCAAATCGGGTAAAATTGAGCCAATTTATATTCATTTTCTTTTTTATGATAAATCGAGAATTTTTTACTTCGTCTAAATTAAAAATAATTACATCAGCTTCTTTGTTCTGTTCAAATGCTTTTTTTATCACTTCAGCGTAATTATCATAATAAATAACATCATCATCAGCGATAATGCATATTTCCTTATCTGACCTAAAAAGAGAGTTGTTCCTATTTAATCCTACACCACGCTCAGAAAAGTTGAAAATTTGTACGGAATTCTCCTTAAAAAAAATATTTTCCTTAGAGAATTTATTAGTTTGATTAGCAATAATTGCACTGGTTTTTATATTCTGTTTCTCCAGAAGTGAATAAAAATTATCTTGTTCAACTGTTGCTATTAACACATCTACTTCTTTGTTATTCATGTCTTATTAACTCATTCCAATCATTAATTATTGATTCTTCAGAAAATTTATTTCCCTTTGATATGTTGTAAGAATTTAATGACATCTTTTCAAGAACATCTCTATTTCTATAAAAAAACAAAATTTTCAATTCAAGGAAATCAATAAGCTTCTTGTCAAGAATATCTGAATTATTGATTGTCTGGTTTCTATTATTCCATACAGATTCATTTGGTAAGTCATCCGGACTAAAAAAATAAAATTTAGGTTTAGTTAAAAAACCGTTAACTTCATTCTGTACTAATTCTTTAATTGCATACAAATCAGTTGAAATAATTGGAAGTCCTGCTTTCATAGCCTCTAATATAACTATCCCAAAACTATCATCACTTGTTGGATGTACCAGAATATGATGGTTAAAATACAATTTTTCTAAACTTTTATTATCTAAATTAAACTCAATTAATTCAACGTTTTTTGAAGTCACTATCCTATTAAGTATCTCTGGATTTAACAAATTACTATTTGTTACAATTGATAAACTGATGTCAAAATACTCAAGTCTTTTCATTAACTCTATTAACTCAAGTCCTCCTTTTGAAATAAATCTTTTACCTTGTGCAATAAATAAAAGTCTTAATTTTTTTTCCTTGGATTTTTTACTTAAAGAAGCAAGACTAAAGAATGAATTGTCTTTTATTAAGGGATATATTGTCTTTTTCTTTATATTTCCAGGAAGTGGGCCACAAACTTCAGAAAAAGTTTTTTCGCATGCCTCAGACATAAAAATGACAGCATATAAATTTTTACTTTCTAATAATTTTTTTATTTTTCTTTTTCCAAGAAGAGACTTACCTCTTAATAATGAATAATGATATAAGGCAGTAGGGTTTTCTACATAAAGAATATATGGAGAATTTGAGTCAACAAATCTATTAAAGCTAAAAATCAAATCATTTTTTGTTATATCATCTCTATTTCCGTTTAATACCTGAATTATACCTAAGTGATCAAATAGCCTGCTTCTAACAATTTTTGAGATTAATTCTTTTTTCCAAGAATTAATTTCATATATCTGTTTTTTTTCACTTAATAAAAATTTCCCATTGATATTCTTGTTATTAAATAGATAATTAAAAAAACCTCTGGTTTGAGATAGCACAAATATTTTTTTTATGATCTTTCATCCTATTCTTTTAAACTCTTTTTATAACAGCATTCAAACAATAAAAAGTAAAATAGTAACACGATTTAATAATATCAAATTTTTCAACATTTCTATAAAGGTACCATGTTCTTGACAAGGCCTTTATTTTATTGGATGAGAGGGAGTTTAGCCCCCGACGATATATTGATAATGATTGATTAATTCCTAGAGCATCTACCCCACTCTTAAGTATTTTCCACCATGTTGCAGTATCCTGACCACGCCTAACATTTGGCATATAAATTAATTCTTTTCCCAATCTATCTACATCTAACATAACCGTTGAAGTAAAAATAATTGTATTTTTTAATGACTTTTTATAATTAATTACCTTAGGAACTCGAACCTCTCTAAGAAAATTATTTCCAGTTTCGTCAGAAAAAAAATAACCAGTAAATGAGAAGGCACAATTTCTTTTTTTCATAAAATCAATTTGAATTTCTATTTTTTCATCGAACCAATAATCGTCTGAATCTAAAAAAGCAATATACTTTCCTTTACTATTTTGGATTCCGACATTTCTAGCAATTGCGGCACCTGAATTTTTATCAAGTGCTATAACCCTCAATCTACTATCTTTAAAAGATAAATTTTTAACTACATTAATTGTCTCATCAGTTGAATTATCATCGACTACAATAATTTCAATATATTTATATGTTTGATTCATCACTGAATTAATAGTTTTCAAAATATATTTTTCTGAATTGAAAGTAGGAATGATAACTGATACTAAAGATTTATCGATATCCATTTCAAGTTTTTCCATCCTTCTATTTTTCCGTTTTCTTTATACTATCTTCTAAGGTTACAAAGTGACTATTATAGAGATAATTAGACTTAAGTAAGTCTTCCTCATAAAATAAATCACCAAAAACCTTTTCAAAAGTAGTATTAAACCGCATCATTATGTTTATCACTTTTGAAAAACCAGGAAGTATCACTATTTTCTTTCCGTTTTCCTGAGCAATTAATTGAACCATCTGTGAAGTATTTACATACTCTTTATTCTGAGGATAGAAAATTCCCGAAGTTTCATTATCTATTATGGCTTTCAAAAAAATATTCAAATTCCCGATAAATAACATACTTCTTTTATTATTTATTTTTGGAAAAATCGGTATTTTTTTTGCGAATTTAGCTAATCTCGTATAGTTTCCAATTGAATTTTTTCCGTAGATCATTGGAGGACGTAATATTACAACTTTAAAATCATCGTCATTCAAACTACTAATTAATTTTTCACCTTCCAATTTTGACTTTCCATAAGGATTTTGGGGAACTAAAGGTGTTTTAGAAGAAATATGTCCTACACTATTCCCATAGACTGCCATTGTACTAAAATATATAAACTGCTTTACTCCCGAAATTTTTGCCATTTTTGCAGTTTCATAAGCTAAATCCCGATTAACTCTATAGTATAAACTTTCATCTTTTTCTTTACTGTGCACAATAGCAGCTAAATGAATTACTATATCGTAATTGGAAAATTCAAAGTTTTTCCAATTATCATCCTTCATGTTTAAACTGTTAACAAAAAAATCATGTGAAAAATATTTCAAATATTCAATAAAACTATTCCCAACATAGCTATTTTTTCCAGTAATTAATATCCGCTTCATCGAATTTCCTCTTTTTCTTCTAAAGTACCTGTTCCACCTTCAACAACGCCATCACTCTTGAACACTGCAACTATTGTACCAATGAAGCACTTTAAATCCATTATAAAAGAGATATTTTGTGTATAATCACCATCAATCTTTGCTTTTACAGGGATTGCTAATTCATCACGACCACTAATTTGAGCCAAACCGGTCAATCCAGGCCGGATATCATTAGCTTGATATTTATCTCTTTCCTCAATTAGATCGTATTGATTCCAAAGTGCTGGACGTGGTCCAATGACCGCCATGTCACCTTTTAAAATATTAAAAAGTTGAGGCAACTCATCAAGACTAGTTTTTCGTAGAAATTTCCCTACTTTCGTAATAAAAAAATCAGGATTTTCTAATAAATGAGTTGGCATCTCTTTAGGCGTATCAACTTTCATAGTTCGAAATTTCAAAATATTAAAGTGACTCTTATTTAACCCAACTCTTTTCTGTTTGAAAATAATCGGACCACGAGAGTCAATTTTTATGGCGATACAAAGAATTAATAGAATTGGTGAGAGAATAATAATTCCCATTAGTGCTAAAATAAAATCAACGACTCTTTTTATGCTATTTTGATACACGCATAGCTCCTCCTATTTACTGGATGCATTGGCAAAAGCAACAACCTCTTTAGCCAATTCTTTATCATCAACATTTGCTAGACTTTGAACAAACGTCATAACGTGCTCTAAGTCAAAGCCTTTAATGTTCCCAACAAAAATCTTTTCATAAACTTCTTCATCGTTACGTTCCTTATCCAACATTAGTTCTTCATAAAGTTTTTCCCCAGGACGAATTCCCGCTTCGACAATTTTAATATCATCTTCACTGTAGCCGCTCAAGCGAATCATATTTTTCGCTAAATCTAAAATCTTCACTGGTTCACCCATATCTAAAACGAAGATTTCGCCACCTTTTGCCAGTGCTCCCGATTGAATTACTAACCGACTGGCCTCAGGTATAGTCATGAAATATCGCGTCATGCGAAAATCTGTGACAGTCACGGGGCCACCTTTAGCGATTTGTTCTCTAAATAATGGAATAACACTCCCCCGAGAGCCTAATACATTCCCAAATCGCACAGCAGAAAATTTCGTTTTTCCAGTTTCATTAAGACTAGTTACAATCATTTCTGCAATTCGTTTTGTAGACCCCATCACATTAGGTGGATTATTGGCTTTATCTGTTGAGATCATAACAAAGTTCTTTACATTATTTGCCTTAGCAGCTTCAGCCACATTTTTGGTACCAAACACATTATTTTTCACAGATTCTCTGGGATTATACTCCATTAGAGGAACATGTTTATGGGCTGCTGCGTGATACACGATATCCGGTTGATACCGTTCCATTAATTCAAAAATTAATTTACGATCTTGCACATCGGCGATAATTGGCACATAGTCGATTATCTTGTCTTTATATTTTGTGGTCAATTCTCGATGAATTTGGTAAATTGAATTTTCTCCGTGACCCAGTAATAAAATTCGTTTCGGGTTAAAATTAGAAACTTGCCGACATATTTCTGACCCAATTGATCCGCCTGCTCCAGTTACTAAGATGGTTTTTCCCGTTAATTGATCCTTAATCGAAGCAATATCTAATGTTACTTCTTCTCTACCAAGCAAATCCACAACATCAATTTCTTTTAAACGTGATAAGCTAACTTTTCCTGCGGCAACTTCTTCCATTGAAGGCATCGTGTTAACTTTCACTTCAGATGATTCCAATAATTGAAAAATCTCACGCAACTTTTTTCGTTGTAAGGAAGGAATAGCAATTGTCACCATATCGATATTATTTTGTCGTACAAGTTCTGGTAAATCGCGAACTTTTCCCAATACCCGTCTACCCGAAAGATAAATTTTTTGCTTATTTGGGTCATCGTCAACAAAACCAATGACATCAATGTCACCCGCTGTTTTGGAACCTAAAAAACTATTTAGAAGAATACGTCCCCCTTCGCCAGCACCAACAATTAGGGTACGTTTCTCTTCATTTATATCTTGATTTGTCCCTCGCATATTTCGCCATTCAACAAACAGACGCCAGATAAGACGACTACTAATAATCAAAAATGTTGCTAAAATATATGTAAATAATTCTAAACGTCGACTAAAAAGATGATCTGCAAAAAAGGACAACACAATCAAACTCACCAAAGACTGAAAAGTCGTTGCTAAAAATATCGCAATCATTTCTCTTAAATTTGTATACCGATTAATTCGCGTAAAAACGTGAAAAGTAAAGCCAAAAACTAAATATAAGCCAATTGAAAGTAATGTAGATAAAAATACAAATTTTTCTGAAATTGGTACGAAAGGTTTCATAAATACATACGCTAATAAATTAGCAATCGCAATTAAAATACAGTCAACCACAACCAAAATTGCAATTTTTCTTCTTCTTGTTAGTGCAAACAACCCTTATTCCCCCTAAAATAACCCGAATTTTTTCTTTTTCACAACCGTATAATTCGGCATGACGATTTGATCCCCATTCAACAAATCTTTTGCTACTTGTTTCATTGCAGCAACTTTTTCTTCACCAAAATCCTTCGTAATTGCCTCATAAGCTTCTTTCAGATAGAAATTCCGCTTATTTACCCCATGAGCATCAGAAGCAACCATTTGCACCAGATTGTGTTCCACCATTTCTTTGGCGGTTTTCTGAATAGACTTCCCAAAAATTCCAACATAACTCGGTGCCGTTAATTGTGCCAAACATCCCATATCCAAATACTCTATTAATCGATTGGGATCCTCTCTAAATTTCGCATTTCGTTCTGGGTGTACGATAACCGGAATCTTCCCCAGACTACGTAATTGAAAGAAAATATCTTCAGTATATGCTGGGACATCCATTGTCGGAAACTCAATTAAAATATATGTATCAGCTAAATCTGTAAATAAAATATTATCATTTTGAACTTCTGAAATTAGCTCCCCCGTAATCCGAACTTCTTGTCCTTCCAGCACAGTCAGTGGCAAGTTACGCTTGTCCAATTCATCTTGTAGAGACAGGACTTGCGGTACAACGCTAGACTTTGGATTAGTATATTTGCCGTTATTATGATGGGGCGTACACAAGATATGTGTGATGCCTTGGCTAATTGCTTTTTCAGCCATTGCAATACTTGCTGCTAAATCTTCTGCTCCATCATCTATCCCGGGTAAAATATGACAATGTAAATCAATCATTGTACCGACACTCCTTTTAATTTAATTAACTGCCATAATAATAGTAGTAACCTTGATCTTTGGTATGTTGTGCGCCATTGTAGACAACGCCTAATACGCGGGCACCCACCATTTTTAATAAATCACGGGCTTTCACAAGTGATTCTTTACGAGAGACATTTTCACGAATAACCAGCACTGTACCGTCCGCTTTTGATGCCATGATTTGGGCATCGGTCACTGCTACAACCGGTGGCATATCAAAAATGACAATATCGTATAAATTGCGGGCTTCATCAATTACTTGATCCATTCGAGCAGAACCGAGTAACTCAGAAGGATTTGGAGCTTTGGGTCCGCTCGTTAGGATGGATAAATTCTCAATTCCTGATGGTTGGGCTGCTTCTAAGACACTTCTTTGAGTGCTTAGTACGGTACTTAATCCTACTTCATTACTTAAATTAAAGGTTTTATACACCGTAGGGTTACGCATATCCGCATCCACTAACAGCACCCGTTGCCCTGATTTTGCAAAGACAACTGCTAAATTGGCTGAACTTGTTGATTTACCTTCTCCGGGTCCTGAAGAGGTAACCACGATCGTTCTAATTTGACGATCAGCAGAAGAGGCAAATTGGATGTTGGTTCGAATCGTTCGAAACTGTTCTGAAATTGGTGAAGATGGATCGACTAATGTAATCAAACTCACGGGATGAGTTTGTGTGCCTTTACGTTCGGTATGTTTTTTTGACATTTTTACTCCTCCTTATACACGTGAGCGACTGCGTCGAGATGCACTTACTTCTTTTTTGTTCGAATTACTTGGTTTCTTAAACGAAGGAATTAGCGGTTTCTTTTGAATCGTAGCATCCAATTCTTTTTGACTCATTTGCGGTACCGTACCTAAAATGGTTAAT
This sequence comes from Enterococcus saigonensis, assembly GCF_011397115.1. Classification (NCBI taxonomy): domain Bacteria; kingdom Bacillati; phylum Bacillota; class Bacilli; order Lactobacillales; family Enterococcaceae; genus Enterococcus; species Enterococcus saigonensis. The sequence goes on along the minus strand of NZ_AP022822.1, from coordinate 595,491 downwards.
CCCAAATCCTCAGAGACAAATTTATCATCTTTAACCGTCCGGTCTAATAATTCTAATAAGAAGGATAATCCCACGCCAATCATTAAACCTAGAACAAGACCAATAGCCAAGTTTAGTTTGTTGTTTGGTGATACGGGTGCCATACTTGCCGTTGCTTTTGAAATAATTGAAATTTTATTCACTTCTAAAACGTCTTTAGCTGTTTCTTGGAAAATTTGTGAAGTGGTATTGGCAATATGTTCTGCATTAATGGCGCTACTGTCGGTTGCCTTAATCGAAAACATTAATGAATTCTGTTGTTGCGTGACTTCTAGTGCTCCTTTAATCTCACCTGTTGTCATATCCAAATTATATTCTGATTCCAAACGATCTTTAACTTGATCAATAACCAAATCGCCGGTCACCAATTCTTTATAGGTATTAATCATTTGTAGATTTGTATTGACATCATTAGGGTTAGCCGTTGCATCTCCTTGTGGTAAAGTCACAATTAACTGCGCTTGCGAGCTATACTTTGGCGTAATAATAAAAAACGTTGCAATACCCGCTAAAGCTAAACCAATAAAACTGCAAATAAAAATTGAAGCTAAATGTTTTCGTAAAATATCAAAAATTTGTTTCAGACTAATTGTCTCTTCCATTTTTCCGCCACTTTCTTTAGTTATTTACATCGAGTGCTTTTTTCATTTCAGTTTGAACACGATTTAATTCGGTTTCACTAACCCGTTGGTAAGAAATACCGTCTTGCATGAAGCCTTCACCTTGCATTTGATCTTGTTGAATTTCTTCAAAAGCACCACGATAGTCTGCTGCAATTTTTTTCATATCATCAAAACTCATGTCCGTTTTGACATTAGTTTCCATAGCGTCCAATACTTCCTTATAGCGAGTTACACCATCAAACGTTAGTAATTGTTTGGCAACACCCGTTACAATTTTACGTTGGCGTTCTTGCCGTCCATAATCGCCTCGCGGATCTTCATGACGCATCCGCGAAAAAGATAATGCTTGGTCTCCATTCAGATGAATTTGGCCGTACTCAAAAGTGTAACTATCTTGAGTGAATTTTTGGTCGTTGCTTACTGTAATACCACCTACAGCATCAACCAACTCTTTTAAGCCCTTCATATTAATAGCCACATAGTGATCTACCGGAATATCCAAATACTTTTCAACTGTATCCATAGACATCCCCGCACCACCAAACGCATAAGCGTGATTAATTTTATCTTTGGTGCCTTTACCGACAATGTCGACATATGTATCGCGGGCGATACTGGTAATTAACGTTTTTTTAGCAGTAGGATTCACTGCGGCTACCATCATCGTGTCTGAACGGCCGATTTCTGTTCGCCCTAAGTCGCCTGTATCTATCCCTAGTAATAAAACAGAAAAAGGTTTTTTTTCTGCAATCACTTGTTTTTGTTCTTCTTTACGTTTCGTATCCAATTGTCTTTCTACAGATTCATACGTTTTCTTCACAGAACCACTTAAATCCATATAGACCTTCGCACCAATTCCCACTGCAGCAATTGTTAAAATCGCAATAAATCCTACAATTCCTAAAACAATCTTTTTGCCTTTAGACATATCTTTCTCCTTTTCTAATAGCCAGTTTCAGAATATGAATCTCCAGCTTCTGTATCGCTTGCTTCACTTTGATAATTACTTGCATCGTTTGCTTGCGTTGCTTCATCTGAATAAGACGCTGCGTCACTTGTTGCGTTATCATTATATCCCGTTGTACCTAGCCCTAATTGTTCTGAAATTTTGTCTGCTTTTTCGGTAAATTCTTCTTTCAAATTCTTGTTACGAACTTGGCTGATACTATTTACTAAACTTAAATACTTTTCATAGGTTGCTTTATTGGTGATTTTGTCATCTTTTAACATGCTCTCAAGAGATTTATTAATCTCTGCTACCCGCTTTAATTGAGCATCTGCGTAAGAAAGGTACTCTTTTACTAATTTTGTCCAGTCACTTTCATCGATAAAACTAACCCGTTCTCTGATTGTACCAACGTCCGTATCTTTTAACTTCGTTTTGATAACGACATTATTCTGTGCTTTTTGCCAGTTGCTCACTGGTTTTTCAAATAAAGTATCCACATTGTTTTGAATCGCAAATTTTGCTTCAGCATCTGCCATTTGCTTGTTTAGTACTTCTTTTTCTTTCGCAATCTTTTTCATATTCTTAGGCAAATCGTTTTCTTCGATACCAAAATCATCGGCTGAAACTTTGATTCCATCTAATTTTGCACCAGTCTGCGTTAATTCAGCTTCAGTAATGCCTCTTTTCAAAAAAACCTTTTCTTTACTAGTATAAAGAGCTGTGATTGCACTATTTACCTCGTTAATAGAGGCTTCATCTTTTTTGACTGCCGTTTCAGCATAGCTGACTTTTTGCTGATACTGTTTGTTGTTGTTTTCACGATAACCGACAAAACAAATCGCGACTGCACCAATTCCCACAGCTGCGACGGCGATCGTTTTAATAAGGGGGTTACCCATGTACGCACGCTCCTAACTCACTATAGATAACAATTATTTATACAAAATCTCTAGCCTATTATACGTTACAGTTAAGTATTTTTAAAGGGCAATTTCAATTTCCAAAGAATTCTAGCCGATAAAAGGAAAGTGGCTTTTTTTAAGCGAAAATTTGAGAATTTAAAAAAATAACAATTAGCTTTAATTATTATTTTTTTAAACCGAAAAGCTTTACTGCTTTCATACTTGTATATTCAAGAAAGATTCATAAAAATTTCAAATAGATTAACTCTTTTTTGTATAACAGATTTTATAAGTCTATCTTTTTTTAACGCATCTCGCACACAAGATAAGGGGAAAGATAAAGCAAAACTATGCAAAATTTCTTATGAAATCAGGAAAAAAATTAGAGCTATTCTTGATAGATTTTGCCATTTTAGATTATAAACTTTATTGTAAAAGAAAAATTTCAAACTGCCTCTTATTTTTCGGGCATAAAATAAAAAGTAGCATTAGACTTTACTAATGCTACTTTTCCCACTTGATTTATCCCCGAATCGTTACTTGAACTTGACGTCTCCCCCATTTGTTACATTGAGCAACTGTGGGAAAATGGACGTCGATGATATTGCCTTTAATGGCTCCACCTGTATCTAAAGCTAATGCGACACCATAACCTTGAACTTCAACCACCGTTCCCAGTGGAATGACAGTTGGATCTACTGCTACAGCTTGTGGATTTTGACGTAAGTCCGTTCCACTGGCTGTTAAATAACTTGCCCCCGGTTCAGCATAAGAATAAGCAGTTGATTCCATCATCATGGTTTTACCACCTGATGTACTGCCGCCATTATTTGTTTCATTATTTGATTCACTGCTGCTTGTGCCAGTGTCAGTATTACTATTTGACTCAGTTGGTTTACTCACAGTAGTGTTTGTTGTCTCTTCACTTGCAGCATTTTCTTTAACTGCTGCTTGCTCTCTAGCAGCTTCTTGCTCTTTTGCGGCTTGTTTTGCAGCTGCTTGTTCTTTTGCAGCTTTTTCTTTTTCTGCTTTTTCAGCAGCTAAGCGAGCTGTCTCGACTTCTTTACTTTGAGCAATTTTTTGCAATGTACTTTGATTATCAGCTAATTGTTGTTTTAAATTGGCAATTTTACTATCTAATTCGGTGGCTTCAGCTTCTAAGCTAGCTTTATTATCCTCTAGACTAGCCGTTGTTTTTTGCGCTGTAGCTTTTAAATTTTCCAATTTTTCTTTTTCAGTGTTTAAATCAATAACTTTTTGTTTTTGCGCATTTTGCAATAACGTCATCCCATACGCGCGGTTGATAAATTCTTGTAAATTTTTGGCGTCCAATAAGACAGACCAATCACGTTCTGCACCACCGTTTACTTGAATTTCTTTTAAGCGCTCTGCCATGATTTCTTTGCGTTTTTCGATATTTTGTTGTGTTGTAGCAATATCTTTTTGTGCTTTAGCTAACTTTGCTTCATTTTCAGCAATTTTAGCTTTTGTTTTTTCTACTTGATCATATTTGTCATTCACGTCGTTTAAGGCCAATTGTACCTCGGCGCTGATTTGATTACTCTGACGTGTGATAGTAGACTCTTGTTCGTTTAATGAGTCCAATGATTCCGCTGCTGCAAATACTGGGCTGACAAGATTGACAGCTAAAACAGCTATCAGTGCTGTCACCATTTTTTTTGCCTTCACAAAATCCACACCTTTCTTTTCTAATCTCCAACGCCACTTATTATACAAAGGAAAGGTGTATGTATCATTTCAGTTAGATTACATTTTATTACAGCCTCTATCCCTTAGAAGATAATTTGGTGCTTGATTAAAAGTTTTGTACAACAAAAAAGCGAGGAAAATACTAGCTTCTCCCCGCTTACATTTTTTGTAATATTCTCGTAATATCTGCCTAATTTTTTTTGTGATTCAAAACATATTGTCGTACATTTTCTAAACTTTTAACATTATCCAATTTTAGACGATTAAAGTTTTTTAACAGTCTTCTTTGGTGAAAATTAAGCCGTGGAAAGGCATTTTCTGCTTCTGGATGCTCTTTAAAATACTGCGTTAATTCTAAGCGCTGTTGTACAGTATCTTTTTTTTCATCAAAACTATCCTTCAATTCCTCTTTACGTTTGTCTAATTCTCCAGCAATTTTTTTAGTCATACTTTGGAATGATGCCAAGTTAGCTAAGGTATAGCCCAAATCAAACATCATAATCGCAATTAAAATGACGGGAAGATAAAAACCAAAATGCACTGACAGCCAATTAACAGCTAACATCACCCGTGGATGAATCACTTTCACAATCAACACACACCCAATCCCCCAAAATAAGGACACTGGAATAGCTACACGTCCGTTAATATTTAGCGGAACATCATGATAATCCCACCAAGAAGCATGGAATAATTTTTCTAAACCATAACTTGTAACATATTCTAAAACTGTCACTAAAACTGCTGCAAAGATATATAATAGTAGCAAATTGTCGTGAAATGGTCGTAAAAAATATAAAACCATTAAAATACCAAAACCATAAATTGGTGTAATAGGCCCCATTAAAAACCCGCGATAAACAAATTTTCCAGCTTTAATCGAACAAAAAATTGTTTCCCATAACCAGCCGACAAATGAATAACAAAAAAACAAGAGTACTACTGTGATAAACTCTTGCATGATTACCTCCTCCTTGCACAATTTGCTCCAAATTCTTCAAATAATTTCTAAGTCCTCTTTATTGTATCAAATTTCAGTGACTTTTCTAGCTGAAACAGCCTGCCTTTTCTCGATTTGCTTCCTAGGTTACAATAAGAAAAGTAAGCTAAAAATTGCAGCGATTAAAAGTAATAGAAAGTTTTGTTCATTATATTTTTCTATGTCGCAACTATTCGCTAAACGATAGGAGTTTTTAAATGTTTCAATTATTGGTGTATGCAAAAAAATATCGCAAACAAATTATTCTAGGACCTTTTTTCAAGTTTTTGGAAGCCGTTTTTGAATTAATCCTCCCGCTTTTAATGGCCCAATTAGTGGACCAAGGTATTCGCCAAAATAATCACCACGTCGTTTGGCAAATGACTGGTTGGATGATATGTATGTCTATCATTGGGCTGTTATGTGCCATCATCTGTCAATATTATGCTTCTATTGCTTCCCAGAATTTTGGGACAGAACTTCGAAATCAAGTAATGAAAAAGATTAATAGCTTTTCGCATGCTGAATTAAATCTTTTTGGGACAGATACTTTAATTACACGCATGACAAGTGACATCAATCAATTACAGCTAGCACTTGCAATGTTAATTCGTTTAGTTGTCAGAGCCCCTTTTTTAAGTATCGGAGCTGTTATTATGGCCTTTACCATTGACTGGCAAGCAGGAATCGTCTTTTTAATCACCTTGCCGTTGTTTTGTCTCATTTTATTTTTTATCATTAAGACAACGGTCCCTCTCTACCAAAAAGTACAGCAAAAATTGGATATTATAAACGAACTCGTGAGTCAAAATTTAAGTGGCGTCCGCGTTATTCGTGCGTTTTCCCGCCGTAAAACAGAAATAAATCATTTTGCCAAACGCACAGATGATTTATCGACCATTTATGAACGTGTTACAAATATTTCTGCTCTTTTAACACCAGCTACAACGTTCATTATGAATATCGGCATACTTGCTCTTTTTTACTTAGGCGGCTTTAAAGTAAATACAGGACATTTAGCTCAGGGGCAAATTTTAGCTTTAGTAAATTATATGAATCAAATGTTGCTGGCATTAATTGTCGTTTCCAATTTAGTTATCATTTTTACCCGTGCTGCCGCTTCTGCTAACCGCGTAAATGAAGTCTTGCAAACAACACCAAGTATTCCAAATACAACTGAGCGTGTTAGAGTAAACACAGAAAAATTGAGTCTGATAAAAACTGCTAAACACCAAGGCGCAATTGCATTTCAAAATGTTGATTTTCGTTTTGCTCCTCAATTTGGTCTCGTGTTAAAAGATATTAATTTTACTGTTGCCCCTGGTAGTACTCTAGGTATCATTGGTCCGACTGGAAGCGGTAAGTCCACTTTATCTCAACTCATTCCACGCTTTTATGATGTTACCTGTGGCAGTGTGTCCGTAGATAATCTGGATGTAAGAAATTGGCCTCTAACAAAATTACGTGCTGAAATTGCAATGGTACCGCAAACTGCGGTCTTATTTAGTGGCACAATTAAAGAAAATCTCCAATGGGGTAAAAAAGATGCGACAGATGCACAATGTTGGGCAGCTCTTGAATTAGCCCAAGCCAAAGATTTTGTCGCAGCTTTACCTAAGGGATTGGAAACTCCTATTTTTGAAGGGGGTAAAAACTTTTCTGGTGGGCAAAAACAACGCCTAACAATTGCGCGAGCGGTAATTTCGAATCCTCGTATTTTGATTTTGGACGATTCTCTGAGTGCCTTAGATTACAAAACCGACTTAGAATTACGCCAAGCCTTGCAAAGAGAATTAAATGGAACGCTTATTATTATTTCGCAACGTGTCCGTTCCATTCAAGAAGCGCAACAAATTTTAGTGCTAGACGCTGGAAAACAAGTTGGTTTAGGAACTCATGAACAATTACTTGCTACTTCACCCCAATATCAAGCAATTGTGCACTCACAAGAGGAGGTCTCATTATGAAGTCAAAAAAAATCGACTGGTCCGTTTTAAGACGGTTTAATCCTTACTTGTTATCCTTTAAAAAAGAAATTTGGGCGGCCATCTTTTTAGGCATCATCGCAGGAGGCGCAAGTGTTTTTATCACCTATCAAATCGGACAAGCAGTCGATCAAATGTTAGGAAAAAAACAAGTCAATTTTGCTAATTTAAACCATATTTTGTTACTCTTTGCAAGTGTTGTTTTACTAACAGTTTTTAGTCAGTTGTTCATCCAACGCTTATCAAATAAAATTGCTTATTTTGCAGCCGGCCAACTACGCAAAGATGCTTTTACACATTTAAATAAATTACCATTAAGTTATTATGATCAAACGCCCCATGGAAATATCGTTAGTCGTTTTACCAATGATATGGATAACATTGCAATTGCTGTCGCCGCTGTTTTTAACCAAGTATTTTCTGGTGTTTCTATCGTGTTAATTGCATTTGTAGTCATGCTGCGTTTAAGTGTTGTCCTGACTTTCGTGGTTTTAGTGGCAACGCCCATCATTTTTCTTGTGAGTTGGTTAGTAGCCTCACAATCTCAAGCTAATTTTGCACGTCAACAAGAAATTGTCGGCGAAATATCTGGCTTTGTCACAGAAATGGTAGGCAATCAAAAAATCGTCAAAGCTTTCCAACAAGAAGATGTAAACCAAGTAAAATTTGAAACTATCAATCAGGAATTAAACGTACGGGGACAAAAGGCGCAATTCTCTTCCTCTTTAACCAATCCCATGTCCCGATTTGTTGATCATTTGGCCTATTTAGCCGTTGGATTTGTCGGCGGACTATTAGTTTTAAATGGAAGTGAATTGGTGACAATTGGCATCATTTCTAGTTTCACCATTTATGCCAGTCAATTTACCAAACCTTTTATTGAACTTTCTGGTATAACGACGCAAATTCAAACAGCCATTGCCGGCTTAATTCGAACCTTTGAAATTTTAGATCAAAAAATCGAAACACCTGATGCGCCAGACGCCATCACCTTAACAACAGTTAAAGGTGCAGTTGTCTTTTCCCATGTTGACTTTAGCTATACAGCAGACCAACACTTAATTCATGATTTCAATTTTACGGCCAATCCTGGCGAGACAATTGCGATTGTAGGAAAAACCGGTGCTGGAAAATCAACATTAGTCAATTTATTGATGCGTTTTTATGAAGTTGATGCTGGAATGATTACTTTAGACGGCCACGATATTCGTCAGATCAGTCGCGATAGTTTACGTCAAAGTTTTGGAATGGTATTACAAGATACTTGGCTTTTTGACGCCAGCTTGCGGGAAAACCTTACTTATGGTAACCCCCATGCAACTGACGCCGTAATTTATGAAGCCTTACAAAAAACCTATATGTATGATTACGTGCAACGTCTTCCACAAAAATTAGATACCTTCATTGGAGCCAGTGGTATCAAAATATCAGACGGACAACGTCAATTATTGACAATTGCCCGTACCATGATCTCTGAACCTCATTTACTAATCCTAGATGAGGCTACTAGCTCTGTTGATACTCTCACCGAGCAAAAAATACAGGCAGCGTTTTTAGCCATGATGAAAGGAAAAACGAGCTTTGTTATCGCTCATCGCTTAGCCACGATTCAAGCTGCTGATAAAATTCTCGTCATGGATCAAGGCGAAATTGTGGAACAAGGTAGCCACGAAAGTTTATTAGCCCAAAAAGGATATTACGCTGAACTTTACCAAGCACAATTCGAGCAATCTTAATCTAAATAAAAAAAGTTGGCACGCATGCAATCAAATCTAAAGCTGCATGTGCGCCAATTTTTTTATTTAGTTCAATAGACCCAACTCTTTTTTCCATGTTAAAACACGTACAACTGCTGTATCTAAGTCAGATTCCGCATATTTACCTGCTTTTATCGCTGCTAAAATAGTCGGAATTTGCACCTGGTAACTAGAAGACATAATCAAATCATTTCCTGCTTGTAAGGCAGCTAAGCCTGCCTCTGCTTGAGAAATAAAATCAGCTAAGCCCGCCATATCCATATCATCTGTCATAATCACACCTTTAAATCCTAATTCATTTCGTAATACATCATGTACCGGTTTAGAAATAGAGGCAGGTTTTGTCTGATCAATGTGCGTAATAATATTATGTGATACTAAAATACTGTCTGCTCCTGCTTTAATTCCCGCTTTAAATGGTTTAAAGTCGGTTTGGCGTAATTCTTGCAAACTCCGGGTATCATGTACAATTTCAACATGAGAATCCCGATTATTTCCATATCCTGGGAAATGTTTTAAGGTAGAGCCACTTTTTTCTGCTGCCAATGCTTTTACAACTGTAGTGACATATTCACTGGTTTCCTCTTCATCTAAACCAATCGTACGATCGTAAATAAAGGCATTAGGATCTGTTGCAACATCTGCGATAGGAAATAATCCTGCGTTAATGCCAAATTCGTGGAGAATTTTTGCTTTACTAATAGTATCGGACTTAATCGCTGCAAAACCGCCCGCTTCGTATAATGCTTGTGGGGAAGCAAAGGGGGCTGTGATTAAATTGGCATTTTGACTAAGACGTGTGACTGTGCCTCCTTCTTCATCAGAGCCAATTAGTAAAGGAATATCACTAGCATCTTGGTAACTTTTTATCTTTTCAATCAAACTCTCCTTTGTTTCATTCTCCATGTCACGCCCAAAGAGCACATAACCACCTAAATGGTATGTTTCAATATCTTGTACTTGATTTTGTTCTGGTACCCGAACAAAAAATAATTGTCCGACCTTTTCTTCTAAACTCATATTTTTCAGCTTTTCTTTTACACTATGATCCACTTCTTCACTGTTAGAAGTTGGCATTTCTTTTATTACTGTTTTAGAAGAAGCTGTATTTTTTTCATTTTCTTGCTTACCCGTAAAATCAAAAAATAAATTTAAAATAAAAAAGCTTCCTAAAACTAAAATAATTGCAGTCAAAAGAATAATCAAAAAATTTTTCATTTTTCCTCCTTAAAACAATTCCATTACTTTTACTCTCTACTTTATTCTAACATGAGTAACTGTAAAGCATGGAAATACCGCTTTTGTTTTCCATCAAAAAAACCGTAGGAGTTGTCTGAAGACAAGTCCTACGGTTTTTTTCGCCCTGGGATGAAGGACGGGTATTTGTTTAATTCGAATGAAGTCTTTTTGCAAGACGTCGATACGGTAAAGCGCGTCCTACTATATAAATAATCATTGTTTCTAAAGGAATCATGATGGCGGCCTTAATCAAGCGTGTCGTCCATAAACCTGCATTGGTCAAATCAATACCATACATTAATGATAACCACAGTGGTGTTAAGCAAAAGCTAAAAACTACAGTGTTTACTAGCACACACAAGAAAGAATTTTTCCATGTAATTTCTTTTTTGTAAAAGAAAAAACCATAAATTAGTCCACCTAAGAAGGCATTAAACGTAAAGCCGATAAAAAATGGTGCTTTTGCTAACAAAGTATTGCCAATCACATCTGCAACCACTGCACCGACTCCAGTCCAAAAAGGACCAAACAAAGTTGCCATCACCACTTCAGGTACAAAACTAAAAGTGATTTTTAGCAATTGGGTTTCAAACCCGAAAACCTGCGACAAAACAACCATCAAAGCAATCAACATTGCCATGACCGCAATCATGTAAGCGTCGACTTTTCTTTTCATAACTCAGCATCTCCTTAATAGAGCTGCCGCATAAAATAATGCAGCGAATGCGAAAATAAAACCGCGAATTGCATGCAATTCTTCGTCCTAAGGGCAACATCCCATCCCTCAGACACTTAACGCTTTATTTCCTACTCTGTCATATTTGAGGCTATAAAAACCCCGCCTAAAATATAGCACGAATCTATTGCTACAACAAGCTAATCACACTTTAGGTCTTAAAAATTTGTAACGAACGTTAAGATTCTAAGTGCTTACACCAAAAATAAATTGCTCTCACGTTTGACGTTAAAATTCTATTCATTTCCATTAATTACTTTTAGATAAGTCCCCATCTAAAATGTCATAATTTTTCTTTCTGCTTTTTTGAAAAAAAATCCTGCCATAAATTTATGACAGGAAAAAGTGATTATTTTGTTAGCGCACTTTTCACATTACTCATAACGCTTTTTTGTAATTTCAACGCCTTTGTAAATATAGGAATATCAAAGTGTTTACTTAGTGTTCCTGCTACAAAATACGCGATATTGTAGTCCACTAAACTATGCACCACACCGCCAAAGCCTAACAAGACAAAATAGAAATAAAAGACACCGCCATCATAAGTTCCTGGTGTACCAAGATTAATCATGTTAAAAGCAAGCACAACGACTACTTCTGCAGCTGCATGAATCAACCCCAATATGACATTGTATATTTGAAAACGAACATTGGCTAAAGTAAATTGTCCATTTTGTAATACGATTTGCGGATTTTTTTGCAGATAAAGTGCCCCAATTGTTGCAAAAATGACATGAGTTAACGCACGCAACGCAATAATAACTGGTAATCCCGAAACTAAAAAACCAAAAGTTGTCCCTAATGAAACAGCAATAGCCACTGCTGGCGAAAAAAACATTGCAATAAATAATGGCACATGACTTGCTAAGGTAAAAGATGCTGGTCCAATTACAATTTTGGGCATAACCATCGGAATCATGATTCCCAAGCCAATTAATAGTGCTGCAATAGTTAGATGACGCACAGAATTATTTCTCATTTTTTCCTCCTTGAAAAATACAACGTTTAGTTTAATCTTAATTTAAGTGTCAAGACACTTAATTCTTTTCTATTTTATTGGTAATCAGCCAATGTGTCAAGACATATTGATTTCTTTCACGAAAGAATACTGAAATATTTCATTAAACTATTGATGAATAAAAAAACCTTTCGCACCAAATAGCGAAAGGCTTTTTCATCTTCTACTTTTTAATTGTCAACATCGCATTACTCAAAGCAGCAAATTCAGCCAAGGATAATGTCTCTCCCCGTCGTTTCGGGTCAATGGCAGCTCGTTCTAAGCTTTGTAGCAGCCAAGTTTTAGTTTCTTCATCTTTTCCATAAGCATGAAGTAAATTATTCCAAAGTGTTTTCCGCCGTAATTGAAAAGCTGCTTTGGTTAATTTAAAGAATTCTCTCTCATCTACAACTTTCACAGCTGGTTGATTACGACGAGTTAATTTCAAAATAGCCGAATCAACATTCGGTTGAGGCACAAAAACTGTTTTTGGAACGATGAACGCTAATTTCGCTTCCATAAAGTATTGCACAGCAATTGATAAAGAACCATATGCTTTGGTCCCTGGTACAGCCGAGATACGATCAGCTACCTCTTTTTGCATCATTACAACCATTTCAGCTACTGGTAAATCACTTTCCAAAAAATGCATCATAATTGGCGTTGTAATGTAATAAGGTAAATTTGCCACAACTTTTAATGGAAGACTATTATCAGTAAAGTTTTCTGTCGTTAATTTCAGCAAATCTGCTTTTAAAACATCTTGATGAATCACTTTGACATTTTGATAGTCATGCAATGTATCTGCTAAGACGGAAATTAGGCGATCATCAATTTCAAAAGCTAAAACTTCTTTGGCAGATTTTGCTAATTGTTCTGTTAAGGCACCAATTCCCGGACCTACTTCAATGACATTCGTCTGTTCATCAATTTCAGCTGTAGCAACAATTTTTCTTAAAACATTGGGTTCTGTTAAAAAATTCTGGCCTAAACTTTTTTTAAAGGTAAACCCATGCTTTTGTAAAATTTCTTTGGTTTTTGAAGGTGTGGCAATATCACGTGTGTCTTTCAAGGTCGTCCTCCAACTCTTTTTTGATTTCCTGCATCGCTGTCTTTAATTCTTCGGGCGTGATACGAAACATTGCTAATCTCTTGGTCAACTGTTTACTGTTAGTGTACCCAATTTTCAATTTATCGCCGAGTTTTTCCCGTAATAGTTTGGCAGAAGCTCCCGCTATTAAACCATAGTCTATTAAGCTTTGTCTACTGATTAAAGGAATTTCCTCATTCGTATCTACCGGTGTCACAACTTTTCGTAAAGCTTCTAAAATTGCATCATCACTAGCATGTTCTACGCCTAGAGAACCATGACTACGATTAGGGGTAGCTTCCTTACGAGGTAAAAAGGCATGTTTTGCCCCAGGTACAACTTCCATAATTATTTTCCGGATTTTTTCTCCAGAAAAATCTGGGTCCGTAAAAATAATGACACCTCGCGTGTTATAAGCATGTTCAATTTGAGCTAAAATATCATCGTTAATTGCTGAACCAATTGTTTCAATGGTATCTGCTTTAACAACTTCTTGCAGCCTTCTTGTATCGTCTTTTCCTTCAACGACAATAATCTCTTCAATTACCGGCTTATTCATTGGGCAATCTCAAACAAACGATGGGCATTTTCCCGGGTAATAGCTGCTACTTTTTCAAAAGGTATTTGACGTAATTCTGCAATTTTCTCTACCACATAGCGCGTATAGCCTGGTTCATTACGTTTACCACGATAAGGAACTGGTGCTAGAAAAGGCGCATCTGTTTCCACTAAAAGACGCTCAAGAGGAACAATCGTCGCTGCCTCTTGTACATCTAGTGCTTTTTTAAAAGTCACAACGCCGCTAAAAGATAGATGCATACCAAGATCTAAGAAGCGTTTTGCCCATTCACTACTACCACTAAAGCTATGCATAATTCCGCCAATCTCTGCTATCTTCTCGTCTTTTAAAATACGGTACGTATCTTCTAGCGCGTCACGGGTATGAATACTAACAGGCAAATGCATTTCTTTTGCAATCGCAATTTGGCGACGGAAAATTTTTTCTTGTACTTCTTTTGGATCTTCCATCCAATAATAGTCCAAACCAATTTCACCTAAGGCTACTACTTTAGGCATTGTCAATTGTTCTTGCAGTTGAATTTCGATCTCTTTTGTATAGCTACCTGCTTCGGTTGGATGCCAGCCAATAATACTATAAATATTGGCATATTCTTGACTTAAAGCTAAACTTTTTTCAATTGTCGGCGTGTCAAAACCGACCACAGCCATCTCCGTTACACCAAGTTCTTTCGCCCGTTGAATAGTTTCGGGAATATCTTCATTAAATTGCTCCGCGTTCAAATGTGTATGGGAATCAAAAATCACCAGATTCACTTCCTTAATTAATTTATCTTTTGTTTAATTTAAATGAGGACAAACAGCTCCATCATAACACGATAATCCACAGTATAAAACTATCGCTACTCACTTTCATTTCATTAGTAACTTTAGCACAAAAACGTTTGTCTCTAAAGTAAAGCCCCTATAAAAAAATAACTTTTGTAAAAATTTAGTTGTTAGCCTGCTCTAATCTTTTAAAACCCAATCTCTTAACGTTGCAAAATCCGCCCTAAGTCTGATTTAAGTTTCTCGTTTTTCTTTATAATTAAAGTAGTTTTTTTACTCAAAATCTAGTAGGATAACGAATTTTCTTTACAAGAAGGAAAGTCGTTAGTTCTTTGCCCGCTTTAGCGTCTTACTTATCTTTTATTAGTCCCAAATTTTTTATTACAAAAAGGAGTTAAAATATGGAGAATTTTAATCACAAATACCCGCAATTTGCACAATACTTGCGTCAAAAATATTCTCAAACTACGAAAGATCAAATTGTGACTTGGGGACACTTTGCTATTTTAGCTTTATTTGGCCTTATGCTAAAATTCAGCTTTACCGGCCAATTGCTACTCATCTTCATCTTTATCACCTTTGCTGCTGTAGTCAAAGGCCCTATGATGATTTTATACAGTTCAATTTATCTTTTCCTAACCAGTTTATTTCCACCAATTGGTATCATCTTATCTGCACTTTTGTTTGTCTTATCTCTGCTGGAATTAAAACGTAATTGGCAGCTAAATCTCACTGCCTTTTTCTTTTACGGCGTACCACTCCTATCGACTTTGCTTTTGAAATTCAGCTCAAGCGATCCTTTTTGGTTAAAAAATGTGCTGCTTCTAATCGGTGTGATTGCTTTTCACTTCATTTTACAAAAATTCTATCGCAAAGGTTTCACAAGCCTCTCGCTCCTGTGGTTCCTTATCGCAATGCCTTATGAACTGCTGTTATTTATTATCCCAAAAAAGAACAGTCGTTTGCGTCATAATTCTTCAAAAAAACTTTAAAATAAACGCAATTCAACTAGAAACAGCCGTTTTAAACGTTACCTGTCAATATCCAGGCGACGTTTATTTTATTTGTAATAAAAACGAAATAATTTTCATCTAAATTTAGCAAAATCTTATCTGATGTTCGATTGCTTTTTCCCAAACAATCTTATATTCTATACTAGTTAGCAGAATTTTAAAGGAGGCCGTTTCATGCAGTTCATTCTAGGTGTTATCGCTATTTTATTAGCATTTTCAGTCTATGCATTTTTTATCGAACCTAGTCGGCTCAAGCAACGGCATTACTTGATTCGTAAAAACAAGCAACGCGTATTGGATATTTCAGATGCCTATGATATGTTTACCCAAGAAGGCGATGTTACAATTGCCCATATTAGTGATTTGCATTTCTCTCGTTGGTCCAAACCCCGTAGATTGAACAAAATTATTCGTTCTATCATGGAAATGCAACCAGATATTATCGTTTTTACTGGTGATTTGATTGATGATTATAAACATTGGCCAAAAAAACAAACAGATCGTTTAATTGAAAAATTAAAACGACTTAAAGCGCCAATGGGAAAAATCGCTGTGTTAGGCAATCACGATTATAAACATGGTGGCCAGTACTTCGTTAAAGAAGTATTAAAAGAAGCTGGTTTTACTACTTTAGTTAATGAAGAGGTTTTTGGCTCTGATGCTAAAATTTCAATGAATATTGTCGGAATTGATGATCTAAGTGGTGGTAGTCCCAGCTATAACTTCGAATCAACTTTAGCTGAATGGCACATTTTATTAGCCCATCAGCCTGATCAAATTGAAGCAATTCATAGTTTAGACCAATATGACTTGGTTTTATCCGGACACAGCCATGGTGGGCAAATACGTCTCCCTTACTTATATATCAAAACACAAGGCGCTAAGCGTTATACGGACAGTTTATATTTACCAACAAAGAATACGATTTTATCTGTTAATACAGGTGTCGGCATGACGATGATCCCAGCCCGTTTTGGTGTACCACCAGAAATAATTTATTACCATCTTTCAAACAAACGTCAAATCTTTGAAAATTTTGATGGTAATTTTAATTTTGAAAAACAAATTACAGTTGAAAAAAATGAAGGAACACCAGAAGAAACTAGAAATGAATATATTGCACCTGATCGGAAGGCTGTTCCCCAAACACCCACTGATATACCTACAAATCCAAATGCTAATCCCGAGGATAAACCTGAGGATAAGACAGATAAGATTGTAGATATCAATTTATTCCGTCGTCGCTATAAAAATAAAAAAATTATCTAAATAAAAGAACGACTTTCAAAAATCACATTTTGAAAGTCGTTCTTTTTGTTCCATTATAAAAAATCAAAAAGCTCCTAAAAAAAACTTTCTCTAAAAAGAGAAAGTTAAATAAAATTTATTGAAGCCCTACGGCAATGGCAATAATGATAAAGATAGAACCCAGGACAAAGAAGAAACCTTGCATCTTGATTTGGAACTTCGCCCATTTTGCCCACTCGATATGTGCAACACCTAAAACACCGATTAAGCTTGCTGAAACTGGTGTAAACGCATCGACAAATCCTGCCCCTAATTGGTAAGCCAAAACTGCAACTTGGCGAGAAACACCTACAAGGTCAGCAAGTGGCGCCATAATTGGCATTGTTAAAGCTGCTTGTCCAGAGTTTGAAGTAACAACCAAATTGAATAAACTTTGGAAAACATACATTGCCCAAGCACCAACCATTGCTGGTACTCCACTTAATAAACCACCAACACTATGCAACATCGTGTTTAAGGCAGATGGCATATTCGCATCTGAACCACCTAAAACAAGTAAAATTCCTTTTGCCATACCAACAACAATCGCCGTTCCGGCTAAATCGGCAGCACCGCTTTGGAAACTTTTGGCAATATCATTCCAACCCATTTCATCAAGTTTAAATAATACTGCAATAATACCGGCCACTAAGCCCATTACAAAGAATTGAGATGCAATTTCAGGAATATAATAGCCTTGCTGCGTTACACCCCAAACGATCCAAATTAATACGACTAACATTTCCAATAAAATTAATTTGTGCCCTAATAAGAAAGGTTTCTTTTCCTCATTTGTTTTTTGAATTTGATCACGGAAATGCGCATCAGATTCATAAACTTCTGATTTCATTGGATTTTTACGAATACGTTCTGCATAAAGTGATAAGTATAACGCAGAAAGCGCCGTAATAACAAACCACATAATTAAACGGAAAGTTGCGCCGGATAAGACTGGGATGCCAGCAATTCCTTGCGCTACTGCCACACTAAAAGGACTCATCCAAGAAGCCGCGTTCCCCACCTGGGAAGCAACATAGGTTACCGTAACCGCAACAATCGAGTCATAACCCAACGCTATGACAAAAGGTACCATCACCATTGAAAACGGAATAACCTCTTCGGCCATTCCAAAAGTTGCACCACCAAAAGAAAAGGCAAAAAACAGCAATGGAATTGCTAGTCGTTCCAAGCCACGTGTTTTGGAAATAAAAGCAAAAATTCCTGCATCGATTGCTCCGGTGCGCATAATAATCCCAAAAGCACCACCAACAACTAGAATTAAAGCAACAATCCCAACGGCTGAACCATACTTATCACCAGAAACTAAACCTTCAAAAACAAAATTCAAGAAACCAAAACCATTAAAATCATCAGTTCCCCAAATCTTAGCGGTTTTGTGTAGCTTTTCTGACTTATCGTAAATTTTGTCACCATATAATTTATACAGCGCATCATCTGTCAGATTAATGCCGTCTAGTGTTTCTTGTGAAAGTTTACTTTCACCTTCTTTAATAACACCTTCAACGTCTTCTTTGGCAACATCTAACTCATCTAACTCTGTTTGATTACCTGCTAAATCCTCCAGTTTGTCAAAAACAAACTCTTTATTCAAGGGGTAATCATAACGGAAGGTGTCTTGTTCCAAGACTGTCCGTGTTGCTACTTCGCCATTAGCGTCTTTGTACTCAACTTCAGTGGTGGAAAATTTACCTGCTGGCACAATAAACGTCAACAGCCACGCCGCGATAACAACCATAAAAATAATGACATAAGTATGGGGCGTACGCATTTTTGTTAAATCACGTTTTTTCTTGTTCTTCATATCTCTATCCTCTCTTTATACGATAACAATATTATAAGTTATTCTAGTCAAAAATCATACGTTTCTTTTGTAATTTTTTTTAGATAAGCTGAATAATTATTGAAATTCCTTTTACACCAATAACCTAGTACTATGCGATTTTAAAAGTTATTATTTTCTCAATATTCAAATTATTACCGCTAACAATCATAGTTAGCTTTCTCTTTATTCATTCATTGGGGTTATCTTATTCACAATAAATTTTTAGGATAAAATAATCTTGAAAGTGCTATCGTAATAATTGGGATGTTTTTTAGCAAAAGAATAAGCCAAGATAAATTATCTTGAGTTATTTTATTTCCCATGACGAGAATCCATTTTTATTCTTAGGCGTGTTTTGCTATATACCGAACCAAATCTTCTGTTTTATCCCAGCCCAGACATGGATCAGTAATAGATTGCCCAAAGACCGTCCCGTCTGGTTCTTGGCGGCCATCTTCAATAAAACTTTCAATCATGAAGCCGCGCACCATTTTTCTAATTTTTTCGTTGTAATTGCGATTTTCCAATGTTTCTTTGACAATTCGAATTTGTTCTAAATATTGTTTTCCTGAATTATCATGGTTAGTATCTACCACTACAAACGGATTTTTGAAATTTCCCGCTGCATAACGGTTGGTGACTTCAATTAAATCTTCATAGTGATAATTTGGCATATTTTTTCCCACCTCATTTAATCCACCACGTAAAACAACGTGTGCTAATGGATTGGAAGAAGATTCTACTTCAGCACCATTATAAATGAACTCTTGTTTTTGTTGGGCAGCATACAAGGAATTAAATAGGACTGTCAGATTCCCGCTAGTCGGGTTTTTCATTCCAGTTGGCTGATCAATACCACTGGCTACAAAACGATGTTGTTGGTCTTCTACAGAACGTGCACCTACTGCAATATAACTTACTAAGTCTTCAACAAATTCTAAATTTTCAGGATAAAGCATTTCATCTGCCGTTGTTAAACCTGTTTCCGTTAAAACACGTTTGTGTAATTTACGCACGGAAACAATCCCACGAATCAAATTGCTTTCTCCATTTGGATTTTGTTGGTGTAAAAGTCCTTTATAGCCGTCACCATTTGTACGAGGCTTGTTGGTATAAATACGTGGTACCATAAATACTTTATCACAAACCTCAGCTTGTAATTTAGCTAAACGATGAGCATATTCCATTACTGCCTCTTCCTCATGGGCAGAACATGGACCAATAATTAACAACATGCGTTCATCTTCTCCTGTGATGATTTTTTCCAATTCCAAATCTCGTGCCTTTTTTTGTGCAGCCTGTTCTTCTGTTAATTTTGCTAATGATTTAACTGATTCTGCATTAATTTTTTTGCTGATTGCTTTGAACATACCCTTTTACTCCTTTATTTTTAAATTTACGACAAAGAAAAAGACCCCGTCCTTTCCTAAGAAAGGACGGGGTCTTAAAATAGACTCGTGTTACCACCTTTTTTTATAGTCCGCTTACGCAAAACTACCTCAATAGGTACAAAAATACATATACCCTGGCTAGTTTAACGAAGGCACACCATCCGTCGCAGCCTACTTTATTCGGTGCGAAGTTCAAAGAGGAATTCAGTAAAAATAGTCCCGCGCCTCTCAATTACCGGCAACTTCCTGTCTTCTTATTTTTACTTACTATTTCTTGTCATTACTTTTATTTATTGCATTCATTGTATACAGCTGTCTTTTCATTGTCAAGAAAATTCTAACAATTTTTTTTACTAATCTTCGCTACATCTTTTTTCAATATTGCAGTATAGCCAGATTTTTCAATCGCCTTTTTGGTCGTTTCACCAATTGCAAAAAATTGCAACGGATATTGAAACGACTCTTGATACACCGCCATAAAACGGTGCCAAGAAGAAGGACTGGTAAAATATACAGCGGTAATTTTTTTTGCTCGCAATACCTTTTGCAGTTTCTTTTGACTCTCTTTTGGAAAAATATTCTCATAGGCAACAAAACTTTTAACTTGATGTGCGGCTAATATTGTCTCCAAACCATTCTCAGCTAACTGACTTTTCGGATATAAAATACGTGTTTGGGTAGGATAAATTTTCTGCCAAGTGCTTAATAACATGTCTTTTGTTTCTTTAGGACTAATAAAAGTCGGAGTAAAGCCAGCTTTTATCACCGCCTGAGCAGTTTTTTGCCCAATCACAGCGATTTTAACACTAGGGTGTGCATATTTTAAAACATTGGCTACTGGTACTTGGCTTGTAAAAAAAAGCCACTGGGTTGTTTTAATTTCTTCAATTTCTTTAGCAGATAAATTTCGCAAGGAAATTTCGGTTAAAGGTAAAATTTCTGTTTCATAACCATGCGTGGTAAAAAAAAACTGATCGGATTCATTTAATTCCGCTATGCGTGTTAGCAAAATTCGTCCTTCTCCCATACTCTTCCCTTCCTAATAGAAATACCCAAACCGCTCCTACTAGCATCAAAGTTACATTTAATGCCACCTAAGTTTGTATTTGGGTATTGTCTTATCTTAAATTATTATCCTAAAATTTAAATTTCAACGTACACCTTATCTTCTTCCAAAATAACAGGATAAGTCTTAATCTGACCCTCATCTGGTTCTTGAATCCTGCCGTCTACAAGAGAGATTTTATAGTCACGCATCGGTTCATAGACGTATTCTCCTGAAACCATACCTTCTAAAATTGGGCCTTCCGTTAAAGGACAATAGTCAGCTAAAGCATAGATATTACCTTCAGAAGTCATAAAAATCGCAATTTTTTCATCATTAAGGGTAACCAGACGTCCTACACGAGGAATTAATTTATTTTTTTTGGTGGCCAAAACTTTCATTAGTAAACCTCCACTTTTTCTGGTTTTTCAATTGTATACATTTTTTCTCGCAAATCAACATCTTTTGTAATTGGTCCCCATGGATCGCGTTGCCCTTTGGCTTCTAATGATTCCGTTAAGGCTGCCCACAACTCTTCACGTTTTTTTGCATCTAATAAAACTGCCTTCACATTATCAAAGCCCATCCGTTCTAACCAAGGTGCTGTCCGTTCACCATAAATACCTGTTTCACGATAATATTGTAACATTGCTCCACAAAGTTCAATGACTTCTGCTTCTGTTGCAAAAGTTCCTAACATTTTGGCTGCCACTAACTCTGTTCCGCCATTTCCACCAATCATCACTTGGAAACCATTTTCCACACCGATAATTCCAAAGTCTTTAACAGCAGACTCTACACAACTTCTAGGACAACCAGATACGCCCACTTTAAATTTATGGGGTGTATCTAAGTATTCAAATGTTTCTTCTAGTTTCACACCTAAGCCCATAGTATCTTGGGTCCCAAAACGGCAGAAACTTTTTCCCACACACGTTTTAACTGAGCGAAATACTTTGCCGTAAGCTTGGGCTGCAACCATATCTAATTCTTCCCATATTTTTGGCAAGTCAGCCTTTTTCACGCCGTAAAGTCCAATGCGCTGGGAACCTGTGACTTTGACTAACGGTACGTTGTATTTTTCTGCTACTTGTGCCAATTTTAATAACTGTTGTGGAGTTGTCTGACCACCACGCATCCGGGGAATAACTGAAAAAGTACCATCTTTTTGAATATTGGCATGCATCCGTTCATTCACAACGCGAGATTCACGTTCGTCTTCATGTTCTTTAGGCCATGCGACGTTTAAATAAAAGTTAACAGCTGGACGACATTTGGGACAACCCTCTGGATTTTTCCAACCCAACGTGTCGAAAACTTCTTTGGTACTTAATAAATGTTTGGCATAAATCTGAGTTACGACTTGATCTCGATTTAACTCCGTACAGCCACACATCCCGCTAGCGGCGGTCACGCTATCTCCAAGTTCTGCTTCTAACAACGTTTGAACTTGTGGTTTACATTTACCACATGAAGTTCCAGCCTTTGTAACTTTTCCAACTTCAGCCACACTGGTTAATCCTTTTTCTCGAATCGCGCGTAAAATGTCACCTTTTGAAACGCCATTACAACCACAAACTGTTTCATCCTCATCCCAAGATAAAACATCATCGCCAGTGCCAGCACCTTCGCCAATTGCTTGTAAAACAGCAATTGTTTGCAATTCATCTAAGGATTGCCCTTTTTTCATCATGTTGTAATAACGACTGCCATCTTCAGTATCCCCATACAAAACGATACCTGTAATTTTTCCTTCTTTTAAGAAAATCTTTTTATATTTTTTGCTACTACTATCAAAAGCTTCAATACTTTCTAACCCTTCAGTATTCACGACATTTCCAGCAGAATAAAGATCTGCACCAGAGACTTTCAAAGAAGTAAATGTCGTAGAGCCTTGATAAGGGGTAATATCTGCTTGATTTGTTAATTTATCTGCCAATACTTTACCTTGTTCAAATAAAGGCGCCACAAGCCCATAGCAGATACCATTATGTTCAGCACATTCTCCAACTGCGTAAATATTAGGCAAGTTCGTTTCCATATAGTCATTTACAACAATACCACGATTAACAGTCAAACCAATCTCGCGTGCTAATTCTGCTGCTGGTCGAATCCCAATTGACATTACAATTAAATCAGTTCCCATTTCACTGCCATCAGCAAAGCGCATCCCACTTACCCGTTCATTTCCCAAAATTTCCTGGGTATTGTGTTCGAGTAAAAATTTCAATCCCTGACTTTCCAATTCTTCTTGTAAGAGTTTCCCTGCTTTTTCATCCAATTGCGTTTCCATCAGCCACTTAGCTAAGTGGACAACCGTAACATCCATTCCTTGATCTTGCAATCCTTTAGCGGCTTCTAATCCTAAAAGACCACCCCCAATGACTACTGCCTTTTTGTATTTGGCCGCTGCTTGTAACATCTCAACCGTGTCATCAATTGTTCGAAAAGCCACGACACCTTTTTTATC
The DNA here is from genome assembly GCF_011397115.1 of Enterococcus saigonensis. Lineage (NCBI taxonomy): Bacteria > Bacillati > Bacillota > Bacilli > Lactobacillales > Enterococcaceae > Enterococcus > Enterococcus saigonensis. The sequence goes on along the minus strand of NZ_AP022822.1, from coordinate 572,089 downwards.
TGCACCGGGAATAGGTAAGATAAATGGATGTGACCCTGTGGCAAAAATTAGTTTGTCAAAAGAAACTACTTGCCCAGAATTTGTAGTAATAATTTTATTTTGAGTGTCCACACCAACAGCTTCGTCATGATTGATTAATTGAATATGGTTTTCTGTATACCAATCTATTGGATTGGTGATAATTTCTTCAACCGTCATTTTATTTTGTAAAACATTAGATAGCATAATCCGATTGTAATTTGGATAAGCTTCTTTACCAATAATAGTAATTTCATAGCGGTCCGGATCACGATTGATAATTTCTTCAACCGTCCGCACTCCTGCCATTCCGTTTCCGATTATGACTAAACGTTCTTTCATGGATTTTCCACCTTTATTGTTAATAGATTCACAATAAAAGAAATCCGTGTTAAAGCCTATTGGGGAATCCCCTATATTTGCTGTATATTTCACAAAGTAATTTATATTGACTGTTCCTGTGACTAATGAAGCCAATATTTTCAACTTTCTTGGTTTTTTTTGTATACAAATAAAAAAAACAGCCTCATTTTAGAGAACCGTCTTCATTTTGGTTTAAAAGTCGAACAAGTTGTTCTTTCAAGGTTTTTGTTTGCTTTGGACTTTTTCCTTGAGAAGAAAGTGCTATTTCAAAGTCTTGATAGGTAAAACTTGCCAAATTAAAGAAATTACTATTGGCTTTATTGGTCGTATCGTTCACTAATTGAAGAGGTGTTGTGGCGGCTAAAATCTCTTTATTAACGTATCTGTCATTTGTACAAATAAAAATCATTTGAAAATCCGCTGTATCCCCTATTTGATACGCTCGTTTGTGCCATATAATTTTCTCCGCTGCTGCAGCCTTTTGCACATATTCACTTGCTACTGGTGCAATAACGGTCGGTATATTTCCTGCCACAACCAGTTTTTGAATTTTTCTTGTGGCAATTGTTCCTGCTCCTACCACCAAGATTTTCATAGTAGCCACATCAAGCATGACGGGTAACATTGCTATCTGCCAACCTTTCTAAAATTGCCTTAACAACTGCGACACTATCTGCTAACGTTGGTAAAATCGTATCTTTAACTTTACGTTTTGCAAGAATATCTTGCTTGATTTTTGTCGGTAGAAATCCATCTGTAAGAAAAAGACGTTGTATAATTAAAGGCTCTGGCAATTGCTGTAGAATTTCCGTGTAAAGATGTTTGCCATGATAGTTTGCCGGATAAACTTTTCGGCCAGAAATTAACGTTAACTTCTGAGCAATTTCTTCTAACTGGCTAAAAGGTTCGTCGAAATGTGGCGTTCCATGCGCAATTAATAAAACTGCTTGTGGTAAAAGTTTGGGCTGTCCTTTTAACTGCTCCGCTAAAAACCGCAAAACAGCATGCGTTGTGCCAAGGGGTTCCAAGTACGTTGCAACAGCATCTTGTGGCAAAACTTTCCCAGCTCGCAGCGGCAATTCAATTTTCACATGGGTTGCCGCAAATAACAAGACAGGCAAAAAGATAAATTCTTTGCAGCCTTTTGACGCAAGTTGTACAATGCTGTCTTCTAACGTTTGCTTTTTCCCTTCTAAAAAGCCAATGTCAAAAGGAACAGTTAATTTACTTGCCGCTTGCTGTACAGCCGTAATATTTGTTTGTACAACGCGATCTTTACGACCATGCAAAACAAAAATGACTCCTTTTTTTACTGTCATATTCTTGTCCTCTTTTCTTTACAAACAAACTAAAAATCAATTAAATGATGCTTCAAACTATATTGCAACAGACTGGCGTAGCTATCCAAATGTAATTTTTTTCGAATGTTAGCTTTATGCACTTCGACTGTTTTCACTGAAATAAAAAGTCTTTCAGCAATTTCTTTATTATTGTAACCCAGTGCAATCAAAGGGAGAATTTCTTTTTCTCGTTTAGATAAACTAGCGTACAAACGATCTTCTTGTCCATGGGCAATTTCCGTTAAAATTTCTTCATCATAGCCTGCATAATACCGCGTACCAGTATATACATTGCGAATTCCTGTTAGTAAATCTTCATCTGTGGCACTTTTTAAAATAAAACCATCAGCCTTAGCTTCTAACGCGCCACGTACATACGACTCTTCATCGTGCATTGTCAAAAGAATAACTTTTACATTAGGATGTGCTTCTTTGACGCGCTTTGTCGTAATTAGCCCATTTTCTCCTGGTGGCATACTGATATCTAACAAAACGATATCTACCGGCAGATTTTCAATTTTCATGAAGACTTCATTGCCGTCAGCGGCATCGCCAATCACTTCCATGTCCGCTTGCGCATTAATCATAAAAGCCAACGCATTACGAACTAAGGCGTGATCATCAGCAATTAAAATTTTCATGGCGCGCCTCCTCTAATCGTTTACGGTGACATTTTTTTCTAATGGTACCGTAATTTTTATTTTTGTGCCGTGATTTGGCTCAGTTAGCAAATGAAATGTACCCGCTAAAGCATGAATTCGCTCTTGCATATTCATTAAACCAAAACCTTGTTTTTTTTGTAAGGGATCAAAACCATACCCATCGTCAACTATCTCAATTGTTAAAAAACGGGCAAAATCCAAATGTAATTGAACTTGATTCACACCAGCGTACTTCATGGCATTGGCTATTGCTTCTTGCACCACGCGGTATACTGTCGTCCGGATAATCTCTGGCAAAGATGCTTGAACACCTGTAACAGTCAAATCAATTTCAAAACCGGTCATCTCCTCTGTTCGGTTTACGAATTGTTCCAAAGCAGGTACTAGTCCAAATTCATCTAAAGACATCGGTCGTAGTTCTCCAGCTAAATCACGTACTTCTTCTAAAACTTCAGCAAAATGGCGATCAATTGCTTTTAACTTTTCCTGTTGTTTTTCGTCTGGTACCCATTTTATTCCTCTAGTTTCCAGCATTAAACTATAAATACTTTGGGCAATTCCATCATGTAAATCTTGCGCAATTTTTTTACGTTCACTTTCTCTTGCATCGTTTAAATAGCCAAAAAGCGAGTTAACATTATTTGACGTCTTTTGTAACGTAATTTGAACTAGAGTTGCTTTATCCTTACTTGTCACTTTTCCTAAAAATTCATGAGGATTATTATCTTGATCCATTAAAATTAGTGGAAAGCCACTCGATTTAATTTCACCGGTCACAAGACAATTTTCACAGGCAGCTTTTGTTGGGTGTAAGTAACATCCCTCTCCTTTGGCTAGCTCAATAATTTTAGCCAGATTAATATGATAATTTTTTTCCAGTTTTTTTGCTGCTGAGGTACGATGACAATCCCCCTCTACTAAGAGCCAAATTGCTTCTGATAACTCCGCAAACAATGTCTCATCAAAAGAAATCATATAACCAACCCCTTTAAAGTTGGGGCCAATTTTTCAGCTGCTGTACTTACGTTTGTCAATTCTTCCTCCGTAAAAGAATGGGTATGGCGAAAACCAATCGCCAAAATCCCGATTACTTTATTTTCTACTGTTATCGGCACTGCCAGCATACTATCTAGAGATTCCACCCGGGCAATTGGGTATTCTAACAATTTATCCGGTTGACTAAAAATAGCTTCATCTGCTTGCGGACGCCCTGTCTTCCAAACCATACCCGCGATACCGCGTCCCACTTTTAATCGAATTTTTTGATAGGCGTCGCTTTGATTTCCGCTAACATAGCGCCAACGAATAATTTGGGGAACATCATCCGGGGCACAATTGACCGCAATGCCAACAAAATCGCAGGCCCACCCCCTTCTTCTTTCGTATAACCAATTTTCTATATTCTTCATTTGCTACTCCAATTCCCTATATTTCAACAACTATCTTGTAGTTTGTTACAAAACTCACTAATATAATACCGTAATCTTAACAGGAGGCAATTACTTGATGCAAAAAAATATGTCTATCGCCACTTTAATGTTAATTATTATCACTACCGTTTATTCTTTTTCCAGCATGGCGACTGCTTTTTTTATGATGGGAACAAAATCGCTAGCATGGTTTATTATTAGTGCTCTTGGCTATTTTATTCCCTATGCTCTTATTGTAGCGCAATACAGTAGAAAATACGCCCACCAAAAAGGAACTATTTATGATTGGCTGAAAGATTCTCTTTCACCAAAAATCGCCTTTATTACTGCCTTTTTATGGTATTGTAGTTATTTCACTTGGATGGTCAGCCTTTTTATGAAACTGATAATTCCTGCTTCTATTTTATTATTTGGTAAGGATATAACGAATAAAATGACCTGGTTATCCCTACCAACTCAAGTTTGGCTAGCCCTTTTAGCAATTGTAGCCGTCTTTTGTTTAACTTATTTCATCAATCGTGGTTTCCACCATATTATTTCTTTTTTAAAAATCAGTAGCTTCACAATGGTGGGTCTTTTATTATTATCGCTTTTTAGTAATTTGATTTTATTATTTTTACACCCAGAAAATTTCGTACCTAATCTAATTAAAAGCTGGCACGCACCCAGTTTTTTTGCTGGTACGGACAATCAATTTTTTACTCAATTTCCTTTTTTTATCTTTGCCATTACTGCTTTTGGCGGTTTAGATACTGTAGCCAGTTTAGCAGATAAAACCAACGAAAGCCGTAAAAAATTTCCAAAAGCTGTTATTTTCAGTGCAGGTGTAGTCACTATCTTATACATCTTTGGTATTATCTTATGGAGTGGGACAAATGACATCACGACACTACGTCAAACCAATCAGCTACATTTGGGCAACTTGATGTATGGCTTAACCGGTAGTTTAGCCAATTCTTTAGCTAAAGGACTGGAGTTTAATCCTTGGCAAAGCAATCTTTTGTGTCAATTCTATATTCGCTATACTGCCTTTACACTATTAACGGCATATATTGGCTTGTTATCTTCAATTACTTACGGTCCTTTAAAAAGTTTGATTACCGGCACGCCAAAAGAAATTTGGCCACAACCTTTCATTACATTGAATCAAAAACAGATGCCTGAAAAAGCATTATGGTTGCAAGCCAGCCTAATCAGCATTTGTATTGCGGCTTTAGCTTTTAACAATGCACTAGTAGGAAATTTATTCAATCAGTTGACTTATATGACAAACGTCTCCCGCGCATTACCTTATCTTGTTGTTGCCGCAAGTTTTCCTTTCTTTATTCAAAAAAATGTCGTCACACAAAACATGCTGTTGGTCCCGATTAAAAAGATAAATTATCTACTCTCTTTTAGTGTCTGCCTTTGCGTAACTGCCGCAATTTTTTTCCAAATTTACTCACCATTCCAAGCTGGTGAGTACAATAACGTTTTGACGTTAATCTTCGGTCCTAGTCTATTTTCCTTACTTGCAGCAAAGTTATACCAACGATTTGAAGATAGACAAGTTATCTAAACTATTCTGTTTATAAAAAAGCTTGAAGTACACTGTCTTTTATTCAAAAAAAAGACAAACGATACTTCAAGCTTTTTATTATTGTTTTTGGTCCAATAAACGATTTTGGCCACTAATATTTTGGATTTCTGTAATATCTTGCGTTACTTCTAAACACCCCATATACTCACCCTTATTGTCATGTAGTGCAAAATAACGAATATAGATTTTACGTTCTTTTAAATCAATCCAAAAGTCGGCATTTTTGCGAGTACCACTTTTAAAATCATTTAAAATTTGTTCCACCACATGCATACTTTTTGGCGGATGACAGTTAACAACTTCTCGACCAATCACTGAACGTGTCCGTGGAAAAACACGTTTTTGACCTTCCGAATAAAATCGTACGCGATCTTCTTTGTCGACAAAAGTCAAATCTACCGGTAAAACTTCAAAAATTGCTAAGAGCTGTTCTAGTTCTAAACTTCCTGTTGGAAAAACCACATTTTCAGCTGAACTTTGTTCTTCCCAATCGTAATGCTTTGTTGCTCCTTCTTGTGTCACTGCTTCTTGTGCTAATCCAGCAGCAATACCATCAGTTGTTTCTTTCGCTTGCATGATTGCGGCTTGCCGGGCTGGCTCTCGTTCTTGTTCGTCAGCTAACGCTTTTTGACTTGGTTTCCAAGGCAATGGCTCTGGTATAAAAGCAAACCCGATGTCAAAACTATCCTTGGCAATTTCTTCCCAGTCCTTTAAACTGAAGACGTCTAATGTCATAGGGATCATAATTTCTTCTTCTTTAAAAATCATCTCTTCTATTTCTTCTTTTAGAGCTTGCCATTTCTCAGATAAAGGATTAAAAGCAGCTTTTTCACTCTTCACATAATTAATCAAATCCTTTAACATTTCACGAACTTGATCATCTACTCCCCACATGACTTGTGGCGGTGCTGTAATACCATATTTTTCCATATAGCTAAAAATCAATGTCTCTTTGCGAGCATAATGTTTTTCAATCTGACCCAAATCTACTAAGGCTGCTAGTAAGCGATCCCGTTTTGACCAATCACCCTTTGCCATTTTTGTTAGTAAATCGTCCACTTCATCTGTCAACAAAGACTGCATAACTTGATTTTCTAACTTCAATGTATGAACCGGATGACCAGGTTGGGCATGCTCCAAGTTAGAACGATGAATTTCATTAATTGAACCTTTGAATACAGCAGCATGAATATTACATAGCCGTTGTATTTCTGCTGGATTTAATCCTGATTTAATCAAAGCCTTTTCAGCAGCTGTAATTTCTGTTACATCGACACCGTTAAATTCTTGATTAAATAAATCTTTGGCTTCTTCAAAGGAGCCACCTTCATGTAACAAAGTTAAAATCTCCACAATTCGCTCTTGGCGTTGTGCGCGTGTGCGTTCCATTTATTTCCCTCCCGTCACAGTAAAACCTGCTGCTTCAAAAGCAGCAACAATTTGCGACAATGGTATTTTTTTCAGGCGTGCGCCTTTTTCAATCGTCATATACCGACCGGCAGTTTGTAACATCCTAGGTTTTTCAATCGCAGCAAAACCAATCTCTGCCATAATTGTCTTGATCTCAGGGTAATCAGTCACCAAATCAAAAAGATTGCGACTTAAATCAAGTTCTTTCAAATTAATACATCCTCTCCTGATATTGAGAATGATTCTCACTGCCATTATACATTGAATTGTGAAGAAAGCCACTAGGAGATTTCCCTAATAAAATTTTATTAAAAAATCAGTAATGCACTTTTATTAAAAGAACGCGCTAAAAATTTTTTCTCAAAATAAAAATGTAGGAATAGATCAGCTTATGCCCTCTTCCTACATTTTTTGATTTCAATATTTTTGATAACTATGGCCATCCTTACATCATTTCTTGCAGTTTTCCTTGTTGCCGAATAATACCTTGTAATTTTTTTGCCTGCAATTGAATATTTGCTAATTCTTTAACCATTTCTGTGGTAGCTAGTGGCTCAATAATTAAATTGGCTTCAAGAAATTCACCAATGATTATCATTTTTTCAGCCTTTTGAAGCTTTTGTTGCATCGCTTCTTGTTGTTTAGCGACAGCTTGCGCAAACTCTAAAGCCAATGTATTACGCACCTGACAAACATCAGCAAGGTGGATTGCCTGATCGTCCACTTTATTTAACGTTGTTAATTCGGCTTCTGCTTTCAGTAAATCCTTTTGACTTAATGCAGTCTGCAACTCCGTCAAATTATTTTGAAATTCCTTTTTTTCTTCATTAAGTTTTGCCACATTAGCTTGCATTTCACGCGCCTGTGCCTTCAATTCTGCTGAACCTTTAGAAACACGCAGAATCTTTTTAGTTTGAGCTGTGATGAAATCAACATCGAATGTTTCCTGATTTTCTAACGCCATCGCCGGTTCCAGTTGCTCTTTGTAGGCTTGCGCATCTTCACTATCTTTTTTAATAAAGAGAGCACGTTCCACGTTAATAGCCGCATTGCGATAATCTTTTTTTGCGATAGCTACCTCTGCTGCTTTTAGCGAATTATGATAAAGCTGTGCGTTCTGATACAAAAAGTATCCGCACGCACTACTTGCCAATACCAATAATGTCCCCATTAAGAAAAAAATCTTTTTCATTTTCGCACCTTCTCATCGAACTCATTTATTTTTAATCTAATTGTAACGATTATTAAATAATATGACAAGAAAACCGCTACTCGAAAATGTAGTTTTACCGTTACTCAATTTTTAAGAGTACAAAAACAATCACCAGGATCTATACGAGGACTACCTAGATTTAACTGAATTTCCGCTGGAGTTTGTTTTTTTTAATATCTTTTGGTTATTTTGAATACCTTCTTTATAGCTACTAGTACTGCCCTCTACTTCAATATCTCCTAAATCATAGCTAACGCCACTTTCCAAAATCCGTCCAGATTTCGTTGCTCCCCCACTCCAACCGACACTAGAAATGCCGATATCAAAGCCAATATTCACTTCTGTTTTATCCAATTCTTTTCCCTCCTCAAAGTTATGTTGCCGCTTACTTAATTTTGTTCTAATTTTCAGTTACAAACACTAAGTTGTTATATTTAGATAGTTTTACAACCTATCATTTCACTCAAATTAGATTTCATGATAAGTTTAAAAAAAGAACTTTGAGGAGGATAAACTATGAATATACCAAATCTTGTTTTAAACGATGGAAATTATATTCCGGCTCTTGGTTTTGGAACGTATAAAATTCGAGGGGATTATGGTATGCAACAAATTTTAAGTGCCATTCATGATGGTTATCGCGCACTTGATACTTCCACAAATTATGATAATGAAGGGATTGTTGGAGAAGCTATTCGTCGCTCAGGTATTCCACGAGCCGAATTTTTTATCACTTCAAAATTACCTGGTAAATACCATCATTATGAAGATGCTTTATTATCTATTCAAGAATCTATACGCCGGATGGGCTTGGATTACTTTGATCTTTTTCTAATTCATTGGCCTTTACCAAAACGAGGGCTTTATCATGAAGCCTGGCAAGCACTCGTTACGGCACAAAAAATGGGATTGATTCGCTCCATCGGTGTTTCAAATTTTGAACCAGAACATTTAGATAAAATTATTGCAGACACTAATGTAGTGCCCGCAGTTAATCAAATCGAGATTCACCCTTACTGGACACAAGAAAGAATGCTCCTTGAAAATAAAAAACGTGGTATTCTTACAGAAGCTTGGAGTCCATTGGGGCGGGCAAGCGCATCGTTAAAAGAACCCTTAATTCAAGATTTAGCAAATAAGTATAATAAAAATGCCGGTCAAATTATTTTACGTTGGCATTATGAACGGGGCATTATTCCTATTCCAAAAGCAAGTTCACTCATTCATCAGCGTTTAAACCTTGATATTTTTGATTTTGCATTAATGCCAAATGAAATTTTGGCAATTACAGCTTTAAATAAAACTGATGGACGAATTAACAACCAAGATCCTAACGAATACGAAGAATTTGAATAAATAAGACACCTGCTTATGCTCATGATTAAAAACCATGAACTTTAAGCAGGCGTCTTCTTTATTTAACTAATCCCAACATCTCACAGGCGTGCCAAATGCCGTTATCTCCAACTTTTCGTGTTACAAATTTTGCTTTAGATTTTAAAGCTTCACAGGCATTTCCCATCGCAACAGAATAACCAACTACATCAAACATTGCCAAATCATTTTCCTCGTCACCAAAAGCCAATGCTTCTTCTGGCGAAATGTTTAACTTTTTCAATATTTCATATACGCCAGTCGCTTTTGATACATGAGCTAAATGAACATCCATGACAACGGGTGCTACTTTTTCAGCAATCAATGAATTATTTTCTAACTGAAGATGGTGACGATTTTCCATGCGAACAATTAATTGAACGACATTCTGTGGCAATTTCTGAATGTCATTCACATATTCAATATATCTTGCAGCAGCGTCTTTAGTTGCAACTTCCATACTTGTCGCTAAAAAACGTTCTGGTGTTTCAATAATATAACGAATTTTTTGTCGATCAAACTCCGCCATTGTTGCTCTTAAAGTTTTAGGCTCAATAGGATGAATTGCTAATTCTTTTCCTTTATATAAAACTTGTGTGCCATTAGATGCAACTAAACTTTCTACACCTAATTCAGTTGCAAATTCTCGTAACATCAAGTGATTACGTCCTGAAGCAATTACAGGCTCAATCCCATTTTTCTTTAGCTGTCGCAAAGCTGCTCTAGCAGAAGCTGGAATTCTTGGCAAAATTCCCAGCTCATGGGACAATTCATTATCGGCCAATGTTCCGTCAATATCAAAAAATGCAATTTTAAATTGTGTCATAGTACCCCTCTTTTTACTTTCTCTTATCTCAATATTAGCAATTAATGAAAGAGATTACACTGAAAAAAATAATCTTAAGAACAAAAATTGCCCCTAAGATTATTTTTTCTACTGTTTAGCAGACCCATTCACATGCCCTGGTGTATACTTTGCTGCTTCAGCTTCTGTAATTAACCGAAAATTATCGGGATTTTTTACTTGACCGTATGTTTTCCCACTTTCTACTTTTAAGAACTTATAACCTGCTGGTGCTTGGTTCCAGCCTCCCGAATTTGGAATTGGAGCTGGCGTTTTATTATTTAATAACGTGTTAGCCTGTGTTTGTTTTTGCGCTGCTTTTTCTTCTTCAGCTTTTTTTCTAGCAGCTTCTTGTGCAAGCCGTTTTGTCTGTTCTTTACGCTCATTGCTTAATTTGTAGGAACTATCATAACTTATTTTTAATGTTGTATAACTACTAGACAAATCTCCTGTTTGATAATTTTTCAAACTAAGCGCCTCGTTTAAACCTGTCCTAATGCCGTTTAATTCTGCTCTTTCATCAGAATTCAAGTCACCTTTAGCGAGTAATTCATTAGTTGCTTGAATTAATTTACGTGCAACTTTTTCATTTTCTCTAAAGTCTTGTTCTGTATCTTTTGCACGTTCTTGTAAAGTTATGAGTAAATTGTTGGAGTTATCATACTGTTTTTGCACTGTTATAAGACTATCAGCATCTTTAAAATATTCTTCATTTTCTTTTTGTAGTTTTCCTAATTCACTTTTATCCGTTTTAGTTAAAAATTTGTTTTTTTGTAACAGCACAGCAGTTTTGTTAACTTCTTTTAGATTATCTACAAAATCTTTCATTTCTGCTTGATTAGCTGTCATTCTTGTTGCCAGTGCTGCCATTTTTTCTGCTAATTGTCGAACGGGTTTTACTTTTTGTGGCGAGTTAATTTTCTCTAGTTCCCCAGCTAGATCTTCAACTTGTTTTTCGTCTTCACTTGGAATAAAGACTTCGTTACTTTTTTTAGTTAATTCAATTAAATTAGAGGCTACGTTGCTGTATTCTTTGGTCGCTATTTCCGCTTCCTTTTTTCTAGTCTACTGGTAATTTTTGTTAGCAATTTTTCTTGATAAATATTTTTTTCTTGTAATGAATCCCGATTTTCTTTAGTTTTTGCTTTATCGAAATCCATTACTGTTTGTTGTAAGTCTTTTTTATCTTGATTCGAAATAAACTCTGAATTAACTACTTGGTGTATTTTTTGTTCTTGTTTAGTCTGGGTATCATAAACTTTTTGATAAGCATCTGCATTTATCTCTGTTGCGATGAAACCAGCAGTCATAAATGCCAGTACAACGCCTAGTACATCACGTTTTAGTTTCATATGTACTTTCCTTTCTATACTAGATTGTGTTTATGATTTTCAATCGAATTGCGATACCATTGCAAAGAAATCTCAACATCTTCTTGTAGTTGGTGATCATCACCAATGTAATTATAGTAAGCTATAATTTCACCAATAATTTCATTCAAATCAGCAATTGCTATCTCATTATCTTCAATATTCTTATTTTTTACTTTGTTAAATAGTCTGCTCGCTTCGTAAGCAAAATCGTGTTTTAATTGATAATCAATAAAAAATACCAACTCGTCATTTTTTAAAAGCTCAGGGTGGTGATTTTGCAAAAACTCTGTCAACTGATTGTAGTGTTCACTTTCTGGCTTCAATTTTCTCATTTGAAATAGAACAATTCCCATTGCAATTAAATACCAGATAAATGGACTAATTCGAAATATGTCCAACATTACGATAAAACTTGCCAATCCTAATAAGATTGCAGATAAAAGAATGACTTTTACCAAATAACGTTTTCTATCTTTATATAAAGATAGAATATAATAATACTCACTCATTTTTTTCTCCTCCAATTCACTTTATTTTATTATTTAATTCTATTGTAGCTTATCTTGTAAAATAAAAGCAAAAAGTAAATTAATTATTTAATAATTGAATTTAAACTACCTATATTCTAAACAAAAAAAACTCAACCACAATAGATAGTCTTATTGCCCAGTAATTGAGCATAAAGAGTTTCTAGGTGTTTGAGTTTTTTTACGATTTTATAATCATATTAGTTTTTGCTAGATATATTGTACAATACTCATTAAAATTGGCACGACGACTACAAATAAAATTGTACTGGTAGTAACTAAATTTGTAGCGTACTTAACATCTCCATGTGCATCTGCAGCCAAAATTGGTAAGACGGCTAACATCGGCGTAGCGGATTGAACAATTAAGGTTTGTTTCAACAAGCTAACCAAATGAATGCCAAACATTGAGGACCCAAGGCTGATTAAGCCGATTAAAATGATTGGTGACAAGACAAAGCGACCAATTAAAGCAACTACTGTATCACGGTCAAAACGAATACTTTTTAGTCCAGCATCATACAATACAATCCCGATATAAATTAAAGATAATGGTGTAACAATCCCGCCAATATAACTAAGAGTTGCATTTATAAAACTTGGGACAGGAATACTGAAGATTAAAAAGATTAGTGCCACGATAAAACCTAATAATGGCGGTGGCAATAACTTTTTCCAATTTAACTTCGCCCTATTTTTACCTTTTATTTTGGTTGGATCATCATTGGAAATTAAAAATACTCCAAAGGCCCACGTCGATACCGTATTAGTAACATAATAAACCAAAAAGTAAGGCAACGCTTTTTCACCAAACAACGCGATGTTTAATGGTAAGCCAATAAATATCGTGTTGGCATTTACCACTGCATTCATAAAAATTCCCCGTCGTCCCGGACGAATGTGCATAACTTTGACTAATACATAGGCAATAAGATAACCAATTGCAACTCCTAAAACAGGAAACAACAAACTACCGGACAAAGAAATTAGACTATCTTTGGTTAAATATTTTAATACAGAAACAAAAATTGAGGCTGGCAATGCTATTTTTGTAATTAATCCTGAAATATTTTTACCAAAATTTTCATCAAACCAACCTTGTTTTTTCAAAATATACCCCAAAGCAATCATTAAAATAATACTAATGACACTTTGAATTGATTGGAAGAAAACCACAATAATACCTTCTCTCTTTTAATACTCAGGAACCCATTTTGTTGCCTTAACAGCAATATTTATATCGTCAATTTCTTCTTTATTTAGTTTTTGGTCTAAAACACTTTGACCGACTACCTCAGCAATTTTTTCAGAAAATGCTGCCAATTTTTCCACAGGGGGTAAAACAGGTGCTCCTGGTTGAGTGGTATCCACAATACCTCCTAATGCATGACTTGCTTGTGATAGAATTTCGCCATTTATACGACTCGCAGTTGAAGCAATTATTCCTAAGCCAAGTCCAGGATACATTAATGCATTATTGGCTTGACCAATTTGATACGTTACGCCGTTATATTCCACATCTTTTGCAGGAATACCAGTTCCAATCAAGGCTTTACCATCTGTCCATTTAATTAAGTCTGCTGCAGTTGCTTCGGCTAATTTCGTGGGATTGGATAAAGGGAAAATAACCGGACGTTTCGTATATGTGGTCATTTCTTTAACAATATTTTTTGTAAAGGCACCAGGTTGTGTAGAAGTGCCAATCATTACGGTTGGATGAACAGCCTTTACCACACTTTCCAAATCGGTTAAATCCAAGTCAGAGGAAAATTCACTCCGTTTACGAGCAAAAGCTTTTTGGCCGTTTGTCAAATCTGACATATCTTCAAATAAGAGACCTTGTTTATCAACTAAATAGAAATGTTTGCGGGCTTGTTCTTCACTTAGCCCTTCCCGCATTAATTCATCTAACAGTTGGTTGGCAATCCCAATTCCGGCAGTACCTGCGCCAAAAGTCAGAAAAATTTGGTCGGTTAATTTTTCTTTGGAAATATTCATTGCTCCTAAAATACCCGCTAATACTACAATGCCAGTTCCTTGAATATCATCATTAAAGGTTGTAATTTTATCTTGGTATTTTTCTAAAATTGTAGCAGCATTACTCCGTCCAAAATCTTCCCAATGCAATAGCAACTCTGGAAATAATTTTGTAGCGGTATTAACAAATTTATCAACAAAGTTCATATATTCTTGTCCATAAATCCGTTCGTGTTTATTCCCCAGATATAACGGATCGTTGCGCAATTTTTCATTATTTGTTCCTGCATCTAAAGAAACAGGTAATACTTGCCTTGGATCAATTCCCGCTGCAGCAGTATAAACCATTAATTTGCCAATGGAAATCTCTACACCGTTGACTCCCCAATCCCCCATCCCTAAAATGCCTTCTGCATCTGTTACAACGATTAAGCGAATATCGCGTCCTGCTGCAGCATTTTTCAAACTGGCTTCAATATCTTCTGGGGCATCAATTGATAAAAATGCAGCATCTTGTGGTTCAATAAATAACTCATTGTATTGTTCAATGGCATCTGCCACCGTTGGATCGTAAACAATTGGCATGAATTCTACGATATGCTGTCCCATCAATTTGTAAAACAGTGTACGGTTCGTGTTAAAAATGTTCATTAGAAAAATCCGTTTTTCTAAATCGCTAGGTTTACTTAAATATTGGGCATAGGTTTGGACAGCTTGTTCTTCTAATGTTTGTACTTGACTTGGTAAAAGACCAGTCAATCCTAATTCCTTACGTTCAGTTTTAGTAAAAGCTGTTCCTTTGTTTAAAAATGGATTGTTTAAAATTTCAATACCTTTCATTTTTAAAAGCCTCCTTGCAATTTTGCGGTTATCTTTCGTTGACAATGACAAGACTAACCCTTATTTCTTGCTATAGTCAAAAACAGCAGGTATGATAAATTTAATTTATATGAGAAAATTATCGAATAGTAACGCTAAAACTTAAGGAGTTTTTTATGAACATTCGAGATTTAGAATACTTCCAGCGCTTAGCTTTAGAAAAAAATTATTCTAAAGTAGCTGACTTTTACCACGTTAGCCAACCTACAATTACATATGCCATTAAACGTTTAGAAACAGAACTAAATGTTAATTTGGTCAATCGCAATCAGGCTCACAAAAATATTACTTTAACCAATGCTGGGCGCCAATTTTTACTACATGTAAATAGTATTTTGCGAGAGCTGAGAATTGCCAAGCAAGAGATGACCCATTTTTCGGCAAAAAAACTTCCTTTGGGTTTACCGCCAATTATTGGGAATTATTATTTTCCAAAATTATCTTCTAAACTTTTACAAACAGATATTCTACCTCACCTTGTTATTCAACGAGAAGGCTCTGAAAACCTGTTGCGACAAATTAAATTGGGACGCTTAGACGTCGGTTTGATTGGTTCTTTGGATACAATTACTACAGATATTTTACAATCTGAAGTTTTAACGAAGAAAAAATTCAAGATTGTCGTTGCGCCAACCCATCCTTTAGCTACGAAAAAGAATATAGCTTTCGCTGATTTAGCGAAAGAAAATTTTTTATTATTAAGTGAACAATATGTACATCACCGCGCTTTTACTCGCTTAATTCAAGCAAGTAACACGGATCCAAAAGTTATTTATCAAAGTGATGATTTGGCTATCTTAAAAGGGATGATTAAATCCGGTATAGGAATTGGTTTTCTTGCAGAACTGGCTATCAGTTCAGACGACAACTTAATAGCTATTGACTTGGCAGACGCCAATCAACCTCAATTTCTAATTTCTCTTTTGTACCGTAACAATAGTATTTCAACACCAATTATAGCAGAATTACTGACATTAATTCGTCAAATTGTCGTTGAAGATGAAAATAAAAAATTAAATAATTTGCGATAAATAAAAATACGTTTTTCACTTAAACTATTGAGCAAAGTGAAAAACGTATTTTATTTTATAACGAAATTTATTTACCCAGCCAACTCTTCAAATTGTGAATTGTAAAGTTGTGCATAATAACCATCTTTCGCTAATAATTCTTCGTGTGTCCCTTGTTCTTTGATATCGCCATCTTGCATATATAAAATCTTATCTGCATCTTTAATCGTCGATAACCGATGGGCAATAACAAAAGAAGTTCTTCCTGCCATTAAATTATTCATTGCATTTTGAATCAAGACCTCTGTTCTGGTGTCTACAGAAGATGTTGCTTCATCCAAAATCAAAATTGGTTTGTCGGCTAAAATTGCACGGGCAATCGTTAGTAATTGTTTTTGTCCTTGGGAGATGTTAGAGGATTCTTCATTTAATTCCATATTGTAGCCACCAGGTAATGTTTCAATGAAGTGATGCACATGGGCAGCTTTAGCTGCGGCATAAACTTCTTCATCAGTTGCATCTAAATTACCATAGCGCAAGTTATCCATAATGGTTCCTTTGAACAACCAAGTATCTTGTAAAACCATCCCGATATTTTGGCGTAAATCAGCTCGGTTAAAGTCACGAATATCATGACCGTCAATTTTAATAGCACCAGAATTCACGTCATAAAAACGCATCAATAATTTAACCATTGTCGTTTTACCAGCACCAGTCGGCCCAACGATTGCCACCATCTGACCTGGGTCAACATGGCTGCTAAAATCGTTAATGATAATTTTATCTGGTGTATAGCCAAAGTGTACGTGTTCAAAGTCCACTTCACCTTTAACTTTTCCGATTTTCACTGGATTTTCAACAGTTTGTGCCTCTTCATCTTCACCTAAGAATTCAAAAACACGTTCAGCTGCTGCTGCCATTGATTGCAACATATTTGAAACTTGCGCTAGTTGCGCAATTGGTTGAGTTAAGTTGCGGACATATTGAATGAAAGCTTGAATATCCCCGACGGTAATTGTACCGTTGTAAGCTAAAATCCCACCAATAATCGCGACTGCAACATAACCTAAGTTACCAACAAAGTTCATGATTGGTTGCATTAAACCTGAAAGAAATTGTGATTTCCAAGCAGATTTAAAAAGAATGTCATTTTGTTCTTTAAATTCTTTCATGGCATTTTCTTCATCGTTAAACAAATGAACAATGTTATAGCCACCGACAGTTTCTTCTACTTGACCGTTAATTTTACCTAAATACTTTTGTTGGGTAGCAAAATATTTTTGTGAATATTTCACGACAAACATAATTAATAATAATGAAATTGGCACAATCAAAACTGAAATTCCCGTCATTTGAACAGAAATAGATAACATCATGATAATTACACCGACAATAGTAAATGTAGAAGTAATTAACTGTGTAACAGATTGATTTAATGATTGACCTAAAGTATCTACGTCGTTGGTGATACGGGATAAAACTTCACCAGTTGTCCGGCTTTCAAAGTAGTTCATTGGCATCCGATTAATTTTTTCGGTGATTTCTTTACGCATCCGGTAAGTAATCTTTTGGGTAACAGTCGACATGATCCAGCCTTGCATCACACCAAAGAGTGCTGCGACTAAATACAAACCCAACATAAAGATTAGAATTTGACCGATTTTATCGAAATTAATGCCACCAGTACCTTGATATTTTTTGATTAAGCCATTGAATAATTCCGTAATGGCTTTTGATAAGATTTTTGGTCCCCAGATATTAAAAACAGTTGACGCTGCTGCGAATATCATGACAAACAAGACTGCAATCTTATAATTTGCCATATAGGAGACTAATTTTTTAATGGTGCCTTTAAAGTCTTTGGCTTTTTCGCCACCGGCCATGCCGCCACCCATTGGGCCACGACCGCCACGGGGAGTTTGTTGTTTATTTTCTGCCATTGTCTTCGCCTCCTATTCTGCTTCTAAGCCCAATTCAGCGTTACTCAATTGTGAAGAAGCAATTTCTTGATAAACAGCAGATGTTTCCATCAATTCTTCGTGAGTACCTTGTGCAACAATCCGACCTTCATTTAAAACAATAATGTTATCGGCATGTAAAATCGTCGAAATTTTTTGTGCTACGATAATTTGCGTAATACCTTTAACATTTTCGGCTAATGCTCGTCGTAAAGCGACATCTGTCTTATTATCTAACGCAGAAAGAGAATCATCAAAAATTAAGATTTTTGGATCTTTGGATAATGCACGCGCAATAGCTAAGCGTTGTTTTTGCCCACCAGAAACATTGGTCCCGCCTTGAGAAATAGCACGATCATAACCCGCATCATTTGAATTAATGAATTCTTCTGCTTGGGCAATCATGGCCGCTTTTTTCATTTGTTCATCAGAAATACCATCGACGTTCCCAAATTTAATATTTGATTTAATATCACCAGAGAATAAAACCCCTTTTTGTGGTACAAAACCAATTAAATCATGGAGTTTGTGTAAACTCATCTGACGAATGTCTACACCATCAATAGTAATACGACCAGTTGAAACATCAAACAAACGTGGAATTAAGTTTACAACAGTCGATTTACCAGAACCCGTTGAACCAATTAAAGCTGTTGTTTGGCCTGGTTTAGCTGTGAAATTCAAGTGATGCAATACATCTTCATCGGCATCTGGGTAACGGAATGTTACACCTTCAAATTTCACTTCACCAGTAAAGTCGTGATCATCTTGTGGTTGATCTGGATCAGTAATAGTTGGTTTTGTTTCTAAGACTTCATCCACACGACCAGCAGAAACGTTAGCCCGTGGTAAAATAATTGAAACCATTGATAGCATCATGAAGGCCATCACGATTTGCATCGTATACGTAATAAAGGCCATCATATCTCCGACTTGCAATTGACCAGCATCCATATTATGACCGCCGACCCAGACAATTAAAACAGAAATACCATTCATCAATAACATCATAATTGGCATCATAATCGACATTGCCCGGTTCACAAACATTTGGGTTTTCATTAAATCCGTATTCGCACCATCAAAACGTTTTTCTTCATATTTTTCACGAGAAAAAGCGCGAATAACGGGTAGTCCTGTAATAATTTCACGAGATACTAAGTTAACTCGGTCGACTAATTTTTGTAGGCTCTTGAATTTTGGCATGGTAAAACCAAGTAAAGTCAAGACTAAAATCAAGACTAAACTAACCGCAACACCAATAATCCAGCCCATACCAGTACCTGTTTTATATACTTCGTAAATCCCACCTAAACCTAATATTGGTGCGTATAATACCATCCGAATTGTCATAACCAGACCCATTTGGATTTGTTGAATATCGTTTGTACTACGCGTAATTAGGGAAGCTGGTGAGAATTTTTCCATTTCGGCATTGGAGAAGCGCAAAATCTGATTGAATTGTACTACGCGCAAATTTTTACCCACAGAAGAAGAAACCAGCGAAGCAATTAAACCAACTAAAATCGCAGCCACAGCTGAGATTAATGTTAAAATAATCATTTGTGTACCTTTTTTTACCATATAATCGGTTTGAATTTGCTTGGTGTCTTTGTTTAAGGCTTTATACTCGGCTAATGTTAATTGGACTCCAACTGTTTTCATGGAATCTTCACCCATATCGCCAAGCTCGTCTTTGGTTTCTTTTCTTGCTGCTGTTAATTTTTCCGGAAGTGAATCATTGACTTTTTTCAGTTCATCGCCAAGTTTTTGCGCTTGAGCACCTTTGGCCTTAGCTTCATCCCCAAATTTTTGTGCTTGAGCACCTTTTGTTTGAGCAGTTGCCATGTCACCAGCCGCCGCTGCTGTTTGGGCTTCTGTTGCTGCTGTTTGGGCTTGTTCGCCTAACGATTTAGCTTGTGCACCTAATTCTTGTGCTTTTTTACCGTCTGTACCTAGTTTTTGATAAGTATCTAAAATTTCTTTAGCAGCATTGCCATCTTTTGAATCCTTAGCCTGAGAAGAAGCCAGCATCATCATTGGCAATTCAAAAATCTTTGCCAACTTTTCTTTAGTCATGCCCTCTTTTAAATCAAGATTATAGACATCAATTTTTTTACCATCTACTGTTTTTGTAGCAGCTTTATAATTTTCTTTAATCGTATCCTTTTCAGCATCTGTCATAAATAATTCGATTGCTGAAAGAGTGGACTTGCGAATTGTTTCTGGTGTCGCAGTTTCCAGTCCTCCTTGTTGAATACCCACGTCGACAATGTCTGACGTAATGCTAGGTAATGTCAAATCACTATGCGCTTGGATTCCTAAAAGTACCAGTGCTGCTAGGATTGCATACCAATATTTTCCCAGATATTTAAATAATTTCACGTCTGCAACCTTCCTTATCTATTTAATTTTTAACTTTAGATTTAATAGCACCACTTTTTAGCCAATTAAGTTTTAAAGTAAAATCCTTTAAAACTACTTCTACATCAAAGTTATCTTTTCCTACTAACTGACGATAACCTTCTGCAACAGTCGAAAATACAATGTGCATCAACATTTTGACTAAAAGTTTTAACTCATCCTCATTCTGAACATTTAAAGTCGTCAGATCAATCATGTTATAAAACTCTTGCATACTTTCTTTGTGTACTTGACGTGCAGGATCCGCATGAGAATCACCTCTTGGCTTGCCAAAATGGGGCGCAACTTTATGAAAAGAACGATAATCCATATTCATAAATAAATTGCGATAAAAAGAAGCATTCTCACCTTGCAAAACTTCTTTCACCATCTTGGTAAAGTAAATTTCAAAACCGTCAAAAAGTTGACCATTCGCTTTTGCCATTGCAGTATTTAATTCTTGCTGACTATTTCGGCGCATATTTTGAAAATAGTAGAAATATAAATCATCTTTATCTTCAAAATATTGGTAAAAACTTCCTCGAGGAATTCCTGCATCTTTAATAATCTGAGCAATTGAAGCCTCCCCTAAAGGCACTTTGGAAAATTCTTTTTTCGCAGCTTTCATAATCCGTTGCTGCTTTTCTCTTGTTAGATGAAAAAAGGTTTCCTTTGGCATGATCTTTCCTCCTTACTTTAAAAATTTTCAGTTTAAATAAATGACGCTATGTCATGTGACAATGTGTCATTATACACTCATTTTTGGTAATTGCAAGTATTTTGCATAATTATTTTCATAATTATCCCAAGAGAAAAATAGTTATTTTTAAAGATAAAAAACACCGATACAAAAGGAAGTAAATTAAAATGATATTTTATTTTTCAAAGCAACATTACCTTTTTACTATTTTCAGTCAATAAAAATTCATATTTTTTTCATAACTCCCTTTGAAATAACAACTGAAATTTTATATGATTCGTCTAACACCCAATTTTATTTCGGCACAAAAACCTTGGTCAAAATGGTTTCCTCACTTGTTCCAAGCTTACCTTCATAACAATGTGCTCAAATTTTGCTTATGAACTGGCAAACAATACTGCCTTTTTCTCAAATACTAAGACATAATTTTTACAGCTGAAAAAAAATCTCGCATAAAAAGTCGTCTTAACTTTCAAAACTTAAAATTACACCAACCCATCATCTTTAAGTTTACTACTACGACTTAATATTTGAGAATTTTTCCTAGTTTATTTCTTGCAACCAATGAATAATAATCTGACCAATTTCTTTTTGCTGTTTTCTATTTGAAATTGTTGCTTGTCCGTCCCCCTTTTGTGCTCCGTAGCTGCCAAAGCCAGCATGATTACCACCTTTAATGACATCATAAGTAGTCATCTTGGGTAAATAGTTTTTGGCTTTTTGATACTGTTTATGATTTAATACCTGATCTTTACTGGCAGTAATCGATAAAACTGGAAAACTAGATTTTGCTAATGAACCTTTTTCATCCGGATAGCTAGCTAAAAAAATCATCCCACTAATCTCTTGTTGGTGATTGTGGGCATAGCGGCTTGCCATGACGCCCCCTAATGAATGACCTCCTAAAATATTTTTCTCGTGGGACTTCACCACAGCATTAGCTTTATTGGGTGCCATGACCGCTAAATCAAAAGGCAATTTCAAAATATATACCCGATAACCGGCATTGGCTACTTCTTGTGCCCAGATGCGATAACTCGCCGGTTCTACTAAAGCCCCTGGATAAAAGATGAGATTTGTTTTTTCTTTTGCTCTATCTGCTTGTTCACTAGTAAATAATTCGTAATCTTTTGTAACCTTTATCGGATCAATTGCACTTGCAGTACTGCTAGGCGTGTAAATATTCAATTTAATATAGATAATGCCACCTGCTATTGCCAAAAGAAGAGCAATCAACATTCCCAATAAAATTTTTTGCCACCTAAGCAACTTTTTCATAGGAAGACCCCCTTTATATTTATTTCAAAAATTTAACCAAAAAAGACCACTTCTTGATTATAGCAACAAGAAACGATCTGATAAAAAGAAACGACTACGACTGAAAAGCTTTTCTAAAATTGACAAGTATGAAAAATATTTTAATCGGAAATAAAACGATTTTATAGCCTCAAAAGAATACCTACTCTTTTGTATATGAAATACATAAAAAAATTCTTCAATAAAAAGTGCTAAAAACTACAAATTAATTACAACAATAGGATTACATGATTTTTAAGTAGCAATATAATTTCCTCATTGACAAGTGAAATATTCTCTGCTATTTTATTAACAATCAATAAAACGCGATGAAAAAGAAAGTAAAGTAATGCTGTTTACTAAAGAGAGTTCCCGGCTGGTGTGAGGGAATGTAAATCCATTATTTGAAAATGGCTTTTGAGCGGATTTCCCGAATGTTTAAGGAAATACGGTTGCCTCCGTTAACTAGGCACAGTCTCCAAAGAAATTTTGGGTACTAATAAAGGTAAGATCTGTGAGGATCTTATAATTAAAGGTGGTAACGCATTTTCATGCCCTTAGCAATTTTTGCTAAGGGCATTTTTATTTGTCTATACGATAGAATGACGATTCTATCAGGCAAAGTAAACATGCGACTGCTAAAATAGAAAGGTGGAAAAATATGTCAGGATTTTTAGTTGTTCAAACGGATTTTGGTTTACAAGATGGAGCAGTAAATGCAATGTATGGTGTCGCCTATCAAGTAAGTCCTACTTTGATTATCAATAATTTAACACACGAGATTGAACCTTATAATATCCACGATGCCAGCTATCGTCTTTTACAAGCAGTCAGTTATTGGCCAGCCGGTACTGTTTTTGTTTCAGTCGTTGATCCTGGAGTGGGTTCTACTCGCCGCAGCGTTGTTGCCGAATTATCAGGTGGACAATATGTAATTACTCCGGACAATGGAACGTTAACGTATTTAGCACAATATATAGGGATTAAAGAAGTACGTCAAATTGATGAAGAAATTCAACGTTTACCTGGTTCATCAGAAAGTCATACCTTTCATGGACGAGATGTTTATGTTTATAATGGGGCACGCTTAGCTAGTGGAAAAGTTGGGTTTGTAGAGTTAGGTAACAAGATTGCGACAAGCGAATTGGTTGCTTTCTCATTAGTTACTCCTTTGCAAAATGAAAATACAATTACCGGAACAATTGATATTACAGACATCCGTTTTGGCTCTTTATGGACAAATATTCCTGTCGATTTTTTCAAAAAATGGCAGGTTGAATATGGCCAACGACTGTTAGTCAAAATATATTATCAAGATGTTGTCCGCTATCAAGATGAAGTTGTTTTTGGGCGTTCTTTTGCCCAGGTAGCACCAAAAGAAGCCGTACTTTATATTAATTCATTGTTAAATGTCGGTTTAGGAATCAATCTAGATTCTTTTTCAAAGGTATATCAAATTGGAACAGGCAATGATTGGACGATTGAACTAACGCAAATATAAAAATGAAAAAAGAAAAAGAGGTTAAGATGATGAATAAAAAATTTACCGTCAAACATATTGTAGCAATTGGGATTGGTGCAGCAGTCTTCTTTATTTTAAAACGTTTTGTAACAATTCCTACAGGGATTCCCAATACTGATATTGCAACTGCGTATCCCTTTTTAGCGTTGCTCGGTGTCGTTTATGGGCCAATCGTTGCAGGGCTAGCTGGCTTTATTGGTCACGCATTGGGTGATCTAACAACCTATGGTGCTTGGTGGTCTTGGATTGTTGCCTCCGGAATTTTAGGAGTGTTCTTTGGTTTACTGGCAAAACGCATTCCAATTAATGAAGGAATTTTTGGAAAAAAAGAAATTACAACTTTCTTAATTGGTGAAACAATCGCTAATTTGGTAACCTGGGTTATTATCGCTCCAATTGGTGATATTCTAATTTATGCAGAAGCACCTAGCAAAGTTTTTACCCAGGGGGTTGTGGCTGGGATTACTAATTCCATCGTAACTGGAATTATTGGATTTATATTATTAAAAGCATACGCCCAAACTAAGACAAAAAAAGGAAGTCTAAATAAAGAAGCTTAGAACGTGAGGATAGAAAATGATCGAGTTTCGTGATTTTACGTTTCAATATAACAGCCAAGCTGAACCAACATTAAAAAAAATCAATTTACGTATTCAGCAAGGAGAAAAGATTTTAATCATTGGCCCCAGTGGATCTGGAAAGTCTACCCTAGGAAAATGTTTAAATGGTATTATTCCACAAAATGAGCCAGGAAGTTTTACTGGTTCTTTGTCTATTGGTGCTAAAAATTTCGGCGAAGCCTCAATCTATGATCTTTCTTTGGACGTTGGAACCGTTTTACAAGATACAGATAGCCAATTTGTGGGATTGACAGTAGCGGAAGATATTGCCTTTTCATTGGAAAATGAAATGGTCGAGCAACACGAAATGCGTACAGCAATAGATTATTGGTCGAAAAAAACGAATCTGCAAGCTCATTTAAAAAAAAGACCACAAGACTTATCCGGCGGCCAAAAACAGCGCGTCACAATGGCTGGCGTCCTGATTGATGAAACGCCAATTCTTTTGTTTGATGAACCCTTAGCCAATCTTGATCCGCAAACAGGTTATGAAGCAATCCAAATGATTGACCACTTGTATCAATCTCAAAAATTTACGACGATTATTATTGAACATCGTTTAGAAGAAGTACTTGCCGCTCCTATCGATCGGGTGATTTTAATGGATGAAGGAAAAATCATCGCAGATATGACACCAACAGAGTTATTACAAAGTAATCTATTAGCCCAGTATGGTATTCGCGAACCTCTTTATCTTACAGCTTTAAAACAGGCCAATATTTCATTAAAAAATTTTAGCGATCTGACAAAGGTTGAGAAATTAGTTTCACCAGCAATTGCAGCAGCATTAACTGGATCTTTCACAAAAGTTGTGCCACCTGCCCAAGAACAAAAACCTCTACTAACCTTGAACAATATAACATTTGGTTTTGGTACTGACGCAGTTCTGAAAAATATTGACTTGACTCTTTACCAAGGAGAAATGGTTAGTTTGGTTGGTCACAATGGGGCGGGAAAATCTACTTTATCAAATTTGATTACTGGCTTTTATCCTTTGCAAACTGGACAATTATTATGGAAGGGAACTTCCCTAGCTGCAGAAAGTATTAAAGAACGAGCGGATAAAATTGGTTATGTCCTGCAAAATAGCAATCAGATGCTTTCTAAGAACATGATATTTGAAGAAGTCGCTTTAGGTTTAGAAAATCGAGGGGTTGATGCTGCGATTATTCAAGAAAAAGTTTGGGATACGTTGAAAATTTGCGGCTTATATGAATTTCGTAATTGGCCCATCTCAGCGCTAAGTCATGGTCAAAAACGACGTGTCGCCATTGCTGCTATCCTAGTATTAGAGCCAGAATTGCTGATTTTAGATGAACCGACTGCAGGACAAGACTATTACCATTATAATGAGATGATGCATTTCTTACATGAGTTAAATCAACAGGGAATAACTATTTTAATGATTACTCACGATATGCACTTAATGTTAGAGCATACACAACGGACAATTGTTTTAAAAGAAGGAAAAATTATTGCAGATGAGCCTCCTGCAACAGTACTCTCTTCGGCTGAACTTGTTGCATCGGCTAGTCTAAAAGAAACCAGTCTTTACCAGTTAGCAAAAAATAACCAGTTGTCAGATCCATCTGGTTTTGTCGCTGCCTTTATTCAGAATGAAAAATAAACTGGATAAATAAAGATTAGTTAACTAGTAACACCTACTTTATGAATTAGGAGGAGCCTCATGGGAGGGACTAATTTAATTGGCTATCTGCCAAGGCAAACACCAATCCATCAACTTAGCGGCGTAACGAAATTATTGTGTTTTTTACTGCTCTCTGTGATTGGGATGATTTCTTATGATACACGATTTTTACTAAGCCTCGCACTTTTCTCAATCATTCTTTTTGTTGTGGCAAAAATCAGTTATCGTGAAATTTCTTTTGTCTTAAAATTTATTGCCTTTTTCTCAATTTTAAATCTTTTGACTGTTTATTTATTTGCACCAGAATACGGGGTAACAATCTATGGAACTCGGCATGTCATTTTTCAGGGAATTGGACGATATACCTTGACCCAAGAACAACTTTTTTATGAGTTCAATTTATTGATTAAATACTTTGTAACAATTCCACCAGGACTAATTTTCATTTTAACAACTAATCCGAGCGAATTGGCATCAAGCATTGCACGCGTGGGAGGATCTTATAAAATTGCGTATGCATTTTCATTAGCATTACGCTATATCCCAGATATACAAGAAGACTTCCGCACAATCTCAAAAGCTCAGCAAGCACGTGGTAATGAATTATCGCAAAAAGCATCGTTGGGAAAACGTATACGCGGAAATTTGACAATTGCGATTCCCTTAATTTTTTCAAGCTTAGAACGAATCGAAACAATTTCTTCTGCGATGGAACTTCGGCGCTTTGGAAAAAATAAAAGCCGCACCTGGTTAATGGCTAAACCTCTAAGAAAAAACGATTATTTCTCCTTGTTATTGATTAGCTTAGTTTGTTTGGTTGGAGTTTACTTACTAAAAGTAAATCATGGTCGCTTTTATAACCCATTTAATTAAATCCTCTAACCAAAACTACGGTTAGCCTTATTGATGTTGGTAAAATTATCAACATCTTTTTTGTTGTAAAAGAAAAAGTCCAGAAGAATATTCCTAAGGTGGCGTGAGTCAGAGAATACAAAATGGCGGTTGGAATGTTTATTACAAAACCAGTAACGGTAAACAAACTGCAAGAACTGCTTACAATAATATTGTTTGTCGCATGGTCAAAAAATGCTGGGGCTTCAGGAGTGCCTAGCACATGGGCTTCTGCTACTGGTATTAGTTGGATTGCTGGAGTAATTTTTGGTGCAGTAGCAGGTGCCAATGCCTACTTTGCCTCTTAAAAAAACTTGTAGAGATCGAATTGATAGACATGGTAATACAGGTACCGCACGCATGACACTTACTAAAACAAGATGGTCGGCAAAATATGATAATCGTTGGTAGTTCAGTCCAAAATACGCTATAAAAGTATCAGCTGTCTTGTCTACATACTTACTGAAATGGTATGATGAATTAATATGATGTACCGGGAGGGACAGTGATTGAGTAGGGATAAAAAAATTTTTTACATTGTAACACTCATTCAGTATATAATCTATGGAGTTTCACTGGTGTGGGCATTTTTAGCTAGAGGAATCACACAAAACTGGCCATTTTATCTCTTGTTATTAGGGATATTAATTGGAAATTTTATCCCAATTAAATATCGTATCAACTTCTTTTCAAGTGAGCCTGGTTTCATTTTTAAAACAAAGACACGAAAATTCGAAAACATTATTTACATGACAATTACCTGTATAATTATTTTTCTAGTTATACTCCTATATACCTTATAATTTATAAAGTACAATCACTGAGAAAGTAGATACTGGCTTCCTCAGTATCTTTATTTTCGTAGCCAATCTTAAAAACACCACAAAAAAAGAGTACCAAAACATTGAATTAACAATGTTTTGGTACTCTTTAAATGTATTAACCCACAGACCCTTCCATTGCCTGAAGTAATTAGCGAACACTCACAATGGTTGTTTTTTAGGTGAAAGACTAGATTTTGGGTTGTTATTATATACCATCAGTTCACATTTGTTTTAACGTATGGATAGGAAAAAGATAGGAAAAAATGTCGCTGGGGGCATTAGCATTTGTCAGTTATTGGCAAGTGCTTTTTTTATGTAAAAACACGCCCCACAAGAGACGTGTCTAATCAAAAAGTTATCAGCTTTGAAGAACAAAGAAGAACATAACTTAGCAGAAGCTAGATTACTTTCTTCAAAAGAGGTTTGAACGTTCATTTTACATTGTGCCACCTAGTCCAGCCAGTTTGCAACCTGACCTACAATTTTCAGTTTTACAATGCAAATCGGATAGCTAATCCTATAAAATCAGGGTAGCTACTCCCTTCATTTACTACCTCTATTATACTACAAAAACCGCTTTATACCAACGTTTTCAGGCGTATTTCCCTCTTAATTGTTGAATCATACTGGTTACATAAACAGGGATATGATCTGCAATAGCTTCCCCACGATTTAAGTACCAATATTGAGTTAAAAGCAGTGTGGCATTTACGAATAGATCATCTTCTTGGTATCCAATCGCTTCACTATTTACAGCATTTCCGACGTATTCCATACTAGCAGCATCTAAAGCAACCAGAAGGCCATCATCGTCTGTATACGGGATTCTAAGACTCTGTTTAATCATTTCCAATCTATTTAACATAGGCCAAACTCAACTCCATTCTCTCGTTAGGTAAATCAGTATAAACACGTTCGATATTATAAGAAAGCTCTCCAAGTTTTACATGGTACAAAGCTCGGTCCATCATCAGTAATGGTTCAAATCTCAAAGCTATCCTTCTATCAACACTAGACTTTTCCTGAGCAGATATAAATTGTTCGTTTGCTGAAATTCCCAACTCACTGTAAAAAATATCACGTACCTTCACCCAGTCTTCTTTTGGTCTATCGTTTTCATCTATATATGATTCTAGTTTTTGAAGTTCTCCTTTGTATCGGTAATCAGATATTCGGCTTTTCATTCGTCTTACTCCCTTCTATAAAGAAAAGGGCATACCTCTAGAAAGGTACACCCTCAACAATCAATTTGATTATTCCCCAGTGCCTGTTGCTGGAGTGAATTCAATATATACTGAAGCGTTCGGGTCAATTGTTTTATAATCGTTACGAACGACTACTGCCAAGCCTTGAGAATAGTAATCAAATTTTTCCCATTGGGTTGTAATCTGATTGCGACGGGCAACAAAGACTGATTGGGCAATATCTCCCATCACCATTGGGAAGGTCCCAGCTTTTGGATTCGCAAACAGTGCATCACTGATAAGCACAACTGGCATACCGAACAATGATTTTCCACTTGGTGCTGTTACGTCTGGTTGCAAGATATAACGGCCATCGGCATCTTTTAGCGTGTCCAAGTGATTGAAGCCGGACTGGTTCAAAATTACCATTTTATCCAAAGCTGGATCTAATACCACATTATGAATCTGTTTCAAATCATCAAGGGTAGCGGCTGTTTGCTTGGTGAAGGTTTTTAACAAGTCCATGATATGCTTGTTGTCAGTGTTTTCTACTAACTTCGCTAACTGGTCTTTGACTTCTGCCACAATATTCACTTCTGAATCTTCCACTACTTCGTTTGACAAGGCAATTTTACCAGCCCGAGTTTCCACTTTGTAATCCACTTGTGTGAACATTTCAGCATCAATATCGGCAATTTCAGCTAGTTCCGCTTTCGTAGCAAGTACCGCTTGTTGGTTGGTTGCCACTGGATATTTCCCTTGACCGTTCGATACAGTTTTAACAGTGGCATATTGTGCCAAGTTGTAGTTTGAACGTTTGAGATCAAACACTTCCCCGATTACTTCGCTAGGAACAACGGCCGCTGCATTTACAGTGGTTACTCCGTCACGTTCTTCACCTTGGGAACGGATATAATCTTCATATCCCCGAATTTCTGTTTTCTCGTTATCAATTAAAGTTTTTTCCATTTTTTTGCTCTCCTTTTGTGTCTTAGAAGTGGATTCTAAGGCTTTGTTTGTTTTGTTTGATTGGTTGTTACTCATAAACGCTTCATAGGAACGCTTATCTACTTGGACATTTGACGAATCATAAGCCGGGACCGTTACAACACTAATTTCATTCAGCTTTTGGATTTTATCAATGGATCGTACTACCTCACCATCTTCTTTCTCGCTGAAGGAATCGATTCCCAATACAAAGCCAAAACTCATCTTGTCTAATAACTTTTTTGAGACATTTTCATAAACATCATTGGCATAAGTTGTGCCATTTAGTTCCGCTTCAAAGTGAAGGCCAATATCATCTACTTCAAGTTTCAATGTGCCGGCTTTTGTGCTGGCAAGGGGCTTGCTGTAATCATGATTGTGTAATAAGAACACATTCGACAAGTCCACTTCTTTCAGGGCTTCTGGTGTGATTACTTCCACAAAACCACCTAAATCTTTTGAAGGTTGTCCAAACTTCAGCGCATAACCGCTAATCGTTTTGGGTTGTTCCTCCTCGGTTTTCTCTGGTTCTTTCTTGTCAGCCGTCAATTCAGCTTCTTCTGTCAATCGTTTTTCTTTTTCTTCATTCTCCATCTGCTTGCATTGCTCCTTCCTGTTGATCTAATTGATACCGTTCCAACATATCCAAGTAGGTATAGTTCAGACTTGCCAATAAGCGATCTCCGCCATCAACTGGTGCTAGGCCTAATTTAGACCGCCCCTCATTAATCGTGAGTAGTGAACCCTGTACCTGTTTCAACGTTGTTTCAGCCATTGTGAGTGGGTCTGTTTCCAAGAATCGCTCTGTATTGAAGCGAACATTCAACGGATCGTCCACTAGTTTTGCTTTGATTTCCGATAAGAAACAAGCAAAGTAGTGGCTCAACGTGTTTTGCAGATAAATCAGATTGGATTGTGTCACGCTTGAGTGGGCGCTTTCGACTTCTAAACGGTCTGAAGGAATCCCAAAAGCCTTGGATATTTGCTTGGTTGTCCAGTCATTCGAGTTGATTAACTTCAAGACACTGGTGTCTACTTCGAGTTTCTTGTAATCCATCGTGGAATCCAAAACGATTGTTCTTACCGCATTGTCTCCATTGTCTGACCCATTCGCTTCTTCAAACTTTTCCCGGATTGCTTTTTTCGCATTGGAATCTAAGTCGGATTTCTCAACTTTCAAAATTCCACTACTATTAATCCCACGCTTGAAATAATTGAAAATAGTCTTGTTCCCAGCCGCTTGAATTTTTAGCTCGTCTTTTAACGCATAAAGCGGTGGTATACCGGTTAGGCCATCTTGTGTAAAATACTTGAAATGAAGCATATCCAAGGCTTCCACACGCTTTTTCTTATCGCTTGGATTTCCAACTTCGTAATAGATTGACCCATTGTCATGCTGTTTCATAGTAATTTCACTATTGGCAACAAAATCCATCGATACTGGAGTTCCGGCTTCATCTCGGACTATCAAGGCAAAACTATTGCCGTTTAGTAGCATATTTACTGCCAGGCAAAACTTGAAATGCCAGCCGTCCATTAGTTCATTCGGCCTATTGTTGAACAAAGACATTAGATCATCATTCTTAGTGGGCAGATTGTCCTTTAGTAATTGCAACGGACTGGAGGCAATATCTGAAGCTAGAATCTTAATAGCCGTAAACACATCGCTATTTTTTAACGCCTTGATACTCACGAAACTTGAACCATCGTCTGTTACAATCTCGACAACATGGTCTAAAAAGGCGTCTCCTGTTGTGCTAGAAACACTTTTCCCTTTGAAAAATGCCATCTTTACCCTCCTTCCTGTTGGTTATTTAGTAAAATTGCAATCCCAATAAGCACAAAGCCCAGCGCTAACAATCCCCAATAGAAGTTTGTTAGAAAAGTAATTGCCGTTATTACACAAATTAGTCCAAGTAAAAGGATAATTGTATGGCTATTCCTAGAAAGAAAATTCTTCGCTAGTGTAAAATTCATTATCTGCCCTACTTTCCTCTTGATTGGTGTGGTAGTCCATTGCAAACACATAAGCATTTATCAAGGCTGCAATCGGATCTATCTTGTTTGAATTTTTTGCTTTGTTTATCTGAATCCCGTTGTTATCCTCTTTGATAATCGCATTGTTCACCGCATGAGTTAGGATTGTATTTTTCGCATGAAGGATATTTCCCTCATAGACCTGTTCTCTAAAAGTCCGGGTTGGTACGTTCAAGGTAAGTGTCCCTTGTCTTACTTCCAACATTGGATAATTCGCTCGCTCTGCTTTGGCTATCAAATCATTGGCGTTGTACGGGTCATAGCATATTCCCATACATTCCAAATCATTTTCTTGGATAAGTCCTTGGATAAAGTTGAATACCTCTGTATAGTCCACAATGCCACTCTCAAGCCGTGTAATTGAACACTCGCCTATCTTCTCTAATTCCCGATAAGGCAAGCCATCACGCTTTTCCTTGTCCTGTAAGCCGTACTTGGTAGCCACAAAGCTGTGAGAATCACAATACAGTTTGCCATTGGCTAGTGGCACGATCCATGAAATGCTGGTCAAGTCGTCTGTCTTGGATAAATCCACCCCAATATAAACGGGCAAGCCGGTTATCTCTTGCGGTTCAACTTCCACTGCCTGCCAATCTTCGGCCGCCATGTAGCTATCTTCTGAAGCCTGGCGCCACAAATTGAAGTTCTTCACCAATACCGAGTTCAAATTGTTCTGTTTCAAGGCAAGCTGAACATCATCTTCAATGGTTGGTAGCATTACCTTTTTAATTTCTTCACTTTCAAAGATTGGGTTCGCTTTGATCCATAAATCTTGATCGTGTATTTCTTCCTCGCTGTCCAATTCCCAAATGGCTATGAAGTACCTATCAGCTTGTTCTTCGCCTTTTAAGACTTTATCCAGTAGTAAGTATTCCTCATACATCGGCACGTTCAAATCAAGCCCAGCGGTGGATATAACAGCTAATAAGCCGTTCTTTTGCTGGGTCATACCTGACTTGATAACGTTGTATGTTTTCCGGTCTTTGCTCTCATGCCACTCATCAATAATGGCAGTCGTAGGGGCAAAACCATCTAGCGTACTGGTTTCACTTGCCAAGGCCATCGCAAAGGAATTTGAAGGCAAGTGAATGATTTTCGAGTTCATAATTTTCAACTGTTGCCGTAGAAATTTACTTTTCTTGGTGGCAGCCTTCAATGAATTGGACAGCATATCATAACCCAATCTGGCTTGCTTCAAGGCATTAGACACAAACAGCACTTGCCTTGCTTCAGCCGGTTCTCGCTCCATTACAAGGGCATTAGCTGCCATGCCACTTGCTAGGTAGGTTTTCCCATTCTTACGTGACTTGGAAATAAACGCCCGGTTAAACCGCCTAAAGTTGCCTTCTTTGGTACGCCACCCATACAGACTAGAAATAATAAACTTCTGGAATCCTAGCATCTTGATTGGCTTACCATCAGTCCCAGGCAATAACTCAATGAATTGGATTGCCTTTTTCGCTTGGGCATCATCATAGTAATAAGGATAATCCGGCTTCTTTGCCTTCTCCAAATCATCTAGATGGCGCTGGCAAGCTAACTTGATTTTCTCCCCAGCAATCAGGCTACCATCTAATACTTGCGCAATGTAGTTATCCATTCGCCATCAAACTTTCAAATGGATCTTGTGGTGTTTTCTCTTTTGCGTTGTTCAAGGCAATCCGAGAACGTTCTACCATTGTCATGCCAAGGGCAGTAGCGGCCATTTTCATATCCTTCATAGCGTTGGATTGCATTCTAATTGCCGGATTCGCTACCCTAGCACCATTAGCAGCCTTTTGGAATACACCTTTATTCTTAATCTCACGTTCAGCCGCCCCCACACGGGCAAAAGCCAGACAGTACGCCACCAACATTCCATAATCAGCTTCAGAAAGTGGCAAGTCTTGTTTTAGGATAGGAACCAACCGATTCCATTCCTTCACGGCCATCTCTGGAAAATATTCAGGGGGGCCGGACATCAATTCCTTATGAGTGAACATCGCTTGTCTGGCATCTTCTCTTTGAGCTTTTTCCTCATTTGAGATATGTTCACGCTTAGTATTTGTTAATATGGTTACTGGATTCGCCATCTTGTTTCCTCCTTCCCAACAAAAAAGGAGAATACCAGCTACTACTCATAATGAGTAACAACTAATATCCTCCGTTTTTCGGTCAGATTTTATGTTTATTCAATTCATCGATAAAAATAATTTTTCCGTCCTGTATCTGGATTGTAAGTGATCCATAGTCCGGCAACGACAGCATTTTTTCCTTGCCGTCTTTCGTCTTGATTAATACTGTGTTTTCCATATAATTCCTCACTTTCTATTATACACTTTTCGATTACGTTTGTAAACGGTATATCTTTCTAAATCGGCTTTTTATGAAAAAATGAGTCCCTTCCCGTTCCCTAGCTTAAAATTTCCATGCCCCCATAGTCAAAGGGAGGGTTTTTTCCGTTTCTTTTTCTCGATTGCTGTTTTTTTATTGTGGCAAGCATGGCATAAACTTTGAAGATTTTTCTCATCTAATCTTCTTGAATAATCGTCTCGTATTTCAACAATATGATCCACCACATCAGCTTTATGAATTACACCAGCCTTCAAACACTGCTCACAACAGGGATTATTTAGTCGATAGATATAGGACATCTTCTCCCATGCTCTCGACTTATAAAACGCGAAGTACTTACCACCATCTGCTTTCCTGCTGCTATAACTCACATTGCTTACCTTCGTTCGCTTGTGCTTCTCACAATAGGATTGATTGTAATCAACCAGCACACGACACCCAGCTTTATTGCAAAGCTTACGGGGCTTCATAATAACTGAACACTTTCATATAGGGGCTATACACTGTTAGCAATCTATTATCCTTAAAGTAAATACTGGCTTGCCCATCGTTCACGGCAATGGCCTCTACCCCGTTCTCGCCTTCTTCCCAGCATTCCTCTTTCACTCCATTAAAGTATGCAATCTTAATCTTTGGATAGCTCATTGTTCGTCCTCCAATAAATACTCTATCAGTTCCTCATCAGTCAGCAACAACGCCAAGAACCTATCATGCAGATTGGTAAACAAAGCCTCTTCGTGATCCGTCATTTCCCGTTGAGTTGCCAGGTTATACAGTGCCAGTAAGCCTGATAAGTCCTCTGCCACTTCCTCGGCTGTCTGGTAGTTCTCCCCATCAACCAGGGATACCACCAACAATGATTGGCTCCACTCCACTGATTCCCTCAACCAATTCTCATCGGCCGCCATTATATCCAAGGCTTCCTGTGAGAACGTGGAATAGTCCTTCGTCGCCAGTGCCACACTAAAGGCCAGCGTGTTCATCAAGAAGCGTTCCATCATCTCGGTGTATTGCATGTTCATTGGTTTATTTATGCTTATGAAATTTAGCATTTTATTCCTCCAATCAATTATCGTCCATGATTTTGTTGCTATGTGTCCCTAATTCTATTTTTATAAACATTGATATACCGGCGATTGTCCCTAATGTCCTTGATTTTGCCCCATTACTTTATATATAAAATAAATAATGGTATTCTCTTTTTTTATTTTTCAAATTAATTAGATGAAATTAGGTACATTAGGGACAACCCCTTGATACATAAGGGTTCTTGTTGGGCAGATTAGGTACAAATTATAGGCACAACATGGACACTTCAATCACTTAAAATTCGATATGTTGAGGTCAGTTTCAAACCACTATATCGGTAAGTGTGCTGGCCACTGTCATTAAACCCTTGTGTATTTTTCCTTTTTGGTACTTCGTATTTATCATTCAAATACTTAGTGAGTTCCTTGGTAGATTGTGGCCTATAACCATTGCAAGAACAAAAGGCTCTGTATTCAGCAACAACCGTTTTTGCAATTTCACCTTTAGTTTCAGCAGTATCAATCACGCAACATTCAAACAAGAATTGGGCTATACGGTCATTGTCAAATAGCCATTCAGACTTGGTATCAGCCATTTCCTTAGAACGTGTAAAGTTAGCTTTTTTACCATTAAATATTTTTTTGAACTCTTGTATGCACTGATAAACAAAGCTGGTAGATTCTTTTTCCATTGCGTCTAAATCTTGACTCTCCCAAAATGTAGCACCTTCCAATCGCTGGTTGCCCACTGTGATTGGGACAATGGTTAAACGATCCGCAAAACCTGGGCTCATATCCTTGAAGTGAAAGAAGCCATTCATACTAAAAATATGCTTTGAGTGGCTCACAAAGGTGAAACCTTGGATTCCTTTGAACTCACCCCGGACAGCATCTCCACCAGTTAACTGTTTCAAAATTGCTGTCTGGCTAATGTAATCATCATCAATATCTCCACTAAGGTTTAAGGCTTTACCTAATAAATCAACAACGGCAAACTTATCTTTTGTTAGCATCTGTGGAGTTAGTGCTGTACGATTTTCTTTAGTGATATAGTTCTCCGCTACCATATTCAAAAAGCTAGACTTTCCTTCTCCACCTTTCCCATATAAGAAAACCAAGTCTTGTGCTGGGGCATGGCTTCGATAAAAGGTATATCCAATAAACTGCTTCATGAATAAGGCGGCATCTCCAAAGAAATCATGGAAAAATTTATCTGTTGCTGGTGTAGGCGTTCCGGTCATATCCAATTCATAGTTGTAAGAAATCAATATGAAATTATCGGGATCGTGGGGCTTCATCTCATTGGTGAGAATATTGTACGTCCCATTTTTAAAAGGAACCAATGCCGGATTGCTTTCCTCAAAAGGTGATCGGTTGGAATAAGAAGGATCATACGTTTTCTGTTTTACATAAGTCTTGACCGGTGATATATATCTTTGGTCATAGTAGCCCCACGCTTGTAGTTCTTCGAGACAGATTTTCTCTGTAAAGGAAATCATCTCATTCTTACCAAAGTACCGCCAAGCGCCTTTTAACGGCTCATAGACAGCCCCTTCCAACAGCTTAGGAAATCGCAACAAATGATTCTTTTTGATAATCATATCGCCCATTTTTTCGTGATCAAAGTAATGGTCAATTGAAAATTTATCTGAATCTTTTTGGTTCACTTCAACCGTACACATAAACCAATCTGGAGAAATGTTGTTCAATTCGTCAACCATTG
The DNA here is from genome assembly GCF_011397115.1 of Enterococcus saigonensis. Taxonomy (NCBI): domain Bacteria; kingdom Bacillati; phylum Bacillota; class Bacilli; order Lactobacillales; family Enterococcaceae; genus Enterococcus; species Enterococcus saigonensis. Next base: position 534,935 of record NZ_AP022822.1, on the reverse strand, counting down.
CTTGGGCAATACCAACGTCTTTGCTTTCAATCTCTTTGATTGCCACACGCAAATTTAACGGTGTTTTACCAAAGTAACTGTTTTTCTTTTTTTGCTGTACCGTACGTCTAATAGCGAATGTCTCTTTTAGTACCGAATCGCTTATACTACTCAATAAAGGTTCCCTCCTTTCTCCGCATGGTTTTTAATTCTGGAATGAAAAATGGTGTCCAGTTCCTTTTGATCTAGCGGTTCTGGAAAAATTTCTAAGTTGAAATTAATTGCTCCCATCACTTTAGCAATCGTTTCAATTGGTGTATCAACACTTAGCATTTTATCTACCATCTGCCGCCACCAAATGTTTCGATTCCCAACGGTTGCCCCTTCAAACAATTGTTCCAGGAAAACGCCTGTATATTTTTGCTTGCCGGAACTATTGGTTGTATAGCTACTTGTTTTAGGTAGGCGCTGTTTTTTTTGTGCATCTACCCACTGTTGAGAATTAGTAATTCTATGAAGGAACTTATCAACTGGAATAGGTTTAAATCCATCGTGGAAAATACGTAAATTATCACTGCTAAATTCCGTAACGATAGGCAAGCCTTGACCCTGTGACCATGTTTTATTACTTTCATCAAATTCAAACTTAACGGCCAGATCTAAGCAAAGCCCAAACAGCAACTTCTCGTACTCCTCACGGCTTACTGCACGATCCAATTCAAGAACCAATCGATAACGGATATTATCCGGCTTGTATTTCAGGGTTGGATATAAGCAGTAATTGACGGCTTTTAGCTTGTCCGTTATCTTCCCTAAAAATTCGGATTCTGTTTCTTGGACATCATCAAAATCAATAAAGAGTAGCGAACGACTAACCAAGTTTGTATTGTTACGCTTTAAGTCCCCAAGGATAGTACCAGCGATAACTATCAGCATTTGTTGTGTTTTAATCTTTAGTTCTTCGTCTTTGTCTTTTGGATAAGGAAGGCGCTGAGCCTTACACGTTTTAAAGAAATCAAAATCACGGTCAATATTCTTTACTTCGTGCATTGGTGCCAACGTTTTCACTATATTTGTATAAATCATCGTGGCCACCTCAATCTGGGCAAATCTCGTTTGAGATACGTTGAATATCTTTCTCTAGGATTTCAAGACTATCGCCAATTTCACCAAGTAGCCCACTATTAATCTGGTATTTCAAAGAAAAATCATCACCGGTCACTCTGGCATATTCCACCGTTTCAGCCAATCGCTTCAATACCTTTGCTTGTTGGGATAGATTGGTTAGCTCAACCGCATATTTCATCAGTTCATCATTCGTTATCGTTACTTTTTCCATGGTAATTTCCTCCTAAGTTTGATATACTAGAAGGGTAAATAAACGGTGTAAATGCCCGTTGTAGTAGCCTTTAACGTTCGCTTTGGTCGGTGGAATCGTTAAGGCTTTTTCTTTACCCTTCATCATGTTTTAGTCCTCCAGCTCTTTAGCAACTTCCAAAAGTAGTTCTACATTTAATGCCTTCTTTTTTAAATCGTGTAGTTCATCAATCACATAAGCAATCTTATCGCTAGGCTTCGACAAGGTCTTTCCATAGCCGTGTAAAGTAACGATACTGCCTTCATCGCCCACGCTTTCTAAAATCTCTGCAAGCTCAACAGCGAAAGTCCCAATCACAAATAGTTCCGTATCTGCATAGCTTTCAAGCGATTCATGTTTCTTCATTTTTAGTTCCTCCTTCAAAATTCCTTCAGCAACTAACATTTGACTTCCAACGTTCCACTTGCGCCCCCAGCTACCCATTATTTTTCAAATTCTTCCATCCAGTTATCAACCTTTTTTCGATTACACCGTTTTGTCTGATTGATAACTGACACAGGAAAACCCTTCTCTTTAATAAACTTAGAAAGATTAGATCGTGATACTTGTAAATATTCACAAGTTGTCTCTAAATCCATCCATTCTGGAAATTCACGTTTTTTAAGCTGTTGTTGAAACGTGATTGCCCAGACTCTCGTAGCAACATCGGTAAGCTGTTCCTCAATTTCCTGGCTTAAATCTACCTCTAATTTCATATATTTTCGCCTCCTATCTGAACATATCGTTTACATATATCTGTTTTTGGTGTAACCTATAAGTACACTTTACAATATGCGCAAACGCTTGTCAAGTTTATATTCGTTTTTTTGTTTTAGCTGTAAACCAAACATGCACTAAAAGGAGGTAAAAATGCTTTATTTCAAATTAGATAAAATAATGGATGAACGAAAATTAAGTATTAACAAGGTTTCTTCAGAGGCTGATATATCGCGCCCAGCTCTTACAGCCATGTATAATAACGATTCAAAAGGTGTCCAATTTGAGACATTGGAAAAATTGATGAAATATCTCAATGTTTCACTTGGGGATTTAATCGGGGAAAAAAAAGAACAAAATATATTCTCCTTCAAACCAACGGTATCTATTAAAGGGATTATTGCAGCAGAGAAAACGAAGACAGATTCTGAATCCAATAACGGTTTTGTTCAAGTTCTCCCATCCCGAACATTACCCTACGATGCAATATTGCTTGAAAATGGGACTTTAGGAGAAAAGTTTAACTTTGCTATCACTCCCGTAGATAATTATAAAAATATTTCTAAATCAACATCGTATCTTCAAGGAAAAGCAGAAAGTCCTAACTTAATTACTTCTTTGTTGATTACCTTTTATCGAGCGGATGGTAAGGGAAAACAAAAAAATGTCAGCGATATTAATGCCTTTTTAGGAAAACTGAATACCGAAGCTACAGTATTGATGGTGGAAAGCATATTCAAATCGTGGCTATCCGTATACAAGCTACTAAATAACAATTATAAAAATGAATTATCCGAGTTATTGCTTATCGATATAAATTTGATAGGCAATAAAACGCGTATTCCTCTAGTAGCAAAAACTAATAAAAATAGTAAATCTAGTGATGTTTCGTTGGATTTTTCCATGTTTAAAGCTTCATCAAAATTGAAGGGGAATGATACTTATTCTTCTCATTTAGAATTTAAAGAAATTCCAGAAAATGTAAAAATGCCTGACTAACAAAACCACCTCCACTTGCCCCCAGCGAGACATAGGAGGATATCATGGCTAAATTTAATCAATACAGAGACAAGAACAATAAACGAAAATGGAGTTTCAACGGATTTATCGCAACCGATCCAATCTCAGGTAAAAAGATAGTAACTGACCGAAACGGGTTCAATACAAAAGGTGAAGCACAGACTGCCTTCGATAAGTTAAAACGTGAGATTTTAAACGGATTAAAAAAACAGCAATCCATCACATTTGAGGATTTATACTGGGAATGGCTAGACCACCACAGAAACAGTGGTGTAAAACCTTCCACGGTAGCGACTAACCGCCGTTTTCTTGAACCTCACGCATTACCTAAACTGGGTAAACTGAAACTAGATAAGATTACTGTGGCCTATTGTCAGAAGCTGGTAAATGAATGGTACGACAAATACAAGCAGTATCATTACATCCGTCGGGCTGTTGGGCAAGTGATGGCTTACGGTGTTGCTATGGAGTACATGGATAGTAACCCTATGAGGAAAACGCTGTTGCCTCGAAAAAAGGAAGAAGAAAAAGCCCCCAACTTCTACAACAAGCAAGAGTTGATGGCTTTCATGGATTATGTAAAAAAACTTGATAACTATAAGTATTATGCTTTCTTCTGGCTCTTGGCTATTACAGGTATGCGAAAAAGCGAAGCCCTGGCATTGTACGTCTCGGATATAAACATCTTCAATAAAACATTGACTATCGGGAAAACAATCTCTACGGATGAAAATCGTCAAAATATTTTGCAGACACCTAAAACGAAAAGCTCATACCGTACTATTAGCTTAGACGATACCACGATACAAATCTTACAAAAATGGATTGCAATACAAAAACAAGATTTGCTAAAGCTTGGCTACAATATGAATAGTCGAAAACAGTTTCTGTTTGTTAACGTTGAAAATAAAGTAATGTACCCACAGATTGCCAATGATTGGCTAACCTGGATCTATGACAAAGCGGAAAAGGAAGGAATAATCTTCAAACGGATTACTCCTCACGGCTTCCGGCATACTGCTTGCTCTTTAATGTTTGAGAGTGGGGCAAGCATCAATGAAGTTCAACAACGGCTCGGTCACAAAGATATAAAAACTACAATGAATATTTACAATCACGTTACTCCGCAGCAAGCTGAAAACACCAGTCAAAAATTAGCAGATTATCTCGCTCGCTAACAAATAGATAGGTTTTAGGATAGGAATTTCTCTTTCACCCCAAACAAAAAAGCTAGGATTGGCTTCACACAGCCTTTCCTAGCCTTCTTATAGGTCTTACCCCACAGACCCTTCCATTTCATAACTAATCAAACGATTTAGTTCAACGGCGTATTCCATTGGAAGCTCTTTAGTGAATGGTTCGACAAAGCCCATGACAATCATTTCAGTAGCTTCTGATTCTGATAGTCCTCGACTCATTAAATAGTAAAGTTGTTCTTCAGAAATCTTAGAAACTTTGGCTTCGTGTTCAAGTGACACTTGGCTATTGTGAATTTCATTAAACGGAATGGTGTCTGATTTTGATAGTTCATCCATAATAATCGTATCACATTCGATATGAGAAGCAGAACCACTACTTTTCTTACCAAAGATGACTTGTCCGCGATAGTTTACTTCACCGCCATCTTTTGAAATAGATTTCGAAACAATTGAACTTGAAGTATTGGGAGCATTATGAATCATTTTAGCACCGGTATCTTGGATTTGTTTGGCTCCGGCAAAAGCAATAGACAGCATGGTACCGCGAGCACCTTCTCCGTCTAAATACACACTTGGATATTTCATTGTGGTTTTTGCACCTAAGTTTCCGTCAATCCATTCTACTGTTGCACCTTCATAGGCTTTCGCACGTTTTGTTACCAAGTTATAGACATTATCCGACCAATTTTGAATAGTAGTATAACGGCAGTAGGCATCTTTTCTGGTGAAAATTTCCACAATTGCTGCGTGTAAACTGTTGCTGGAATAAGTAGGTGCGGTACAGCCTTCAACATAGTGAACGCTAGCGCCTTCATCAACGATAATTAATGTTCGTTCAAATTGTCCCGTATTTTCAGCATTAATCCGGAAATACGTTTGCAATGGCGTATCCACACGAACGCCTTTTGGTACATAAATAAATGTCCCACCTGACCAGACAGCAGAGTTCAAGGCAGCTAATTTGTTATCTGTGGGTGGTACCAATTGCGCAAAATATTCTTTGAAAAGTTCAGGGTATTCTTTTAAAGCTGAATCAGTATCGGTAAAAATAATCCCCAATTTTTCAAATTCTTCTTTCATGTTATGGTAAACCACTTCTGATTCATATTGAGCAGAAGCCCCAGCCAAGTAAGCTCGTTCTGCTTCTGGAATCCCAATCTTCTCAAAAGTATCTTTAATTTTATCAGGAACATCATCCCAATCACGAGCTGGTTTGTCACTGGCTTTTTGATAATATTTAATTTTGTTAAAGTCGATGTCAGAAAGGTCTGGACCCCATTTTTGCATTGGCATTTTGTTAAATGCTGCCAGTGACTTCAAGCGAAAATCTAGCATCCATTCTGGTTCACCTTTAACGGCTGAAATTTCCCGGACAACTTCTTCGGTTAGACCTTCACCGGTACTAAAGACAGGTTTGACATCATCATGGAAGCCAAATTTATATTCTTCTAATTCAGGAACGCCCATGCGATCACTACTCCTTACGTTATTTAGGTATTGATTATTTTAATCAAGACGATACGTTTTTATTTATTGTCCCCTAGAAAATCTTCTTCGTGGGGATGAATAGAACTTGTTTCAGCAATTCCACTACTTGTTTCAACAACTGCTTTTTCCAATGCTTTCCAAGCTAAAGTCGCACATTTAATACGCGTCGGGAACTTTGCTACACCGCTTAACATTGCGGCATCTCCCAATTTTTCCGCATCGGGCACGTCTTTTCCTTGCACTAAGTCAGAAAACATTTTTTCCATATTACCGACTTCTGTTAATGGTTTGCCAATAACTGCATCTGTCATCATAGATGCGCTGGCAGTACTAATAGAACAGCCGCTACCATCAAAGGCAATATCTGAAATAATGCCATTATTTACTTCAACTTCCAAATGGATGACATCCCCACAAGTTGGGTTATTCATTTCAATGGTTACATTTGACTTTCCCAGCGTTCCTCTATGATGAGGATGGCTGGAATGATCTAAAATGACTTGGCGATATAAATTATCTAGTCTAGATAGTGCCATGCTGGAAAAACTCCTTTGTTTTATGAATCGCATCAATTAAGCGATCCGCATCTTTTTTTGTATTATAAAAATAAAAACTTGCTCGAGCTGTGGCAGGTACGTTCATATACTTTAATAAAGGCTGTGCGCAGTGATGACCTGCTCTAACCGCCACACCTTCCATATCTAAAGCCGTTGCTACATCATGAGGATGCAGTCCATCAATATTAAATGCAATGACACCAGTGTGATCTTTTGGATCTTGCGGACCATACACCGTCACACCTTCAATCGCTTTTAATTTTGGCATCACATAATCAACTAAACTTTGTTCATAGTCGTGAATTTCATCCATTCCGATGGCAGATAAATAATCGACAGCTGCTCCTAAACCGATACCTCCTGCAATGTTAGGGGTACCTGCTTCAAACTTCCAAGGTAATTCTTTCCATGTACTGTCATATAAATTAACAAAATCAATCATTTCACCGCCAAATTCCACCGGTTCCATTTGATCTAACCATTTGCGTTTTCCGTATAAGACCCCAATACCGGTGGGACCACACATCTTGTGACCACTAAAGGCATAAAAATCAACATTCAATTGTTGAACATCAACTTTCATATGAGGTGCAGCTTGTGCGCCATCTATCACCATAACAGCATCATTTTCATGCGCCAAAGTAATTAATTCTTCAACTGGATTAATCCCGCCTAAAACATTTGAAACATGAGCAATTGCGACAATTTTAGTTTTTGGTCCAATTTTACGCTTAGCATCAGCTAAATCAAGATAACCTTCTGGCGTGATATCGATATAAACTAATTTGGCATTCTTTTGTTGTGCCAATTGTTGCCAAGGAATGATATTGGAATGGTGTTCCATATAAGAGATGACAATTTCATCGCCTGCTTTGACAAATTTATCGCCGAAACTTCTAGCAATCCAGTTTAAACTAGTAGTTGTCCCCCGCGTAAATAAAATTTCGGCTGTCTCTTTCGCGTTAATAAAAGCACGGACCTTTTCTCTGGCACCTTCATAAGATTGTGTCGCTCGTTCTGCTAGTGTATGGACACCACGATGAACATTAGCATTATCTTGGTGATAATATGCCGCTAATTTAGCTAAGACGGCTTCTGGCTTTTGCGTTGTTGCTGCATTATCTAAATAAATAAGAGGTTCATCATTGACTAATTGATGCAAGATAGGAAAATCTTGGCGTAATTTTTGTGCATCAATCATCGATTCAACTTCCCTTCAATGACTTCAATAAATTCTTTTTGCGCTTCTTTAACAGGAATTGCAGTAATAACAGAACCCAAGAAACCTCGAATAACCAGGCGTTCTGCTTCAGTTTTTGGCAGGCCACGACTCATTAGGTAATACATTTCTTCAGGATCCACACGACCAACACTTGCAGCATGCCCGGCAGTAACTTCATTTTCATCAATTAAAAGAATTGGATTGGCATCTCCGCGAGCTTTATCAGAAAGCATTAACACACGACTTTCCTGTTGCGCATCTGCCCCTTTTGCCCCTTTTAAAATATGACCAATACCATTAAAAGTTAATGTACCTTTTTCGCGGATCACACCATGTTGTAAAATATGACCGATAGAATGGGCAGCCTTATTGGTAACCCGGGTATCAATTCCTTGAATTTGTTTTCCAGCCGAAATCGCAACAACTTTAATCTCAGAGTGAGCACCATCACCCACTAAATCTGTATCAAAGTCAGCTACTACATCCCCGTCGTTCATAACCCCAATAGCCCAATCTACCATTGCATCCCGCATTACATAACCGCGACGATTTAAATAAGTCGTCAAGTCCACACCTAAGCGATCAATTGCAGAGTATTTTACTTTTGCGCCCGCTTTAGCAATAACTTCCACAATAATATTAGCAGCTTGTTTTTGGGCCACTTCTTTTTCAGAATTAAAACGTTCTAAGTAAGTAAACTCACTATGTTCGTCTGCCACAATTAAAATGTGCTTAAAGAAATGTTCTGTACCGGATTGATTTAAAATTGCTTCAATTGGTTCTTTGATTACGACGTTTTTGGGAACATATAAAAATAAACCACTATTCATGAAAGCTGTATGCGCAGCAGTTAACTTATCTTCAAAAGGCGTTACTGCCTTTGTCATATAATATTCTTGGACTAATTCGGGATATTCTTGTATGGCTGTAAAAATATCCGTGAAGATTACCCCTTGTTCCACTAGATTTTGTGGTAGTTGTTCAAAGACAGTCGTGTCATCTGCTTGCACTAACATTGGATTATCTTGCATAGTATCAAATGCTGGTACCCCTGTTTCTTTTGGTTCAATCGACAAATGATCACGGGTTATGTTTAGTAATGGCCAGCGGTGAAAACGAACCCGCTCAATTTGCGGTAACGCTAATTCGTCCACCTGCTCTAAAGCTGCCAACCGCATTTCCAACATCCAAGCTGGTTCTTCTTTATAAGCAGAAAAGGTGGTCACATCAGCCAATAGCTTTTTCAATTCTGTCATCTAATTGACCTCCTTTTTAAACTTCTTCCTTGTAATCAATACCTAATTCTTTACTAATACCAGCATAGCCTTCTGCTTCTAGGCGCTTAGCAAGATCAGCATTTCCTGTTAAAACAACGCGTCCGTCCATCATAATATGAACGACATCAGGGGTAATGTAGTTTAACAAGCGTTGATAGTGGGTAATAATTAAAGCTCCAAAATCATTGCCGCACATTTCATTAACCCCTTTGGCTACTACTTTTAACGCATCGATATCAAGACCTGAATCAATTTCATCTAAAATAGCAAAAGTGGGTTCTAGCATTAGCAATTGTAAAATTTCGTTTCGCTTCTTCTCCCCACCAGAAAATCCTTCGTTTAAGTAACGTTCTGCCATTTCTTCTGGCATATTTAATAATTCCATTTTTTTATCTAATTTTTTCAAAAATTCCATAACTGAAATTTTATCATCTTCATCTCGTTTTGCATTAATTGCTGCGCGCATGAATTCTGCATTAGTAATACCAGGAATTTCACTCGGATATTGCATGGCTAAAAATAGACCGGCCCGTGCCCGTTCATCTACTTCCATTTCCAATAAATTCTCACCATCAAGTAAAATTTCACCTTGAGTTACTTCATAATTAGGATTGCCCATAATTGCAGCAGATAAAGTAGATTTACCCGTCCCGTTTGGCCCCATAATGGCGTGAATTTCACCAGTTTTCAGCGTCAAATTAACACCTTTTAGAATCTCTTTATCTTCGATTGCTACATGTAAATCTTTAATTTCTAACGTTGCCATCGTCTCGCCTCCATCATTTTTCATTCTCATTCATTTTACGCTAATTGAGAATGATAAGCAAACATCGCTAAATAAATTTGCCTATTCTTTTACTATTATAAAATCAATAAATTTCAATTTAGAATGATTATAAATTAAAAGATCCAAAACGAAAACTTCCTCGTCTTGGATCTTAGTTAATTCTCATTTGTTTTAGCTAATAGTTAGCTAATTGCTGTAATCTTCTTGCGCTGCTTTCTCCTAAAGTTAGCGGATCACTTCCAACTTGAGTAATGGAAAATAACTGACCTTTTTCATTACCTAACATTGCGGTAAGCTCAAGCTTTTCCCCGTTTTTTTTCGCATGGGCTGCTAGCGGCACATTACAACCTACGCCAAAGACCGCTAAAAATGCTCGCTCACAAGTAATCACCTGACGTACGTACTTATCATCAATTGCTGCTGCAATTTTTGCAGCCGGAGAATTCTCAACTCCTTCAACTGCAATCACGCCTTGGCCGACAGCTGGTAAAAATTCATCTAGCGTTAAAGAAACTTGATGCAACTGACAGTCACCTAGCGCTTTTGGATGACGTAATAGCGCGGCTTGTGCCATCATAATCCCATCGTATTCTTTTTGAACCAATTTTTTTAAGCGGGTATCAATATTGCCTCGCAAAGATTTAACGATTAAGTCCGGTCGTACAGCCAATAATTGAAATCGCCGGCGTAAGCTACCTGTACCAATCACGGCTCCTTGAGGCACATCAGCTAATGTTTTAAACTAATTGCGCAAAATTAAAGCGTCCCCTGCTGGTGCACGTTCAGGAAAAGCTGCAAGTGTTAATCCTGAGGGTTCTAGGGAAGGTAAATCTTTTGCGCTATGGACGGCTAAATCAATTTCACCTGTCAAGAGCTTTTGCTGAATGTTTTTAACAAAGATACCTTGTCCTCCCATTTGGCTTAAAGAGGTCTTTTGATCTAAATCTCCGGCAGTAGTAATTAATACTTTAAAAAAACGATGTTCTGGGAACAAATTTTGTAAACGAGAAATTACATTATCTGCTTGAATTTGTGCCAACGGACTTTTTCTGGTACCGATTTTAATATCCATTTTTTCTTTCTCCTATTTCTATTAGGAAATTTTGAAATAATACCGCTGCATTTTTTCCTTGATAGATGATTTCATATTCTTCTTTTAAGAGCGCGGGCAACAAACGGTTGTGTAAAGTCATAAAACGTTCATCAAATGCCTCTCCCACAAAAACCGGATATAAATCTACACCTTCGTCTGTGTATGTTAACAATTCATCAAAAGAAAGTTTTTTCTCACTGACTAGAATAGTTCGTTGACCAAAGCGAGGCAAATCTTCAAACCATGACTTTATTGCAGCTTTTGCTGCAACTGGTCCTATGAAAATTAATGCTGGGTTATGCAAATCAGCTTTTTCGACTGCTGCGACAATAGTTTGGATTGTTGCGACTACCTTTTTTTGCCTTCCCCATGTTCCCCACTCCACGACTGCTACGGGTAATGTTTCACTGGCACCTTGGTTTAGCATAATTTCTATAACCGCAGACAGCTTTTCCATCCCCATATACAAAACAACTGTGCCACCTTTGGCAAGCTGGGCTAGAGGTTCTTGCGTAAATTCCTGCAGCTGTGCGGTGGGAGTAGCAATCAATAATTTTTCACTAAGGTGGCGCTGGGTAACAGCAAAACCCGCATAGACTGACACACCTGAAGCACTAGTTACACCTGGATATACAGCATGCGTTATCCCCGCTTTTATTAGAGGCTGTATTTCTTCGGCAACACGACCAAAAATACCGGGATCGCCACCTTTTAGCCGGACAACATTTTCATAGTTTTGCGCTGCAGCAATTAACTTTTCTTGAATTTCATTTTGGGTATAAGCATGATGGTCGGGTGCTTTTCCTACGTAAACAAGTTTGGCTTTGGCTGGAGCTAAATATAATAAAATTGGATTTAGTAAACGATCATAAAAAATAATATCAGCATTTTTTATTGCTCGTAAGCCCTGATAGGTTATTAAAGCAGGATCTCCTGGTCCAGCACCTACTAAAGTAACTTTTCCCATTTCTTTTCTCCTTTACCTTATAAGTTATACATCTAAGTTATTATCCCTTATCTTAAACAAAAAAACAAAGGCACAACTCACATTCCTGTAAGTGCGCCCTGTTCTTATCTTTCATTAATTTACATCAACGATTTTAACGGAGCCTTTCCATTTATCGTCAACAAATTTCTTCACTTCATCGCTGTGTAAAACTTCCAACAATTTCTTAATTGCTGGTTTCGTTTCATCTCCTTTGCGTACTGCAATAATGTTAGCATATGGTGAATTATCATCATCATGCATTAGAGCATCTTTTTCTGGATTTAAACCAGCAGTTAAGGCAAAGTTGGCATTGATTGCTACTAGTGCATCTTTTTCATTTTCATATGTTGGAACTAATAAACCTGGGTCGATATCATGTTTAAATTTTAAATCTTTTTTATTTTCAGCAATATCATCAAAAGTAGCTGTTGTCTTTTCAACACCTTCTTTTAATTTGATCAGATCTGCATTTTCAAGAATGGTTAAGATACGGCCCCAGTCAGTATTAGAGTTGGAAGTGATGATAGTTGTTCCATCTTTAATATCAGCAACACTCTTAATATCTTTTGAGTAAATTCCCATTGGTTCAATATGAACAGCACCAGCATCCACAAAGTCATAATCATTTTCTTTAACTTGATCGTTAAAATAAGGTTTGTGTTGGAAGTAGTTCGCGTCAATTTCTTTTTCTGCCAATAGTTTATTTAATAGCGTATAGTCGGTAAAAGACTTCACTTCTAAATCGACACCTTCTTTTTTCAATAAAGGTTTGGCTTCATTTAAAATTTCTGCATGTGGACTTGTTGTAGCCCCTACAATCAACTTAGTTTCCTTAGCAGCAGATGAAGAAGCACTATCTTCTTTTGATCCACTATTGCCACAAGCAGCTAATGTGACGCTTGCAAGTAATACTGTTACTAACCCGAATATTTTTTTCATTTTCATTTCTCCTCTACAATTTTATGATATTAATTATGAAACTTCACCGAAATTAGCGTTTATCTAATTTTTGTGTGAAGTAATCTCCTAAACCTTGAACAACAAAAACGATGAGCAACATAATGACTGTTGCAACTAAAGTAACAGTTTGATTACCTAACTGGAAACCTTCTGACCAGGCAAGAGACCCCAGCCCACCAGCACCAATTGCACCAGCCATGGCAGTAAATCCAATCATAGAAACAGATGTCACCGTAAAGCCAGAAACCAAAGCTGGCATACTCTCTGGAACTAAAATCTTATAAATAATCTGCCAATAGTTAGCACCCATCGCATTGGCGGCTTCAATAACGCCTGGCGAGACTTCACGAAAAGCAATTTCTACTAAACGTGCATAAAAGGGAACCGCTGATAAAATCAAAGCAGGTAATGCAGCACTGGCACCAATCATGCTTCCTACCAATGTCTTGGTAAAAGGAATAATTAATACCATTAAAATCATAAAAGGCGTAGAACGAAAGATATTACTAATAATTGAGACGACATTATATAAAATTTGGTAACTGGCGCTTTTTTTTCGTCCTAAACTATATAGCAATAAACCTAACAAAATTCCTAAAACAAAAACTACAATCATTGAAACAATTGTCATGTAAAGGGTATCAACGGTGGATGTTTGCATCTTTGCCCAGTCGACTTTTTCAAAATTCAAATACGTTTCTACAAAACTCTTATCCACGATGCAACACCTCCACTCCTACTTGTTGTGCGGAAAAGAATGCCATTGTTTTATTAATCGCTTTTTCATCTCCGGTAATCAATACCGTCAAAGAACCAAAGGAGTTGTCTTTTGATTGGCGAATATTCCCATAGACAACATTAATGTCCACATCAAATTGACGGATGGCTTGTGAAATTACTGGTTCGTTAGCATTATCATCTTTAAAAATTAACGTTGCCAACACACCATTAGGGTTTTCAGCGATAAACTCCCGTAAGACTTCTTCTGGTTTTTCACTTGGTTGCAAGTCTTGTTGCACAAAACGTTTAGTGACCGCTTGTTGTGGATTACGAAATACCTCAGAAACTTGTCCTTCTTCTACAATCTTACCTAACTCCATTACGGCTACTTTATTACAAATTTTGCGAATAACGTTCATTTCATGAGTAATCAAGACAATGGTTAAATTTAGTTTTTGATTGATGTCTAACAATAAATCCAACACTTCATCGGTTGTTTGGGGGTCTAGCGCACTGGTTGCTTCATCACAAAGTAAAATTTTTGGATTGTTGGCTAGGGCACGGGCAATTCCTACCCGCTGTTTTTGACCACCAGATAATTGCGCTGGGTACGCATCTCCTCTGCCTTCTAAATTGACTAAGGCAAGTAGCTCTTGGGCTTTTTGCTGCCGCAATTCTTTTGATATACCCGCTAATTCCATGGGTAGTTCAATATTTTCTAGAACTGTTCGAGACCATAATAGATTGAAATGTTGAAAAATCATCCCAACATTTTTACGAAAATCACGTAATTCTTTGTTCTTCAATTTGCCAATATCTTCTCCGTCAACGACAACACTACCGCTTGTTGCTAGTTCCAATCCGTTTAAAAGGCGGACCAATGTCGATTTACCTGCACCAGAATAACCGACGATACCATAGATGTCTCCTTTATCAACCGTTAAAGAAACACCATCGACTGCATGAATTGTCTGCTTTTTGACATTAAAACTCTTTTTAACATCTGTTAATTGGATTAAAGCCATTTTTTAGCCTCTTTCTATTTCATACTTTAGTAAAAACCATGAAAAAAACAGCTTTTCATCCTTGTAATTCTTTCAATTACAAAAGGACGAAAAGCTGTCGCAATTTCGTGTTACCACCTTAATTTGCTATAGTCTCACAACTATAACCTTATCCAGTACTTACCGCATTGGTGCATACTGTCGTGCTATAACGGGCACTCCCGTAATAAGCTTGCTAATTGCTCACTTATTCTGCTCAAAGACCATCTTCCATCTTACCTTCATTACCTGTTTGCAGCATTCTCAGGCTCTCTGTGAAATGTCGGTGACATGTACTCTTCTTTTCAAAGCTTTCAAGTTATTGGTGAAATTATAACAAGGTAAAAATCAACTGTCAAATATTTTCAGAAAAATTTTACAGTTCGTCGAATTCTGTAGCATCGACATCTTTAAATGCAACTAGCCATGCGTTCATTTCATCTTCGTCATTTAAAACGTCAATATTTTCCAACGCCTTTTCATTTACAGAAGAAATTGTTCCAGTTAAAGGTGCAGGAAATTCTTGGACCGCTTTTTCTGCTTCTACTTCAACAAGTGGCATACCTTGTTTAAATACTTGGCCAGTCTTTGGTAATGAAGCAAAAGTTACTTTACCTAAATCAGATTGGGCAGCTTCTGTTAGACCAACGACATACTCATTTCCATTGTACAATACCCACAAATTATCTTTTGTTTTTAAACATTTTTGTTGCATCTTATTTCGCGATCCCTTCATATTCAGTTTCTTTAAAGCCAATTGATAAAAGTTTGTCATCACGCACTAAAATCGGGCGTTTAATTAACATTCCATCACTTGCTAATAATTCACTTGCCTCTTGTACTGATAGATTGGGTACTCGGTCTTTCAAGCCCATCTCCCGGTATTTCATACCGCTAGTGTTAAAGAAGCGGCGTACTGGCAAATCACTTTCTTCCATCCACTGCATTAACGTTGCGGCAGTTGGCGGATTTTGAACCATGTCAATGGTCTGAACAGCGATTGCTTGTGAATCTAGCCAAGCTTTTGCTTTTTTACATGTACTACATTTTGGATACCAATATAAAGTCAGCATAGCATTGCTCCTTTACTTTTATTTCCGCTTTCACTTTACCACGTTTAAGCGAAAGTAGCATCTTTTTCCTCTTTTTTTGATTCTGCTTGATAGCGCATCGATAAAATCAAACCAATACCAATCATGTTACTTAAAATAGCCGAGCCCCCTTGACTGATAAAGGGTAATGGAATCCCAGTTAAAGGTAACAGACCGATATTCGCCCCGATATTTTCAAAAACATGGAACAAAATCATCATAATAATACCAGTTGCAATATACGCATAAAATTCGTTATTTGTGTCAAAGCACACGCGAATCATATGATAAATCAAAATAAAATACAAGAGAATGACAAAAGCACTCCCTATAAAGCCAAAGTTTTCTCCAATAACTGTAAAAATCATATCAGATTCTCTAACCGGTACGTAAACATCACTAACGTTAAAACCTTTTCCTGTCATTCCTCCAGAACCAATAGCAAGCAAGCCATATGCTAACTGATAGGAATTGCCTTGCATATCGTGGAAAGGATTTAGCCAAGAATCAATGCGGGCAAATTGATAGGATTTAAAGCCGACGTGATACAAAAGGTCTCGTCCAACTTCTGTTGTCACTAAGAAAATTGTGCCTCCACCAATAATAGCAAAAATAGCAAGCAGTGGAATTAAAATGCGCCAAGATATTCCTGACATCAAAAAGACACCACCGATAATAGCGACAAACACTAGCATCGTCCCAAAATCTTTTTGCAACATTACCAAAGCTAGCACTGGTAGGGAAACTGCTAAAATCTTTAAAATCAAAAGGCCGTCAGTAGGCAAATTACGATTACGATACTTCACATTATGTGTAGTGACCACTAGGGCTAACATCAGAATTAACGCAATCTTCATCAATTCAGCGGGTTGGAAATTTACCGGTCCAAAAGTAAACCAGTTTTTTGAACCCGTTACACTTTCTAAGTTCTGATCGTAAAATTTCAATAATAAAGTCATAATTACAAGACCTAAACCATAAACATAAGGTGTCAATTTCCAGATCCATTTTGATTTCATATGCATAATTACCACAACTGCCACTGTGCCGACGCCATACCAAACAGCTTGTTTTGCTACACCGGCTAAAACATTGGGATTATTACGATCATGAGTTAAAGCAACATATAAGGCTGCTAACCCGATTAAACACAACAGAAAGACTGGTAAAATTACACCATAATCAATCCGGTTATCATTTCTTGCTCGTCTGTTTTCCATGATTCCTCTTCTTTCCAAACTGGCTTTGCAAACTTCTCAAAAATTCACACTACAACATAAATTCGTTGCATTTTATCAAAATACACAAAAATCTGCTTTTTTAATAGTTTGTAAAGCTCGTCACTGTTCACAAGTTGCCAACAGCGTTTTTTCTAAGTTAATAAATGCTATAAATTATAAAAAGGTAAAAAAGTACACTTCCTCATTATAGTTGTTAATGAAAAGAAATAAAAGAAGGGAAATAGACCCTAGGAAAAATTTAAAAATTTTAGTAATAATTAAAAATGACACAAAAATAATCAGGAATATGTAAGCAAAAAAATAAGACTCAAGCAGATGAAAATCAGCTTAAGTCGTAAGAAAACTATTTAAGTTTTTCCAATTCTTTGTAATTAATAATCATTACACCGTTACTTTGCGTCATTAATTGTTGATTATCACCCGTTTCGTCAATTTCAACGACAGCAGAATTTTTTAGCTGTTTGGTGACGGTACCGGTCTGCGGTTTTCCGTAAATTGTAAATTTCACATGGGTATCGACCTGAAATCCTTTACCTGCATCTGACGGAATGATTGTTGTTTCAAACTTACCAAAACTTGCCACTATAGAAAACCTCCCTTTAATTAATACCAGTATACCACATTTTGTGAAAATTTTCTAAGTTCTTGTTTCATAGAAGTGTTTTGCCTTTACAAATATTTTATTTTTGCTATAATTTCTAACGTACTGCCAGCTTAGCTCAGTAGGTAGAGCAACGCACTCGTAACGCGTAGGTCACAGGTTCGATCCCTGCAGCTGGCATTGTCAGAAGTCTTGATAAATCAAGGCTTCTTTTTTTGTATACTCAAAAATAGCACCTCTACGTACTGAAATACTAAAGTGAGTATTTCCTATCTGTCAAAAAAAGTTATTATGTTCGTCTGATTTTAACTTTCAACAGCCTATAACATACTTGCTTTTATTTGTTTCATTTTTTCCTAATTCAAGGAGCCCAAAATAAAAAGCAATGGCTGATTTTGTGACAATTATTTATTTTTCCGTTTCGTTACAAGTAGGTTATTTTTTCTTTGCGGCTAAATAGGCATAACTTATACACATATCAACAGACTTATCCACAATATATTGTGGTTTCAAATTTTAATAAACCCATATTTTGTATCAATAGCTAATTTTTCTTACAAAAAAACGCTGGTTGTAATACAACCAGCGCTTTTTACGAATTATTATTTTGTACCAAACAAACGGTCGCCTGCATCTCCTAATCCTGGAACAATGTAGCCGTGTTTATTTAAATGATCATCTAAGGCAGCCGTAAAGATATCAATATCTGGATGCGCTTCTTGCAGTGCACGTACACCTTCTGGAGCGGCAACTAAGCACACAAACTTAATATTTGAAGCGCCACGTTTTTTCAATGAATCAATCGCCATAATTGCAGAACCACCTGTTGCTAACATCGGGTCTACAACAAAAATTTGGCGGTTATCAATATCTTCTGGCATTTTGAAGAAGTATTCATGCGCTTGTAATGTTTCTTCGTCTCGATACAATCCAACGTGTCCAACTTTGGCTGCTGGAATTAATTCTAAAATACCATCTACCATACCCAAACCAGCACGTAAAATTGGCACAATGGCAACTTTTTTACCCGTTAATGTTTTTTGAGTAGATTGTGCAACTGGTGTTTCAATCTCGATATCTTCCAATGGCATGTCTCGTGATACTTCATAAGCCATTAACATTGCGATTTCGTTTACAACTTCTCGAAATACTTTTGTTCCTGTGTTTTTATCACGAATAATTGTTAATTTGTGTTGGATCAAGGGATGATCGATTACTTGAAATTTGCCCATTGTAAAAGCTCCTTTAGTTTTTCTTTTATTTTAAAGCAAATAGGCTGGTTTAACAACTAATCACTTTATTTTTTTCTGCCTTGCCAAATCAATTTTTCTCTGCCAAGAAACTTGGTCTAATTTTTGCCAGAAACTACGACGATAGTAAGATATTAGCCATAAGCCAATCACTACTACACCAATTAAGACGATACCATTGACCAACACTGCATCCATCATATTTAATAACGCAACATATCCGCCAATTAAAAGAGCACCTACAATCATACTCCCCCACATCATAAAGATTAATCCGACGCGACCACTTCCCCGCAAAAAAAGCTGACTAAAATTAGTCCAATCTATTAAAAGTAGCCGGTAATCTCGTATAAAGTAAAACTGAGACAACAAAATGGTTCCAAAAATCCCCCCGATAACAAAAGATAACAGAAATAGCAAAGAAGCTCGTAAAACAAGACCCGCTGCCAATGAGAGTAGCAACGTAATACCACCTTGAATGATCAGACCTACTTTAAATTTTGCTACTAGATATTCTTTACGACTCACAGGTAGCGTCTGCATATAGGAATAATTTTCACCATCCAAAGAAATCAAATTTCCAACAAATGATGTTTGGTTAATCGTCATCAAGGCTAAAACAAGGCCACCAAAAAAAGCAACACCAACATATTTTATAGACAAATCATGTAACGTTATATCACCATTCAAAGCAAAAGTTGCAATAAAGACAATAGGAAAAATCAATGATGAAGACAACACTTGTGTAATAAAAGAGGGATTCTTGACCAATTCAAAATTGTAACGTTGTAAAATTTGTTGCAAATTTTGATTTTTCTTTCGTTTGCGCCGCACGACTTGTTCTGTACTAGAAATAGCAGTCACTTGTTCATACAGTTGCGGCAAAATTTGCCACTTCACTAGAAAAGCTAAAATTATAAAAAAAACTAACAACCCAGCAATACTCATTAAACCACTACTTGAAAGTGGTGCGTGAGTAATATGAAACAGGGGTAACATTGGTAAGATGATACTGCGATCAGTGACATAACTATCTGCAGTATCCTGATTCATAAACAAGATACCGATAACGACTACGGCCATCGTCACCCATAAAAGCATCGTGGTCATTAATTTTTTATGCTTTTGAAAGACTTTTGTCCGTGCAAGGCCAAAAACAATTAAGCTACAAATGGCAAATAAAATTAAGAGCACAACAATGAATAATGCGATACTAATAAATATTGCCATGACAACATTTATTCCACTTTTCAAACTTGTTAAAAAAAATAGAACCAACAATGGAATAATAAACGGAACTACCGAAAGAGCCACGACAATATTCTTGGCAATAAAGATCTGGCCTTGTTTAAATGGTAAGGGTAAATAACTCCCCAAATCTTTACTTTCAAAGAAAATGTTAAAGATAATACTGACTCCTTGGGACAAACCCAATAAACAAAATAATGTGGCAAAATACGTAAATGTCCCTGGCATTTTTGCAAAGTTCGTCAGAAAAAGCATTGAGCCATAAACTGCTAAAAAGACCAGACCAGATAAGAAGTACTGACTAATAATCGCGCGCGATAAATTTTTGCGTCCTTTTTTTCGCAAACGATCAGTAGCTTGAGGGTTAGCATAACGCAAACTAACAGCAATTAAAGCTTTTAATTGCTTACTCATCCCCATCACCTGCCAACTCTTTGACAATCTCTTCACTATTTTTTCTACCCGCCATTTTTAAATAAATGGCTTCTAAGGATTCTTGGGGATTTTCTGCTAATAAATCTGTCACCGAACCATTATAAATTAACTCACCTTGTTTCAAAATGGCTAACTCGTCACACAATTGTTGTGCTGTATCTAAAACATGGGTAGAAAAAATGACTGTCTTGCCTTTTGCTGCATGCTGTTTCATCAATTCTTTTAAATCAAAAGAGGCTTGAGGATCTAACCCTTGCATAGGCTCATCTAAAATCCAAATATCAGGATCTGGCAATAAAGCCCCTATAATAATTGTTTTTTGCCGCATACCATGAGAGAAGCTGGCTAATGTTTCATCAACGTGATTTTCCATACTGAATAATTCCACTAGCTCTTTTAAGCGTGTTTTTTTATTTTCTATCTCATAAGCAGCTGCAATTAAATCCCAATACTCCCCTGCTGATAATTGTAAAAAAATGTCTGGCGTATCTGGCACATAACCAATTTTCTTTTTTATCTCCATTCGATTTTCAGAAAGTTCTTTACCATCGAATAAAATTTGTCCTCTGGTTGGTTCAATAATGCTGACTAAACTTTTAATTGTGGTAGATTTTCCGGCACCATTATGACCCAAAAAGCCGAAAATTTCTCCTTCTTTAATAGTAAGCGATAAATTTTGCAATGCTGTCTTTTGACCATAATCTTTTCCTAACTCTTTTAACTCAATCATTGACTCTCACTCCTTGTATGTAGACCTATTAAAAATGATATTTTTTAATTTAATTAAATTGATATCCGTTTATTATCTAGTATCATACTACATTCTTATTGGGGATAAAAATGCACTCTCGCATTTTTTATTGAATTCGTTTCCAAATATTTATCTAAACGCTAAAAATTGCTTCTTTAATCAAAAAAGGGCAATCACCAAAGATTGCCCAATCAACTAATTATTCCTTTTTCTAGTTCTTTATAGCTTGATAAATTGGAAAACGATCGGTTAATCGTTTTACGCTTGCTTTAATTTTTGCCAACTCCGCTGCATTATCACGATTTTTTAGTGCGTTCACAACTAACTGTGCGACTTGAGTGCATTCCTCTTCTTTGAAGCCACGACTTGTTAGTGCCGGAGTTCCAATACGAATACCACTTGTTTCCATTGGACTTAAGGATTCAAAGGGAATTGAATTTTTGTTCAAAGTAATGTTTACCTTATCTAAAACATTTTCTGCAATCTTCCCCGTAATATCTAGACCACGAACATCTACCAATAAGAGGTGATTATCTGTGGCACCAGAAACAAGACGGGTTTCTGGTGTTTGATTAAAGACTTTTGCCATAGCTTGGGCATTGTCAATAACTTGTTGGCTGTATTCTTTAAAACTTGGATCTAATGCTTCTTTAAAAGCAACTGCTTTTGCTGCAATTACATGTTCCAATGGGCCTCCTTGAATACCAGGGAAAACCGCACTATTAATTTTTTTAGCTAAATCCGGATCGTTAGTTAAAATCATACCACCACGCGGTCCTCGTAAAGTTTTATGAGTAGTCGTAGTCGTAATATCTGCAAAAGGAATTGGTGAAGGATGTAACCCTGCTGCAACCAAGCCAGCAATATGGGCCATATCAACCATTAATTTAGCCCCAACTTCGTCTGCAATTTCTTTAAATTTCGCAAAATCAATCGTACGGGAATAAGCACTTGCTCCGGCCACAATTAATTTTGGTTGATGTTTACGCGCTAAAATACGCACGACATTATAATCAATCACTTCTGTTGCCGGATCAACTCCGTAACTAACGAAATGATAGGTTTTACCGCTAAAATTGACTTTTGAGCCATGGGTTAAATGTCCTCCAGCAGAAAGATCCATACCTAAAATCGTGTCTCCTGGTTGAACCAAAGCTAAATAGGCTGCAGTGTTAGCTTGTGATCCAGAATGAGGTTGAACGTTAACAAATTTGGCGTTAAATATTTCCTTGGCACGATCAATTGCCAAGTTTTCAGTAATATCGACAAATTCACAACCTCCATAGTAGCGACGTCCAGGGTAACCTTCTGCGTATTTATTCGTCAATACACTTCCTTGAGCTGCCAAAACACCCGGGGAAACGATATTTTCTGAGGCAATTAATTCCAAATTATTTTGCTGACGATTGAACTCATTATCCACAGCTTCCCATAATTCTGGGTCAAATTCACGATAGTCCATTTTAGCCACTCCTTTAAATTAACACTCTTTTTTCGTAAAACACTTAAGTTAAGCAAAAAGCCACTTAATATTGAAATTGTATCATAAAAATAAGGAGCAAAAGAAATCTTTCGCCCCTTATTTTTAGAGTTTAATTTTCTGGTGTAAAGTAGTGCTGGCTAGCTGATTTTTTCAAGCGATTCATATACGCAGCACCAATACCTTCTTCTGGGTATATCTCTGCCAAGATAACGTCTAAATTTAAAGCTTTATTATCCAACGCACGTAAACCGGCGAAAAGTCCTTTTGCAGCTGATTCTGCCGTATCTTTACTATACATAAAGACGCACGCCGTATCATACCGCATTTTTTCTGAAATTGTAGGCCCTGCCAAAACACCAGCTCGTAAATGGTTTTCCTTTACCCAGACCTTCGCTTTTTCCCAGTCATTATTTTTTACCAATAAGACTTTTGTATCCGGAGCATAGTGCTTATATTTCATTCCGGGCGCTTTTGGGGCTTCATTTTCACGGATTAAATGTCCATCTAAAGCGACGGTTACCCCTAATAACTTACTTAGGTCTTCTTGCGTAATTGCCCCTGGACGTAAAATCACCGGTGCTTTATTTGAATCACTTAAATCAAGGACAGTTGACTCTAAACCAATTGAGGCAGCACCATCATCCACAATACCTGCAATTTTTCCTTTTAAGTCATGATACACATGTTCACTAGTAGTTGGACTGGGTTTACCAGATGTATTGGCACTAGGGCCAACTAAAGGAACACCGGCTAATTTAATTAATTCTCGTGTTTTTTTATTCGCTGGCATTCGAAACGCCGCTGTGGATAAACCGCCTGTTACAACAGACGGTAGACTATTTTTTTTAATCGTAAAAATCAAAGTTAATGGTCCTGGCCAATAATTTTCTACAATTTTTTTCGTTAACGGATGAAAGTTATCCACATAGTCTTGCACCATCGTAAAATCTGCGACTGTTACTATTAGTGGATTATCACTAGGACGTCCTTTAACTGCAAAAACCTGCTTGACAGCTTCAGGCAAAAGTGCATTAGCTCCCAGTCCATAGACTGTTTCAGTTGGAAAAGCAACTAACTCACCTTTTTTTAATTTTTCTGCCGCTTCATGTAATTGATCCGTTTGGTATACCTTAGTTTCCAAATTTTATCCACATCCTTTTTTTACAGAACAGGCGACTTTTCAACAATTTCAGTAAAGTTATCCACTTTTTGTGGATAAACGATTTGTCAAGTGTGCAAAAGTCTGTTCATAACTTTCTATTTCGTGAAACAGTTCTGCCAGCTATGTTTTTTAATCGTGAAACATTTTTAAAAAATTTTTTTCCACAAGTTTGCGTAATATTTAATACACATAGACCATTCGCTCATTACCACTTAAATCTTTTTTGACAATGACGGTTTTAGTTGGAAACGCCGCTTGAAAAATTTTTGCTACTGCTGCACCTTGCTTAAATCCAATTTCCAAAAAAATTTGTCCATCAGGAGCTAGAACTTTTTGTGCTTGCTGTGCCAATTTACGGTAAATCGCTAAACCATTGTCTGCGGCAAATAAAGCTGTTTTAGGTTCAAATTCCCGAACACTTTCATCCATTAGCTCCCATTCACTGGGGCTAATGTATGGAGGATTACTAATAATAATATCATATTCTTCTTGAGCCCAAGATAATGTGTCGCCTAATTCAAAAGATATATCTGCATTTAGGGCGATTGCATTTTCTTTTGCTACTGCTAAAGTTTCTGGCACAATATCAACGACGGTAACTTGCCAGTTCATTCTAGCTAACTTTAAGGAAATACCAATGGCGCCTGTTCCTGTCCCAACATCTACTACTTTTTTAGTTGCTGTTAAGTCTTTGTTTTCCCGCAAGCACCAGTCAACTAATTCTTCTGTTTCTGGTCTTGGAATTAAAGTTGCTTCATTTACTTTAAATTTATGCGTATAAAAATACGCATAACCTAACAAATATTGCGGTGGCTGATTTTGCAATAAGGCAGCCAAGTCTAATTCAATTTGTTTTTCATCAGCCAACGGAATAACTTGATTCATATTCAAGAGCCATTGTGTCTTATCCCAATTTTTTCGCGCTAAAAAAACAAATTCAATACTATAGGCTTCTTTACCTGCTGCTTTTAAAAAAGAAGAAGCTCTTAACAGAGCTTCTCGATACGTCTTAGCCATTTTGCATCTCTTCTAATTTCGATGTTTGATCATACATGATTAAGGCATCGATAATTTCATCTAATTTACCAGCTAAAATTTGATCTAGTTTTTGAATTGTTAGGCCAATACGATGGTCCGTTACGCGGTTTTGAGGAAAATTATACGTCCGGATTCGTTCCGAACGATCCCCTGTCCCTACAGCAGACTTACGCGTTGCATCATATTCACTTTGCGCTTCGTGAGAAATTTGATCATACACCCTAGCCCGTAAAACTTTCATTGCTTTTTCACGGTTTTTCAATTGTGAACGCTCATCTTGCATGGCAACTACAATCCCAGTTGGAATGTGCGTCAAACGCACGGCTGAGGCTGTCTTATTAACGTGCTGACCACCGGCTCCTGATGCGTGATAAATATCAGTTCGAATATCTTTGTCGGCAATATCAATTTCAACTTCTTCTGCTTCTGGCATCACGACAACTGTTGCAGTTGATGTATGAATTCGCCCTTGAGATTCAGTTGAAGGTACACGTTGAACCCGATGCGCGCCACTTTCATATTTTAATTTGGAATAGACATTGTCGCCTGTAATCATCATGATTACTTCTTTATAGCCGCCAATACCGGTAATATTGGCATCCATTACTTCGACCTTCCAACCTTGTGCTTCGGCATATTTTTGATACATATTAAATAAATCACCAGCAAAAAGTGCTGCTTCATCACCACCCGCGGCACCACGAATTTCCATGATAATATTTTTGTCATCATTGGGATCTTTTGGTAATAATAATATTTTAATTCGTTCTTCTAAAACTTCTTTTTCCTTTTTCAAATCATTTAATTCTTCTTTGGCCATTTCTGCCATTTCATCATCCAAGTTTTCATTTAAGAGCTCTTCAGCATCTTTAATTCCGTCAATAACTTGTTTGTAACGGCGATAAACTTCTACTGTTTCCCTTGTATTTGCTTCTTCTTTGGAAAGCTCCATAAAACGCTGAGTATCAGTGATTACATCTGGATCACTTAACAGCTCTCCTAATTCTTCGTAACGATCTTCAATCGCCTGCAGCTGATCATACATAATTATTTTGCTCCTTCATTTTCAGATTATGTTTCACGACAGAACCCGTCAAAACGTAAAATTTAATTGCTTATATTTCTGGATGGAAATAATGGTGTCGGCACACAGGATAATACGCTTCGTTGCCCCCAATTTGGACTTGGTTTCCTTCATAGACAGGTTTTCCATCAATATAATGAAGGTTCATAATCGCTTTTTTATGACAAAACCAACAGATTGTTTTCATTTCTTCAATTTTGTCAGCATATAAAAGTAAATATTTAGATCCTTCAAATAACTCATTGCGAAAATCATTTTTTAAGCCAAAGGCCATTACTGGAATATTCAATTCATCTACAATTCTAGTAAAGTCCAAAACATGCTGTTTTTGCAAAAATTGTGCTTCGTCGATTAGCACACAGTAGGGTTTTAATTCTAAATTTACAATCGTTTCAAAAACGTTAGTTTCAGCAAAAATCGGCAATGCTTCTCTTTCCAATCCGATTCGACTTGAGACTCGCCCTACTCCAGAACGCGTATCTAAACCACTTGTCATAATCACAACAGGTTTATCTTGCTCTTCATAATTGTGGGCAACTTTCAAAATTTCAATTGTTTTCCCACTGTTCATTGCGCCATATTTAAAAAATAATTGTGCCATTTCACAAATTCCTCCGCTTCACTCTTTGATATTATAGCGGAAAAGATTCGCTTTTTACAGTAGGAATTTCTTGGGCTCTTCTTAAAGGACAATTCCATAAAAACAAACAAAAAACCATCGTCAAAATTGACAATGGTTTTCAAGGGAGTAAGAAAATGAAAAGAAAAGTTTGTTGGGTTTGGGTTGTTTTGTTGGTATGTCTATATAATAGCCAGAAAATGTGAATAATTTATGACAAGAATTTGCGAAATTCATATCTTTTTTTTAGCGAAGTTCTTTAAATTCAGTCACCTTATTTCTAAATTTTGGATTGCTTAAGAGAAAACTGGGCTAGTCACTCCTATTTTTTTGCTTCTCTGCTATACTTAAGACAAAGTTAACTATTTATACAAAGGAGTTTTTTATGAGTATTTTACGTGTGCTGCGCCAAAAGTCTCGCCGAGCACGTTTTTTTGTGGCTAATAATGTGTCCTCTATTCAAATTATCGTGAGCTATTATTTAGTGATGACTTTTATTTCGCTATTACTTTTTTATTTGCCGTTTTTCCGCCAACCTAACGTTCACGTTCCGTTTTTAGATATGGTTTTTATGGCAATAAGTACGGTGAGCGTGACGGGACTGACGACTTTTAATATTAATCACGTTTTTAACGAACACGGGGTGGTTTTATTAGAAGTTTTATTCCAAGTTGGTGGATTAGGGATTATGATGATTTCGACTTTCTTCTTTATTATATCGCGCCGTAAAATTTCGCTAAAACAGCGACAACTAATTATGACAGATATGAACCAGCCCCGACTTAGTGGCATTGTGCGTCTAATTCGCATAACCTTTACGATGATTTTAATTTTTCAAGTTAGTTTTGGTTTATTTTTTGCTTTGTATTTTTTATGGCAAGGCTATTACCAAAATTTAGGAGATGCATTTTTTTATGGTTTTTATCAAGCTATTTCTGCTGTGACTAATTCTGGCTTTGACGTAACTGGGGATTCTATCATGCCTTTTGCAGGTGACTACCTTTTCTTAGTTGCAATTATGTTTTTGATTTTTATCGGTGGTATTGGTTTTCCTGTTTTAATGGACTTTTATGAATGGTTTTTATATCGCCGCAAAAAAATCAACCGTCGGCTGCCGTTTCGTTTTTCTCTTTTTACCAAAATAGCTGTCTTAGCTTTTGTTATTTTGTTTGTAGGAGGAACTTTCATTATTTACTTATTGGAAAGAGAGCACTTATTTGCTGGTATTGATCCGTTAGGACGCTGGATAAATAGTATGTTTTACTCTATGACGACCCGTAATGCCGGTCTACAAATTCATGACTTGGGCGAATTTCAAGTAACAACCTTAATCATTTTTTCACTCCTGATGTTTATTGGTTGTAGCCCTAGTTCTGTGGGTGGTGGCGTACGAACGACAACCATTGCTATTATCGGTTTGTATATGACTTCATTTCTAAAAAGCGAAGATAATATCAATATTTTTGGCCGTCGTATAAGTGATGCAGATGTCCGTAAGTCAGTCGTTGTGTTCATGTTGTCGCTGGCCATGTGCTTTTTTAGTGTTTTATTGTTAAGTGCAACTGAAAAACAATCACTGATTGCAATTATTGTCGAAGTTACCTCGGCATTTGGAACAACGGGATTGTCACTTGGAATTACTTCTGAGCTATCAATAGTAGGTAAGATTGTAATTGCCTTGTTGATGTTTATCGGGCGGATTGGTATGTTGTATACACTTCTTCTTTTCATCCCCAAAGAAACACGCGATCAAGGTTATGAATATCCTACCGAACAAATCATTATTGGTTAGAAAAAGCTGCAGGTGTCTCCTGCAGCTTTTTTATTAGCTTCTACTAAAATTTAAGAAAAAGCAAAGGTATTACCGTAAATTATTCAGACTATGGTATGATAAGTTGGATTTGTGAAACGATTTAACGACAGTTTAAATAAAAGGAGCAACAGAATCTATGAGCTTACGTAGTCATTTGGCGATATTTGCCGGCAAGAGTGCCCAATGGGTTTTAAAAACTTTTTTTAAAGGTGGTTCCAGCTACCCAGGACAATTGGCTTTAAAAATTAATCCCAATATTTTAGACCACTATTCTGATCTTTATGAAGTGGTCGTGGTAACGGGTACAAATGGTAAAACCCTTACAACTGCTTTAACTGTTAATATTTTAAAACAGCAATTTGACGAAGTGTTAACTAATCCAACTGGTGCGAATATGGTACAAGGGATTGTATCCACCTTTTTATCTGCCAAGCCTAAAAAAAATCAAAAAAACTTTGCGGTTTTAGAAATTGATGAAGCCAGTCTTAGCAAAGTAACAGAATATATCAAACCAGAATTATTTGTTTTTACGAATATCTTTCGTGATCAAATGGATCGCTATGGTGAAATTTATACAACTTATCGCTTGATTGTCGAAGGTGCTGAAAAATCACCTCAAGCAACAATTTTGTGCAATGGGGATTCACCAATCTTTAATTCTGTTAAAACTGTTAATCCGCGTAAATATTATGGCTTTGATCATTTACCTGATACCGAACAAATGGCCCATTACAATACAGATGGTGTTTTGTGCCCTAATTGTCATCATATTCTACATTATAAAATGATCACTTATGCCAACCTTGGTAAATATTATTGTCCTAACTGCGGTTTCCATCGTCCTGAATTAGACTACAAATTAACCAAAATGGTCGCTATGGACAACACATCAGCTGATTTTATAATTGATGAGCATAAATATGGTATTGAAGTTGGCGGCATGTATAACGTATACAACGCTCTAGCTGCGACAGCAGTAGCAGAATACTACAACGTTCCTGCAGAAAAAATCAAAGCTGGTTTAGGTTATGATGAAAAAGTTTTTGGTCGTCAAGAAGTAATTGATATTGATGGTAAAAAATGTACATTAGTCTTAGTAAAAAATCCCGTTGGCCTCAACCAAGTAATTGATATGATTGGTCTTTCTCCTTATTCATTTTCACTTGTTGCCTTATTAAACGCTAACTATGCTGATGGCATTGACGTCAGCTGGATTTGGGATGGCAATCACGAAGCCTTTGCCAAAATGAATATCCCTGCCGTTATTGCCGGCGGAGAACGCCACAAAGACATGGCATTACGTTTAAAAGTAGCCGGTATTGAAGAAGATAAATTGACCGAAACCAAAGATTTAGATGAAGTAATTGAAGATATTAAAGCATTACCAACAGAAAATGTTTATATTTTAGCAACATATACTGCTGTGTTACAATTGCGAAAAAAATTAGCAGAAAAAGGTTACATTAAAGGAGGAATGGATCGTGGCTGATTACGAATTAACATTAGCCCATCTATACGGCAACCTGCTGAATACTTACGGAGATAACGGCAACTTATTGGTATTACAATATTTAGCAAAAAAAATGGGTATTCAATTAGATACAGAGATTGTCAGCATTCACGAAAAATTTGACCCTACCAAATACGATTTAGTTTTTTTTGGCGGTGGTCAAGACTTCGAACAATTAATTGTTTCAGAAGATATCCAAAATAAAAAAGCTGATTTAACCGACTACATCGAAAACGACGGTATCATGTTGGCGATTTGTGGTGGCTACCAACTACTAGGCCATTATTACATGGGCGCTAATGGAGAAAAGATTAAAGGTATTGGTGCATTAGATCACTATACATTAAGCCAAGAGAATAATCGTTTTATTGGAGATATTGTCATTCACAATGAAGAATTCAATGAAACCTACTACGGCTTTGAAAATCATAATGGCCGTACTTTCTTAGGTCAAGGGGAGAAACCCTTAGGTAAAATTGTCGAAGGTAAAGGCAATAATGGCGAAGATCAAACAGAAGGTGTTATTTACCGGAATGTTTACGGTTCTTATTTCCATGGTCCTATCTTAGCCCGTAATGAAAAATTAGCCTATCGCCTCTTAAAAACTGCTTTAGAAAAAAAATACGGTTCCGTTGTTATTCCCACACTAACTGAAATTGCTTAAAGCAAAATAAAAAACACCCAGACAAGCAAGATGTTTCCTACTAAATTTAGTGGACTACGAATCATCTTTTATTATCTGGGTATTTT
Source organism: Enterococcus saigonensis (assembly GCF_011397115.1). Taxonomy (NCBI): domain Bacteria; kingdom Bacillati; phylum Bacillota; class Bacilli; order Lactobacillales; family Enterococcaceae; genus Enterococcus; species Enterococcus saigonensis. Next base: position 504,452 of record NZ_AP022822.1, on the reverse strand, counting down.
TTTAGCACAAGCGCATATCTACTTTTTGTAATAACTTCCCACTAGTGACAATTTCTGTTGCTATTTCTTGAAATTGACCTGCTTTTATTTCATATAGACTAAAACCTGCATGCTGAACAAAGCGTACCAGTCCCCCACCTTCATCCTGACCTAAAAAAGAGAGACCATCTACCGTATAATAAGGAATTTCACCTATTGTAGCCTGATAGTGACAATGGGTATGTCCATTTAAAACGGCCAAAATATTATGGCGCTTCAAGACTTGCCACAATTGATCAGATTGAGGCAAGTTCGCTGTCGCATATTGTCCTTGAATTAAGTGGTGATGCGTCATAAACAAAACTGGTTTGTCTTGATGCGTTGCAAGCATTTCTTCCAACCAATTCAACTGATTCTTATCAATAAAACCATCGGCATTACCATAAATAGAAGAATCAAAAGAAAACAGATAAAAGTCAGCCATTTCACAAATAAAATTATAATAATTAGAAGTAGGCACATTTTTCAGCCAACCTTGATAAAAGTTTTCCTTAATATCATGGTTACCTAATGTAACCATGACTGGTGTAGTGGGAAATTGTCGGATAAAGTACTCTCGTAAAAAACGATAATCACAAACTTCACCATCTTCAGTAAGATCTCCTGTAATCAAAACAAGATCAATCGCTGTCATTGATTTAGCCTTTTCAATTGCCAAGTCCAAGTATATCAGTGGATTTTCCATTTTGGTTAACATTTCTTGATAAGCATTTGTTGCTGGTAAATACTGACTGCGATAATGTAAGTCAGATAATTGTAAAATCTTCATCAGCGTAACTTCCTACGAATCCAGCCAGTAAATAAGTCTAAAATAAAGACAGTTACTACGACTCCTAATAAAATAATGCTAACACGATTCCAACTTCGAGTTTGAATTGCAAATATTAAAGGCGCACCTATTCCACCAGCGCCTACTAGTCCCAATGTCGCAGCACTTCGCACCGCAATTTCAAAATGGTTTAAAGCTAATGAACTGTAGATTGGCAATAAATGAGGAATACGAACAGAAAATACTATTTGCCAAAAATTAGCACCAATTGCTGCTGCGTCTTCGATTAATGCTTCATCCATTCCTTCGGCTTCTTCGGTAAATAACTTTCCTAACATACCAATTTGATGGACGCCTATGGCCATCACACCTGCAAAGGGTCCTGGACCAACAACTTTAACAAAAATAATTGCATAAACGAGTTCAGGAAACGCGCGTAAAACATTACAAATGAATTTGCCAATTTTTGCTATCCAAGGATGATTTTGCCATAAATTGCTAGAACTAAATAACGTTAAGGGTAATGCTAAAATGGTAGCAATAAAGGTACCTAAAAAAGCGATACCTATGGTCAGTACTAACAGACTAAGCAAATCTTCTCCACTACCGTCGTATAGATAGTGCCAATCTGGGTGCGCCAATCCTTGCACAACTTCTCTTCCCATTGCCAAAGAAAATGTGCTCAAGCTACTGTAGTCAATTCCAAAAGCTGAATAAATTATCAACGCTAAAAGAACCAATAGAAAAAAATACGTTTTTTTACTCACTTGGCTAATTATCATTTCAATCGCCTCCTTACCGCTTCACTTAAGCTATCCACAATGGCAACTACAATAAAAATTGTCAAAATAATAATGGATACACGATCGTAACGCATGAGCGCTAATGATGAATTCAAAATAACGCCTAATCCCCCAGCTCCTACATATCCTAAAACCGTCGAAGCACGTACGTTTACTTCAAAGGCGTAAAATGTATAGCTAATAATTTGATTAATGACTTGGGGCATAACCGACCAAATAGCAACTTGCATTTTAGTGGCGCCTACTGCTTCATTGGCTTCAATCGGACCAAAATCAATGGTTTCAATTGCTTGAAAAATCAACTGTGAAACCATCCCAAAAGTGAAAACAGCAATCGTCAATACACCTGTTGCTTCTCCAATACCAAAAACAGCCACGAATAAAGCGGCTAATAATAAATTAGGAATCGTACGAATTACCCCCAAAAAGAAGCGAATCGCATAAGATAAAAAACGTTTTTTTGTAATAACATGCGTTGCTAAAAAACTAATTGGAACAGCAAATAAAACACCTAAAAACGTTCCTAAAATAGACATCTGCAATGTTTTTAGCAATGGGGTTACAAGACTTGGTAGATAACTAAAATCGGGTTTTAAAAAGCGCGCTAAGAAAAGAGCCATTTGATCTGAATTTTGAAATACCGCCTGAAAATTTGCATGGGTTAAAAGGATGCTTCCTTGTAAGCACAACAGTAGCACAACTACGATAAACAAGTGTTTGTACCAATTAAAGTGGACAGTGTCTTTAATCTGCATTTGCCGCCACTTCCTTTTCATATGCTTTCCCATAAATTTCACTAAGCTGTGCCGCTGTTAAACTTTTAGCATCACCGTCAAAAACCACTTCACCACTTTTTAGCGCAATAATTCTACTCGCATATTTTTTTGCTAAAGGTACCGAATGAATATTCACAATGATCGTCTTATTTAACGTTTGGTTGATTTCTTTTAAATCTGTCATCACTTTTTCTGCTGTAACTGGATCAAGAGAGGCAACGGGCTCATCAGCCAAAATAATATCAGCTTGTTGCACGAGTGCGCGCGCAATTAAAACACGTTGTTGTTGTCCTCCACTTAATTCATCGCTACGGGTATGCAGTTTATCAGATAATCCGACTTGATCTAAGGCTAATGCCGTTTTTTCATAATCTGCTTGTGTAAACAAACCAAAAATACTTTTCCAAGTTGAATAGTAACCAAGGCGGCCTGATAACACGTTTTTTTGAACGGTACTACGTTTAACCAAATTAAAACTTTGAGATATTAGACCGATGTTACGCCGAATTTCTCGTAATTTTTTCTTATTAGCTGTGGTGATAGATTCACCGTTAATAACAATCTCACCACCAGTTGTTGTTACTAGGCGATTAATGGAACGCAAAAGTGTACTTTTACCGGCACCACTTAATCCAATAATCGCTACAAAATCACCATCTTCAATTGTTAAATTAATGTTTTGTAATCCTTTGACGCCGTTGGGGTAAACTTTGGCAACATTTTTAAATTCAATCATGACTTTAACTCCTAAATTTAGATATCAAAATTCTTACAAAAGGTTAAAAAGCTCAATTTTCCCTTTAATGGCTATAAAAAAAGAAAATCAGCTACTTTTTTTGGAAAATCAACACCGCATTTTGCGTCTTATTTTAGCGAAAATTTCCAAACTTGTTCTGCAATACTCTTAACAAAATTATGAATTTCCCTTGTAAAAGTACTAGTCTATTACCTATTATAAAAAGCCAGCTCATCAGAACCGGCATTTTGTTTATTCAGAAGCTTTTTTCGTATATTGACGAATTGTGTCATAAGCACTATCAGCGGCTTCTTGATAGCCTTTGTGTCCCCATAAAGCCATCGCTTCTTGACCAGCTTCATCTTTTGACATATTCAAGAATACATCTTTAATTTCCTTTTTTAATTTTCCATCCATTTTCGGTTGCACTGCAATTGCGTCGTTAGGAATATCACCCTTGGTTAAATATAAAACTCGTAAATCTTTCATAATATCTTGATTACTAAATTTTGCCGCAAATACATTGCGAGCACCTTCAAAAACAAAAGCTGCATCCATTTGCCCATTCAAAACTGCTGTCATTTCACTTGGAATATCATTCACAGTCGTAACCGTCGCATCTTTAGTTGGATCAATGCCAGCGTCTTTTAGTTCGGCTACAGGATAAATATAACCACTTGCAGAGTTAGGACTTAGTGTAGCGATCTTCTTACCTTTTAAGTCGGTTAAATCTTTTAAATTGCTATCTGCTTTAACTAAGATCTCACCTTTAAATGTATTCGTTAATTTATCTGTTGGTAAACCTGTTTTTCTATCATAAGCTCCTAATTGAGAAGTTAACACTGCTTCTGCTGCATCCATGTCTTTTGCTTGTACATAAGCAGCTGGTGGCATAATCCCTACATCAACTTGTCCAGAAGACATTGCCTCAACAATCGTTGAATAATCGGTTGCTAGCGTTACACGTACATCTTTATCAAGTTTTTTTGATAAATACTCAGCAAAAGGTTTTGTTTTGGCCTCCATTGAGCCATCGTTATTTGTTGGAACAAATTGTACCACCAATTTTTCTTTTGTATCTCCTTGCGCCTTTTGTTCATTACCACACCCCGCAAGGCTGACTAAGACACCTAATGTTAAAAGACTGGTTGCCAACATTTTGAAACGCATTTTTTCTCCCCCTATTGGAAATATGATTTATATTGCTTCCACATAATAGCAAGAATTATTTGAAACAAAAATGACCTGTGTCACTTTCACGGTAATTTTTTTGTAAATTTTAGGTAAAATCCGAACATTACCTTAACATCTATGCAAAAAGGGATGCTTTTTTATCTATTTGTCGTTATAATCAAAAATAACAATACTTCCCTGCGAGAAAGGAAGCTTTTATGAAACAATTATTTGATAACGACCAGTTAAAAGAAGCCATTGCAATCAATAATTTACAAGATTACTTAGATACCGATTTACTTTCCATTGCGACTTTATGTACTTTCGAAAAAGATGAAGATCTCATACAAGCTGGCACACCTTCTAAATACTTGTACTTTCTCGTTGAAGGTACAGCCATGGTTTATTCTTATACCTACGATACGCAAAACATCTGTATTAATTATTGTTATGAAGCAACTATTATCGGCGAAGCTTCTTCTTTATGGGCGACAACACCTAGTAGTAGCGTTAAAGCTATGACTCCTTGCACGTGTGTTTGCGTGAATTTAAAACAATATCGGACTATTTTACAAAATGATTTGCGCTTTTTGAAACATACCTGTCAACTGCTTAGCTACCGCTTAAACTCAGGAATTAACTTAGCCAGCTCCTTGAGTGAACCAGTCGAAACGCGATTAGCCCGTTTTATTTTGGAACATGCAAAAGATGAACTTTTTTCTTTTCAGCTGAACAATTGTGCGGCTATTTTAAATGTTAGCTACCGTCACCTATTACGTACGATGACTAATTTTAAAGAGCAAGAAATTTTACAAAAAGTTCGCGGCGGCTACTTGATTTTAAACCGAAAAGAATTACGCGCTCTAACTATCTAAAAATTTTAATACGACACTGTTCTTTTTTTGTCGCATTATCTCTTTTTCAAGAGACGAATTTTTTGTTTTCCTACAAAATGAGGTATAGGCTTTTTTTGAGGTGAGAAAAATGAAAATTTTGATTTTAGGCGCCAACGGAAAAATTGCCCAACTCGTCCGGGAAATGTTGGCAACAAAACACGTGAGTCTTCGCTTATTTTTGCGTAACGCTAGCCGAATCGAAAATATTGGAGATAACGAAGAAGTTATTGAAGGAGATGCAACTAATTTTGCTGCGATTACGCGTGCATTAACTGATGTCGATATAGTATATGCTAATTTAGCTGGTCAAAATATTGAAGCCCAAGCAAAAAATATCGTCCGAGCAATGACAACTGCAAATAAAAAACGTATCATCTGGATTTCAACTCTAGGTATTTACGATGAAGTCCCTGGAGACTTTGGTAAATGGAATCATGAAATGTTAGATGGCGGTTATCTTGAAACTTATGCTGCAGCTGCAAACGTCATTGAAACTTCTCCTTTAAACTACACGATTATTCGTCCTGCTTGGCTGACAAATCAAGATGAAGTTAATTTTGAATTAACCCAAAAAGGAGAACTTTTTAATGGGACGGAGGTTTCCCGTAAGAGTGTTGCTACTTTGGTTACAGAAATTATAAATAATCCTACACGTTATACTAACCAATCAATTGGCATTAATAAACCTGGGACAGATGGACCTATGCCAGCTTGGTATTAATCTAATTTCAATAAATAAAAAACGATAAATAAAAAAGCAGAGCTCCCCTCGTTCTGCTTTTTTGCGTATAATAAAAACAAGAGAGCATTGTGTGAATTATAAATATATTTATTCACCTTAAAACTCTTTTTATGTCTGTTTACGTAAAGGAAGGTAGTCAATGACATACACACTTGCTGATGATATTAACCTTTTAGGTACTTTTTGCAGTCAACGCGATCTTACAGCATTAACACAAAACAGCTTGCAGGAAAAATACAACTTTCCAAAAGCGGATGCTTTCGTTTTGTTCGGTGGGTCTATTTTAGGTGGTGTTGCGACAATGATTACGGCGATGGAAAATAAAATTGCGAAAAATTATCTAATCGTCGGTGGACAAGGCCATACCACTGAATCATTAAGACATCAAATTAAGCTCAATTATCACCAAATAAAAACAAAAAACGTTAGTGAAGCAGAAATGTTCAATGCACTGTTACAATTAAAAACGGGACAAACAGCAGATTATGTAGAAGTACAATCAACAAATTGTGGCAATAACATTACGAATATGCTAAAAATACTGACGGATAATCATTTGCCGCATGGGTCCGTAATTTTATGCCAAGATGCTACGATGCAACGACGTATGGGGGCTACACTACAAAAATTTGCGCCTGAAATTACGATTGTTAATTACGCGAGTTATGAAATAAAAGTTATCCTGAAAGAAAATCAGCTTCAATTTGACCGTGAACTAATGGGAATGTGGGATCTAGATACATATATCACTTTATTACTAGGGGAAATAAGTCGCTTACAAAATACCCCCACCGGCTATGGACCGGCTGGAAAAAATTTCATTGCACCAGTTTTTATTCCTAAAGATGTCCTAGCTGCCTACTCTCGCCTTATTAAAGCATTCCCCAATAAAATTCGCTCTGCTAATCCCTTATATGCCAAGGAATTGAAGACGTAATTTTTTAGAAACAAAACAGAATTAACTGCTAGTAAGACAAAATTTTTTTATACTAAGGAGGCTATTATGAAAGGGGTTCTTTTTGATTTTAACGGCACTTTAATTGATGATACAAAAAAACATGAAGATGCTTGGCAAACATTTATTACCAACGTGACAGGAAATCCTATTTCTCAATCAGATTTTGCAAAATATTTTCACGGCAAAAACGCCCAGCACACATTAGAATATGTTTTTAAACGTCCCTTAACATTCCAAGAAGTAGCAGACTATGCCGAAAAAAAAGAAGCATTGTACCGCAATCTTTGCCTAGCGGATCCAAATTATGCCCTCTTAAAGGGTGTACCAGAGTTTTTGACATTATTACAAGAAAAAGAAATTCCTTTTACCATCGCTACAGCTTCTGGAAAGACTAATTTAGATTTTTATTTTGAAACGCTAAATCTAAAACGCTGGTTTACTATGGAGAAGGTAGTTTATGATGATGGTAACATGATTAGCAAACCTGACCCTGACCCTTATTTAAAAGGAGCGCAACGCTTAAATTTACCTGCTACAGAATGTGTGGTTTTTGAAGATGCTCCAGCCGGACTATTAAGCGCTTACCATGCAACTGCTGCAAAAATTGTTGCGGTGGCTACTTCGGAAAAAATAGAAACTTTAACCAAGTTTCCTGGCGTTACCCTTGCAATAAAAGATTTTACTGATCCTGCTTTAACAAACTTAATCAACCAATTCACTTAAAAGAGCAGTGGACTAGGTATAACCCTATGTCCGCTGCTCTTTTATTTCCATTGTGCTTCAACAAAAACACCAAAATGGTCACTGATAAGAGGCGTTTTGTTACCAGTAAAAATGACTTGGTGATTTAACACTTTAAATTCTGACGTTAAAAAGACGTAATCAATTCTTTCGCCATTGCTTTCTTCCCAGCCTGCAATTTTTGCTAATGTTGTTTCTTCTCCACTTGTTTGTTTTGCAGCACGAAAACTATCTTGAAGTTGCCAACCACTTTTCATGATAAGATTGTACCCATTGCTATCAGCAGGATTATTAAAGTCTCCCATCAAGATTAACGGATAGGGATTATCTGCCAAAAAGGTTTGAATTTGTCTCCATTCAAAAGGAAAGCCTTCTTCCCACCAAGAAAAATGACCACTGACAACTTGAACCAATTGCCCGTCAACTTCTGTTAAGGCAGTTAAAATTCTGCGTGTATGATAATCTGCTACATCTTGTATTTCTGATATTAAAGCATCTTTGGCAATAAAAGGTGCCTTGGCTAAAATTGCTACACCTTCATGAAATCGACCATAGCCAATATGGTTATAACACCAAGACCAATAATATTCCTTATCTAAGCATTGCAATTGTTCTTGTAGGCGCAATGCAAAATTATCTTCATGAATCTCAGCATCAGTAGTACTAGGAATAAACCAATCATTCAAAATAGCTCCATTACTTGTAAGCAATTGGTTGACTTCTTGTAAGCAGATGACATCATAATCATTTTTCACAATATTTTCAACGAGTTGTGTTAATTTTTCTATTTGATTTTCCTCCAACCAACTATGGCAATTTAAAGTTAATAATTTCATTTCATTACTCCTATCTTGCTATCTTATTAGAGAATAGCACATTTTTTAATGGCAGAGAAAAAAGATTGTGCTCAAAGACATCGTCTTTGAGCGCAATCTTTTCTTTACAATTCAACGTTTGCAACTTCTGTCTTACTCAAAATTTCACCTGTCTTTTCTAAAGTTACAGATTTAATTTCGTCTGCATTGGTAAAGACAACAATAATTGTTGTTTGTTTACCAGCTTCTTGAATTGCTGCTAAATCCATTTGAGCAATTTTATCACCAGCTGAAACTTTGTCACCATCTTTGACATTAACCGTAAATGGCGCCCCTTTTAAATCAACAGTATCAATTCCCATATGCACCAATACTTCTAAACCATTATCCGTTAGTAATCCCAGCGCATGCTTAGTTGGAAAGACACTTGTAACTATTCCAGAAACCGGAGCGTAAACAATTCCAGTAGTTGGCTCTACGCCAAAACCGTCCCCCATCATTTTCTGCGAGAAAACAGGGTCGTTTACTTCGGTAATATCTTTCACTTTACCATCAGCTACATTGATGATTGGCTCGATTATTCCCTTAAATTCTTTTGGTAATTTTTTTGTGGTATGTTCTGTTACTGCATTTGTTTTAGGAATTGCCACCCCAGAATCAATAGCATCTTGAATATCAGATTTTAAAATATCAGCTTTAGGACCGTAAACGGCTTGAACACCTTTATCTTTAACCAATAATCCCATGGCTCCAGCATTTTTCCAATCTGATTCCGTGCCAACTTGAGCGGGATTTTTGACTGAAACTCGCAGACGTGTCATACATGCATCTACATCCACAATATTTTCTTTTCCACCCAATAGATTAATCACTTTTACGATCTGTGAGTTTGGATCAAGGGAACCGTCAGCGGTTACTTCTCCTGTACCTGGGTCTGTCTTATTATCATTTTCATAATTTCCATTACGACCTGGTGTAGCAAAATTGAATTTCTTAATTAAAAAGTTAGCGATGAAAAACATGACAACACCAAAGACAATTGTCACCCATATAAAGTTAAAAAGATCACCGCCTAAACCTGCTTTTAGCGCCATCGGTGTCCGTGTCAATAATTCAATATTCCCAAATGAGTGGACCCGCAAATGAACGATATCAGCCATTGCAAAGGCCGCACCTTGAATAACCGCATAAACACCGTAAAGGGGTACGGCTGCAAACATAAACATAAATTCAAGGGGTTCAGTTACCCCGGTTAAAAAAACTGCCAGTGCTGCTGAAAGATACATTGATTTGTATGCCCCACGTTTATCTTTATCAACGTTCCGATACATCGCAAAAGCTAATCCCATCAAAATACCAGAAGCACCAATCATTTGTCCAACTTTAAAACGTGCTGGTGTAAAATGATTCAAGACATATTCATACTGTGACATATCTCCTTGACCTTTTAAGTTTACTAAGTCAGTAGCCCATGCTAACCACAGAGGATCTTGTCCAAAAACTTGTTGCCCTGCTTGTGCGCCAGACATAATCGTATAAGCCCCGCCTAATTCCGTATAGTTAATCGGAATTGTTAACATATGATGTAAGCCAAATGGTAACAGTAAACGTTCCAATGTCCCATATAAAAACGGCGCCAAAACCGGTGCTGTCTCTTGTGATTGAGCAATCCACAGACCAAAGTTATTAATCCCTGCTTGAATGATTGGCCAAACAATTGCTAAAACTAACGAAACCAAAATAGAACGGAAAATAACGACAAATGGCACGAAACGTTTGCCGTTGAAAAAAGCCAGCGCGTCTGGTAATTTCCGAAAATTGTAATATTTATTATACGCAGTTGCACCCACAAATCCCGCAATAATACCGACGAAAACCCCCATGTTTAACGCAGGTGCTTCTAGGACACTCGTGAAAAAACCATTTACCATAATTTTAGTACCAAATAAAGTTTTCGTCATTGCTTCTGGATCAGCAAGCATATCACTTGTGACGCCAAAAATTGCACCTGTAATCCGATTGATTAAAATAAACGATAGGCCTGCAGCAAAAGCACCACCTGCTTTTTCTTTTGCCCAACTTCCCCCAATGGCTAATGCGAATAAAATATGTAGATTCCCAATAATTGCCCAGCCAATATTTTCAATGACACCCCCGGTTGTAACTAAAGCTGCCAGATCTGGATTAATCATTGGAATCGTTTTTCCAATACTTATCATCAAACCTGCTGCAGGCATAACTGCGATTACAACCATTAATGCTTTCCCAAATTTTTGCCAAAACTCAAAACTAACTAATTTTTTCAGATTTTCTTTCACTTCTCTTCACTCCTCTATTACTTTCCTTTTTTATTAGTGCATCTATGACTATTCACAATTGCAAATTGTAATGCAATCGGTTTCGTTGTAATTATTATAGCGAAGACTTTTTTTGCTGTAAAGTCAAAACTTAATTTTTAGACAAGAATATTTTTTACGAACTTTTTTATCCAGCGTAGATAGATGAAACCAAATAATTTCTTATAAAGATAACTTTTTATGACACTGGTCATAAATTTCTTGCAAACTTTTGCAAATTATCACTTGACTAACGCAAACGATTGCGTTTATTATTTACTTAACAAAAGCACACAGGGAGGATTATAAAATGAAACAGATACAGCGTTTATTCGACATTCATCCATGGAAAATCGCTACGAAAACTTTAGATAAACAAAACCGACGCTTACAAGAATCATTAACCAGTATCGGAAACGGGTATATGGGAATGCGCGGAAATTTTGAAGAACAATATTCTGGAGACCATCATTTAGGGACTTATTTAGCCGGCGTTTGGTATCCGGATAAAACGCGAGTTGGTTGGTGGAAAAATGGTTATCCTGATTACTTTGGAAAAGTAATCAATGCCGTTAATTTTTTGAGCTTAACTATTAAGGTCAATAATACAACTATTGACTTAGCAACTATTCCTTATGAAGACTTTTATTTAGAACTGGATATGCAAAATGGTATTTTAACCCGTCGTTTTACTGTGAAAGTGGCTAATGCGACTGTACGTTTCAACTTTGAACGCTTTTTATCAATTACTAAAAAGGAATTGGCAGTATTAAAAGTTACGGCAGAAGTAATAACAGGTAGCGCTACAATTACCATTGACTCCGCATTAGATAGTAATGTTCGAAATGAAGACAGTAATTATGATGAACTGTTCTGGGAAGAAAAAGCCAGTGGCAAAAAAAATACAGGCACCTATTTAACGGTTCAAACAATACCGAATAACTTTGGAATTGAACGTTTCAGCATCACAGCTATGATGAAACACAATCGAGATTCGCTTAAAACGCTTACTGCACCTTTAGCAATTTCGGATTCATTTTCCTATGAAGTTAAAGCCGGTGAAACGATTAGCTTTGAAAAACGAGTTATTATTTTAACTAGCCGAGATATTGCTGAAGAACATCAAGTAACTAAGGCTGCTGAATTATTAGCTACTTATAATGAATCTTTTGATACTTTAAAAAAAGAGCAAATTGAAGCATGGCAGAAACGTTGGGAACTAGCAGACGTTGTGATTGATGGCGACCCTGCAGCACAACAGGGAATTCGTTTTAACTTGTTCCAACTATTTTCAACCTATTATGGCGATGATGAACGATTAAATATTGGCCCTAAAGGCTTTACTGGTGAAAAATACGGTGGCGCAACTTACTGGGACACCGAAGCTTATGCCGTTCCCCTTTATTTGGCGCTAGCAAAACCAGACGTAACAAGAAACCTTTTAAAATATCGTCACAATCAATTACCAGAGGCACATATTAATGCACAAAAACAAGGTTTAGCTGGTGCCTTATATCCCATGGTAACTTTTACTGGAATTGAATGTCATAACGAGTGGGAAATCACTTTTGAAGAAATTCATCGAAACGGCTCTATCGCTTATGCGATTTACAACTACACAAACTACACCGGTGATGAAACTTATTTACAAAAAGAAGGCTTAGAAGTTTTGACAGCTATCTCTCGTTTTTGGGCAGATCGCGTTCATTATTCAAAACGGCACCAAAAATATATGATTCACGGAGTAACTGGTCCTAACGAATACGAAAACAATATTAATAACAACTGGTACACCAATATGTTGGCGGCTTGGTGTATGAAATATACTTTGACAAGTTATCGTCGCTTTGAAAATGATACTCCTGTTACCATAAGTAAGACAGAACAAGATAAATGGGAAGCTATTATCACGAATATGTATTTACCTTTTGATGATGAACTGGGCGTTTTCGTTCAACACGATACATTCTTAGATAAGGACTTAATGCCTGTAGCTGATTTAGATCCTACCGACTTACCTTTAAATCAACACTGGTCTTGGGATAAAATTTTGCGCTCTTGTTTTATCAAACAAGCAGATGTTTTACAAGGAATTTATTATTTCTCTGATCAATTTACTATGGAAGAAAAACGCAGAAACTTTAATTTCTACGAGCCAATGACCGTTCATGAATCTTCTCTATCTGCCAGCATTCATGCGATTTTGGCAGCCGAACTAGGAATGGAAGAAAAGGCATTGGAAATGTATGAACGTACCGCTCGCTTGGACTTAGATAATTATAATAACGATACTGAAGATGGTTTGCACATTACGTCAATGACTGGTAGCTGGCTTGCTATCGTACAAGGTTTTGCTCAAATGAAAACCGATCAAAAAACATTGCGTTTTGCACCATTTTTACCAAGTAAATGGGACAGTTATGCTTTTCATATCAATTATCGCGGCAGACTGTTAGCTGTGACTGTCACTAAAGAACACGTAACGTTAAAACTTATTGCAGGAGATAAAATTGCGGTAACTCTCTACAATAAAAATTATGAGTTAGCAGACGAAATCACAGCGCCGATAACCCATTAAGTTATTCATACGCCCGCAAACTGCGGGCGTTTTCCTTTTGAATTAAGCGAGGACAATAAAAGCTAGAAAATCTCTATCCAGAATAACGAATTTGGCTAGTTTTCTACCATCAAAATTGCTATGATAGCAAAAGAAGTTATTTCAAAACAAAACAGGGGGGAGACCAATGAGCATTACTGTAAAAGATGTCGCCAAAAAAGCCGGCGTAGCTACTTCGACGGTTTCTCGAGTCATCAATGACCATGCCAGTATTTCCGAAGAAACTAAGAAAAAAGTCCGGAAAGTTATGAAAGACTTAGGCTACGTTCCCAACGTGACAGCGCGTAATCTAGGGAAACAAATTGCTAGCGCAATCGGCATTATTTTGCCTCCTTTAGATTCAAAAGAACGTCTAGGGAACCCTTTTTATTTAGAGACAATCGAAGCGGTTAACGAAGAAGCGAGTACGTATCAGATGTCTGTAGCTGTTGCTTCGGCACCAGATTTTGAGACTCTTTTAGAAAATGTCAAACGAATGCATCTACAAAAACAAGTGGACGGTTTCATCTTAACTTATTCTGATAATCACGATCCCGTTATTGCCTACTTGTTTGACAATAAAATTCCTTTTACACTCATCGGGCAACCTTATCAAAACGAAAGCGAAATCGTTTTTGTTGATAATGACAATCAATTACTTGGAAAACAAGCAACAGAATATTTAATTGCTCGTGGGCACAGCAATATCTTATTTGCTACAAATACAACGCGAGAAAATCTTTATTTTGAGCGCTATTTTGGTTATCAAAAAGCTTTAATGATGGCCAATCTTACGACACATACAGCGGTTAAGTTTGAAACTCCTGAAGATTATGTTGCTTTTGAAGATATTTTAGAAGATACCAAAGCAACAGCTTTGGTAGTTATTGATGATTTGTTTGCAATGCGAATTATGCAATTAGCTCAAATTTACGGTAAAAAAATCCCCGATGATTTATCTTTAATTAGTTTCAATAATTCAATTTTTTCAACTCTTGTTCATCCGTATATCACTAGCCTTGATATTGATGTAGCCCGGCTAGGAAAAATGGCAACTCAAAAATTAATTGAACAAATTAATCAGCACATTACAGATGGAATTAAAGTTATTGTTCCTCATCAACTTATCCAACGAGAAACCGTTTTAGATTTAACCAAATTATCTTAATAAAAAACAGTAAAAAAGCATGCTAAATCCAATACTCTTTAAATGTTAGATCATAAACGTTAACATTTAAAGAGTATTATTGTTAGCAGCTTTTTTTAATATTTTTAATAACAAATAATTATGAATATGTTACACTGAAGAAAAAAATACGAGGATTGAAATTATGAAAAAAATATTTTTTATTTTAATTGGCAGCTCTATTTTGTCAGCCATTTGTCATGCTTTAGGCTATCATACCTTGATTAAATATATCGGTTACATTTCTCTATTTGTAAGTCTGGCTTTATCCGGGGTACTTATTTCCGGTGACCGTATGCGCGCAAATACTAGCAGCGGTACAGGCTATAACAAGGACTCCTTTTTATACGTATTTCTTTTCGCACTTCCTTTTTTAATTCTTAATTTTACATGACGATTGCAACTTGCCACCCATAAAATAACACTCTAATTTGAATACTGTACTTCTTGCAATAAACTAGCTCTGTGATTTCCAGCAAAAAATTCGCCAGCTGCTTTTATTACTTTTTAGTAACACAGTGTATTTTTTTGCAAAAAATAGAGGAGAAACCATCTCTTGATTTCTCCTCTATTAAAATATTATTCTTTTACCCCTGGTTCTGAAGCGATAATGCTGCAATCCCCTTTAATTACCCACTCAGCGATGCCATTTGGGATAATACAACTAGTCCCTAGTGGCATTTCATATGTTTTACCGTTAACACTTAATTGACCAAAGCCGTCAATCACTGTCATCAAGGTGTAAGGTGCGTGTGCTCTTAAGTGTAACTCACCTTTAACTTGCCATTCGTAAACATTGAAAAAATCTGTTTTTAAGTAAGTAATAATGCTGGAATTGCCTTCTTTTACTTCAGTTACATTTAATTCTGGTTTACGAGCTGGCACAGTCGTTACGTCAATCGATTGTTGAATGTGTAGTTCACGGGTATTTCCACTAGCATCTTTTCTACCATAATCATACACACGATAAGTGGTATCTGAACTTTGTTGTGTTTCTAAAATCATGATTCCTTTACCAATCGCATGAATTGTTCCACTTGGTACATAATAAAAATCACCTTTTTGCACTGGCACGCGGGTTAACAAATCATCCCACCGTTCATCTTGAATCATTTGCGCTAATTCTTCTCTTGTTTGGGCATGATGACCATAAATAATTTCAGCCCCAGGTTCAGCATCAATAATATACCAACATTCAGTTTTTCCTAACTCACCTTCGTGTTTCATCCCATATTCATCATCTGGATGAACTTGAACAGATAATTCATCTTCAGCATCTAATATTTTAATTAATAAAGGAAAGACAGGTTCAACTGGATTACCAAATAACTCTTTATGATTTTGCCATAAATCATCTAGTTTTTGTCCTGCAAATGCACCATTTTCAACAACACTGACGCCGTGAGGGTGTGCACTAATTGCCCAATCTTCTCCAATTTTATCACTGGGCAAATCAAAACCAAAAACTGTATGTAGTCGATTGCCTCCCCAAATTTTTTCCTGAAAAACTGGTTTCATAAATAATGGTTCCATTATCAATTTCCTCCTAGTTGTAATGTTTCATCTTGTGTTAAAAAAGACAATTTTCTTCTCCATAACAACTTGTCTTGAAATATTATACCACTTTTTAAGATTTGTGAGCCTTTTCTTTTAAATATAATGCGAGGATTTCATCTCTATTTTTCAAATAAAAATTCCGATTATCTACCGGATGGACACGATTACTCAAGAAAATGAATGCGCTGGACTGTTCGGGATCAATTAACATGAAGGTCCCCGTGTAACCCGTATGAAATAACAAAGGATGCTTATTTTCATCAGCAGTAAATTTCAAATCCCATCCTAAAGAACGTCCGCCAGTTTTTTTTGGTGTTTGATCTGATAAAAGTTTAGCTATGGTTTCTTTTTTTAAATAATCTGACCCCCAATTCAAATACATTTGTACAAAAGTTTCTAAATCAGATAGATTAGTAAATAACCCTGCATTTCCTGCCTCTTCTTTTAGAATTCTTGCCTTTGGATCATGAGTTTCCCCTTGTAGCACCATGCCATCTGGGAGAACTTCTGTTGGTGCTATTTTTTCTTTGATCGCCTCAGGAGGCAAAAAGAAGCTATTGTGCATTTTTAAAGGTACCAAAACTTCAGTACGAAAAATTTCAACCGTTGTCTTTTGGTACATTTCTTCTAGCAAAAATCCCAGTAATATTGTACCTGCATCTGTATATTGCACAACTTTCCCAATATTTTTCCCCGGTTGTAATTTTAAATAGGCAGCTTTTAACGCTTCTTTTTTTAACTGATTACGGTTAGCAATCCACGTCTTTATATCTGAAGTGTGGGTTAATAAATGCCGTAAAGTAATTTGCGGATTTTGAAAAGCTGTTAAATACTTTTGTAACGGTTGATCAATTTGCAGCCGCTCTTGTTCCACGAGGCGCAAAATAGCACTTGTAGTACAAATTACTTTTGTCAAAGAAGCAACATCAAATAACGTATCTTTTTGCAATCGTACTTTATCAGGTACTAACATCTGGTTGCCCCATATATTTTCATCTATCTGGTCTTTTTCAATAAAAGCAAAAGCTACACCAGGAAAAACACCTGCTTGTAATTGCTGTCTAATCAAAGCTTTAGTTTTTGTATACATTTAATCCCCTTTAAATTTGCCATTTCTTTAATATTTTTTAATAAAAAAATCTGAGCTAATGAAATCAGCTCAGATAACTATCCTAATTAATGCCGTTTTTTATCTTCACTAATGAACCACCATTCAATTCCAGTGGGATCGTAAATCGTAATAATTTGTCTTTTTTGATCGATAAAAAATTCAACTTGTAGAAATTCTAAATGTGCAGCTAAAGCCGTTATATCTGATTGCGACACCCGAAATTGCAAGAAGTCCAGACCTAATACACCATCTGTTGAAAGATCTAACGTCCCACCCTTACCAGCAGATAAACCAACATGAAAACTGCCTCCATTTAACGCTAAAATTCCATTGGTTTCATCTTGGACTTTTAACCCAATTACATTTTCTAAAAAGTCTTGCTGCTCTTTTAAACGACTTGTATTTAAATGAATTTTATCAAAATAAACACTATCTGATAACTGCGGAAACTCCCCTGTAGCTTTTCTTGCCAAAGCATCCAGTTGCAGCGAAGTAGGATTTTGATGGACTTTTTTTGAACCAAAATAAATTTCTAACGCATTGCCTTCTGGGTCTTCTACCAAGATTCCAGTAGCCTCTTCATCTATTAAGGCATCTTTAATTGGATAGTCTGCTTCAAGTAATCGCTGTGCCAAATCTGCCATTTCCATTTCAGAAGGAATTACTAAACACAAACGTTGTAATTTCTTAATTTCTCCTGCATGGTCATCAGCGTAAGGACTTTCTTCCAGCCATAACAACTCACTTTTTGCTTTGGTGTTACCAAAAATTGCCAACTCATTTTCTTCTCTTTTTAAACTAAAACCTATAATATCACGATAAAATTGAATCATTAAGTTTCGATTTTTAACACGTAATGCCACGGTTTGAAGTCCCGCCACCGCTAGTGCAAATTCAGCCATTTTTCTTTACTCCCCTTCCGACAAGATTATTGTACTTAGAAATTAGTCTTGTCGCAAATGATATCCCTTAATCTTTTTGATTAACAAATGTTATCTTATGATAATTTTTCTCTAAACATTCGTCTAAATTGCATTTTATCACTTTTTTAACAAAAATATCTGAAAACATCTGATTAAATAACGTTTTACAATAAAAAGTCGTGACTAAATAATTTTTAATCAGATTGGGCAAAGATACGAAAATTTCCTTAGAAAAACGAATAATTTCTTTATGAAAATTTTTATCCTAAGCGAAAGCCACGATGTCTTTTACACTTTCTTGATACGAAGCTTCTTTGTATCTGTCCATGAATACTTTTCATAAAATCAATTATTTTTGTCACTATTGGTTTCTGGCTTAAAATTTAGCTGTATTTTAACCAACAACTCTAAAATAGACTTGGCAAGCGCCAAAAGCTATTTTGCCGTCTGCCAAGTCTACGTTATTTATTCTTCTAGCGCTAGTTGCGCTTCGTAAGCAGCAACTTTTTCCGGATGATGCTTTTGCAAAAACCGCTTTTTAAAAATAAGAAATTCTTCTAAATCCATTAAAATGTGATACAAACGGGCTTTACTTAAAAATTCTTCTTTTGTTTGGGGCAAACTTGCCTCTTCAATCTTTTGCACTAGTTGATCCATCATCTGTAATTGTTCAATGGGTTGACTCATCTCACCAAAATGAGCAGCAATTTCGTTTAAAAATGTGACAATAACGGCCGAATCACTTTTGATTTGTCGCAATTTTTTTATCTCATAATGGAGATTATGCAAAACACCACATTGTTGTGCTCGCATTTCAAAGTAATCCAAATAGAAATCATCTGTAACCGGTAGCCGATTTTGCTGATACGCAAAGGCAGCTTGTGTATATGTGTGAAGTTCTTTTTCCAAATGAATAATCTCATCCCAAACATGATTATTTACTTCACTGTCTTGCAGATAGACAGCCAATTTTTCAAATACTTCTTTAAATTTTTTTTCACTAATAGTACGGCAATAATTTAAATATTTTTTTTGACTTTCATAATGTTGGAAATGATTGACGACTATTGCAATTAAAAGTCCAATTACCAAAAGCCAAAATTCATTCATAACGGCAGCGAATGTTAGATTTTTATCAACCAATAAATGCGTTAGGCCCACTGCATTTACAGACAGTGTTGGTAATAAATTACGTGCACTCAGGCCAAAAGTTAACAATACCAAGATAATCCCATAACTAATCCACTCCAAATGATGAAAAGGTTGAATCAAAAAAGCTAATAGAACGGTGACTAAAAACGTTCCGATGCGTTGCAGACAAAGACGCCAGGTTTGAACTTTTGTAATTGAAATTGTCAGCAAGGTAATAATTCCCGCAGAAGCGGCAAAATTCAATTCCAATAGCTCCGCCAATAAAATCGCCAACGCACTACCGATCCCAATTTTTAAGGCATAACCAAAATGTTGTTGCCACGTATTTTTCGTCAATAAATTCATTAATCGTCTCCTTCATTTGTCCATTTTTCTTTTATTATACTGGAAAAACAGGTGTAATTGCAGTCTACTTCGTTTTTAAACGTGTTCTTTTTTATGCACAATTAATCTCAATATTTTTCATTGATAGCGTAATGTTATTGTTTATCGGGTTCTATCTGCCTTTATTTTATAACTCGCTTGATATGCAGATACAACCA
This sequence comes from Enterococcus saigonensis, assembly GCF_011397115.1. NCBI lineage: Bacteria > Bacillati > Bacillota > Bacilli > Lactobacillales > Enterococcaceae > Enterococcus > Enterococcus saigonensis. The sequence goes on along the minus strand of NZ_AP022822.1, from coordinate 484,601 downwards.
TACCAATAAAAATAAATACTAACTAAATCTCAATTTATAAGTATTTCAACACCTATACAAAAATAAAATTGTTTGCTATATTATTACAGTAATGAGGTGATAATTTGGAAAAGAAGTACTATCAACTACTAAAAGAGAAATTTCCCACAAAAGAACAAGTTTTAACAGAACTTATCAACTTGGAAGCAATTGTTCAGTTGCCTAAAGGCACGGAACATTTTGTCAGTGATATCCACGGTGAATTTGACGCTTTTGATCATGTTTTGCGTAACGGTTCTGGTAGCGTAAAAGAAAAGGTTAAAGAATGTTTTCACGATCAACCGCGAGTCCCTATCACAGATTTATGTACCTTAATTTATTACCCCGAAGAAAAATTGGCACTAGAAAAGTCGACTTTAAATTGGGATGAATTGGTTTTATATTACAAAAAAAATATTCCTTATTTATTACAACTCACCAATTATGCTGGGCGTAAATATACACGTTCAAAGGTTAGAAAGGCATTGCCGCCACAATTTGCTTATATTCTTGAAGAGCTGCTCACAGAAGTTGATACGAAAGAAGATAAAATTGATTATTTTTCAACAATTATTAATCGCATTATTGAATTGAATCAGGCTCCTGCCCTCATTACAGCGTTGTGCAAAACCATTCAACGATTGGTTGTAGATCATCTTCATGTAGTAGGAGACATTTATGACAGAGGACCTAAACCAGATTATATTATGGAGAGGCTCTGCAATTTACCGTCTGTAGATATTCAATGGGGAAATCACGACATCGTTTGGCTGGCTGCCGTAGCTGGTTCTCCCATAGCAGCGATGAATTTACTGCGTATTTCTTCACGTTATGGAAATTTAGATATCTTAGAAGATCGCTATGGCATCAATTTACGTCCTTTAATAACCTATGCTCAAAAGTATTATGAACCAAGGTTGGCCTTTAATGTAAAAGCAGAGGATAATCAAACATTTCCTCAAAGTGAACAAATTTTACTCAATCAAATTCAACAAGCAACTGCTATCTTACAATTCAAATTAGAAGGTCAATTAATCCAACGACGTCCAGAATTTTTAATGGATCAACGAAACGTGCTAACTTTTATTGATTATGAAGCCCAGACCATCACACTAAATGCTATTACCTATCCGTTAGTAGACTTTCATGCACCTACGATTGATCCAAATTCTCCGCTTACTTTAACAAAAGAAGAGGAAATTCTAGTGACACGCTTATTGACATCGATTCAAACATCAGAAAAGTTAAAGCGACATATGGATTTTTTATTAGAAGCAGGTGGCATGTATTTGTGTTATAACGGTAATTTATTATTTCACGGCTGCATTCCTCTTCATGAAAATGGAGATTTAAAGTCGCTGCGAATTAATGGCCATAATTATGCTGGCAAAGCGCTATTAGACTTTTACGAGGAACAAGTTCAAAAAAGCTATTTATCTCCTAGTTGTCATGATGATTTAGCCACAGATATGTTGTGGTATTTATGGACTGGTGCGTGTTCATCTCTTTTTGGCAAAGAAGCAATGACAACTTTTGAGCGCTATTATATTACTGATAAAAAAACGCATATTGAAAAGAAAAATGCCTACTATCGCTTACGAAACGAAGAAACAATTTGCCAAGACCTACTAGCAGAATTCGGTTTACCTTCTCACGGACATATTATTAATGGACACACTCCCGTTAAAGAAAAAAAAGGAGAAGATCCCATTAAAGCCAATAGTAAATTAATCGTTATTGACGGCGGATATGCCAAAAGTTATCAAAATACAACTGGAATTGCCGGTTATACGCTATTATCTAATAGTTACGGTATGCAACTAGCCGCACACCAGCCTTTCACCTCTGTTGCCGATGCTGTAAAAAATGGTACTGATATAATCTCTGTTAAGCGCTTAGTAGCAGAAGTGGCTTGCCGTACGAAAGTAAAAACTACCAATAACGGTGCTAAAATCTGTCAGGAAATGGCCGACTTAAGTTATCTCTATCAAAATTTTGACAAAATTTAAACAAAAAAATTATTGTTATTATTTAAAACAGGGGAATTTATCTCCTGTTTTTATTTCTGCTTATTTTTTTATTTATATAGCTTATGCTTTTTTGCAGTATGAAATTCGCTTACATTTATTTTCTTTTCATTATTTTATCAGATTAAACGAAAAAGATTGAATTTTGTAGCGAAATACCCTAAGATACAAACATCTTACAAAAAGAAAGAAGGATGAAAGATGACTTCAATTTCCGTACAAGATTTTAACTTGCTACGTCAAAACGAAGCGCTGAACATCTTAGATATTCGCGATCAACAAGACTTTGAATTAAGCCACTTACAAAACGCTGTTTCATTACCAGCGACGAGTCTTCCTAATGAATTAAAACAATTAGATAAAAATGCGACGTACTATGTCATTAGCTATTCTGGACGTCGCTCAGAAATCATCGCGAATTTCTTAGAAAATCATGGATTTAATGCCGTTCATGTGATTGGCGGCATGCGTGATCTTAAAGAATTAGCAGCTTAAAGGAAAAAGGGATAAATCAATGCAATAAACTGCACTGATTTATCCCTCTTTTTTTCTTCAATCTCTTTAAACTTCTTCTTTGTCTTCATCATGATAGTATTGCGAAACATCTTTATACCATTCAAAAAGATGTGTAATCAAAACTTTAGCCGCTGCATATACAGGAATTCCCAAGATAACACCGACAACACCGAATAACTTACCGGAAGTCAATAACACCAATAAAATAGTAACTGGATGAACGGAAAGTTGATTTCCTAGCACTAATGGCGAAATTAAGCGCCCTTCAATGGTCTGTTCAATAACAAATACTACCAATACTTTCACCAACATTATTGGGCCTGCGACAATAGCCAAGAAGATAGCCGGTACCATAGCCAAAAATGAGCCTAAATAAGGAATCAAATTTAAAAATCCCGCCACAACTCCCAGCGTAACAGAATAATCCAATCCAATAATAGAAAATCCGATAATGAACATAATCGCGACAGCAAAAGCAACAGTCAGCTGTCCTCGTATATAAGAAGAAACCTGATCATTCATTTCTCTTAAAACTTTTAGCGTTGGTTGGCGAACTTTATTGGGCAAAAATTTAACAAAATAAGGTGCCAAATTACGTCCATCTTTTAAAAGGTAAAATAAAATAAATGGCATTGTAAAAATCGCCACCAACGTTGACGCAACCGCTCCTACTATTTTGCCAATACTCGAAATAGTTGAACTGGAGATGTTTCGAATAAAGTCTGTTAGCCACGTTGTAATTTTATCTCCGTAACTATCAAATTGGTCTTTAAAAGTTCCAAAAATAGGATCATTTAAAATTTCATTGGCTTTTTGATCAATAACATCTAAATAATTAGGAAAATTATCAATAAAACTGGCTGTCTGTTCCCGAATTTTCGGTACGATAACAACTACACCCCAAGTAATTAAACCAATTACCAATAAAAATAATAAGATAATACTATAAATTCGTTTTAGCCCTTTCTTTTCCAAATAATCCACAGCGGGGTTCATTAAATAATAAAAGACTCCTGCTAAAACAATGGGTAAACCCACAACACCAACGAATTGGGCCACCGGTTCAAATAAATATGAAACTTTCGTAAAGGCATTCAAAATCAATAAAATTAATAAAATAATCAACAATGCTGTCACGAACTGATTATTCAAAAACCATTTCCAAAACCAGGACAGTCGCTTTTTCTCTTTTTCCATGGTAACCTCCTTATTTCGTTTTGAATCGTAAGAATCCAAAAACAAGTAAAAGTGTAAAATTTAAAGGTAATTTTCCCTTGTTAATTTTCATTAACTTTTTCTTGTCGTTTAAGGATACGTAATAGTCATACCGACTTCTAAATAGGGAACTTTAAAAGGAGTCAGGTATATTCCATTTACAATGCTATCTGTTTCAGGCACAGTATCAAATACAAAAGATGCATGTTGTATTTCATGAAGACCTTTTAACGCCGTATTACCAATATGAGTAATGGTATATTTATCCGTACCAAAACTAATTTCATCTCCGACTTTTAATGTTATTTCAGAAGATGCTGGGACATCTTGAATGACTGCATACGGTTTTAGTCCCGCTGTAGCACTTTTATCAAAGAAAATTAAAAGTTTCTCTTTTGGATCAATCGCTTGCTTACCAATCGCTGTAATTTTTCCAACTATCATTTATAGTTACCTCCTAATTTCAACTTCGCTAAATTTACGTTAAATTTTTAAACAGTTAGCACAAAAAAGTATTCTGATTTAAGCAGCAAATACCTCTTATTTACTAAAAATTCACACTTCAAAGCCATAAAATACAATTAATTCAACTGTTTTAACAGCTCTCATTATAACATAACTAAACTTTCCACTGCCTTTTAAAGCGGATTCTTTATGGTAGAATAGAAAAGAGAATTACTTATTTATAAAAAATTTCTCTGCGGAAAAACTTGCAAATAATCGTTTAGGAGGAAAAATATGTTACATCACTTATTATTAGGAACCTATACAAGGCGTGTCAGTAAGGGAATCTATCAAATTATTCTTGATACAGATAAAGAGCAATTAGTAGATTTACGTTTAGTAACAGAAGAAAATAGCCCCACTTATTTAGCCCAAAGCAAATCAAAAAACTTATATACTGTAACAGCGGTTGACGGCAACGGGGGCTGCGGTGCATATGATAAAAATTTTAATTTTCTAAATGCCATCACAAAAGAAGGAGCACCATTGTGTTATGTAGCCGTAGATGAAGAACGTCAGCTTGTTTATGGTGCTAATTATCATTTAGGTGAAATCAGTGTGTACGGCTTAGAAAAAGACGGTAGTTTAAAACCAGGTGTCATCATTAAACACGATGATCCTACCGGCAGTAATGAAAATCAAGATAATCCGCATGTTCATTATACTGACTTAACGCCAGATAAACGTCTCGTTGTTTGTGATCTTGGTACGGATCGTGTTTACACATATAATGTCAGCACAACAGGTGAATTAGAGAAAATTGCTAGCTATCAAACAGCAGATGGCACCGGTCCACGTCATTTAGTTTTTCATCCGACTAAAAATATTGCTTACTTGTTAGGTGAGTTAAATAGCACGGTGACCGTTTTAAATTATCATCCACAAGATGGTAGCTTTACTGAGATAATGCAAGAGTCATTAATCCCCGAAGAATTTACTGGGGCAAATGGTGGTGCTGCAATTCGTATTAGTCAAGATGGACGTTTCTTATATGCCTCTAATCGCGGCCATAATTCAATTGCTGTTTTTGCTATCACAGCAGATGGTTTAACCGTTGAAAAAATTCAAACCATTAGCACTGAAGGTGATTTCCCCCGAGATTTTGCTCTTGATCCTAGTGATAAATACGTCGTGTGCGCTAACCAAAATAGCGATAATTTAACACTTTATTTTCGCAATCAAGCTGATGGTCACTTAACATTAATTCAAAAAGATGTTTATGCCCCAGAATGTGTCTGTGTCTTATTTGAAGACTAATATCCAGAGAAGAATTGGAGGAAGTCCCATGTTTACTAAAACCCCTGTCGAATTACTATTAAAAGATTTTTCAAACTTACTAAACAAATGTCAGTCGGTTTTTGATTTAGTTATCAGTCGTCGTTATAACGTCAATTTAGCGATTTTGACTACGGCAGAGGCTTATGCTATTGCCGAAAAAGCTTATGTCCGCTGTGATCAAAACGTCGAATTACAAACAAAGGAAGTAGAAGCTTTTGTTAATGCTTTTGACGATTTTTATTTTGAATTAAAACAAGTTTTATTCCATGACGATGATGATATTCCGAGCTTTAAAAAAAAGCTGACTACTATGCAAGAACAGTATGAATTACTAACACAGTCATTTAATTTGTTATAGGAGATTATACAATGAATCAACAAGAAGCTTTGGATCGCTTAAAAGAAGAGTTAAATCTACCGTTTTTTAATGGTAAAATTGAAGATAAAGAATACAGCGAAGAAGACTATCAAAAAATGAAAAATGATTTAATTAAATACTTTGACGATTATGTTCGCAACGTAGAAAACTAAATAAGCTCACTTTATTTCCTACATTTCGTCAGTGTATGTGTTTTAATATCCTTATAGTTTGAAGTAGACTAAAATAGCCGCTAGCTCCCATTTTTGTGGGATGCTAGTGGCTATTTCGTTTTTAGCTTGGTTTATTACAGTATACGATTAGTTATTTTTTTAATTCTAAAAATTTTGTTGCCACATGTTTTAAAAATGTTTCATCATGCTCTACAATTACCATAGTAGGTTGTACAGATTGAATGACTGCTTCTAATTGCTCCTGATTAAAGACATCGAGATAATTTAGCGGTTCATCCCAAATAAAGAGCTCTGCAGGCGTAGCCAGTGACTTTGCGAGTTCCACACGCTTTCGCTGCCCCATACTCATATCTTCAATTTTATTATAAAAAACTTCTCTTTCTACTCCTAATTTGCGTAAATTATTTAACAAGTCTTCATAATTCAAGTGATGACTTTCTGCAAATTCTGTTAACGTTCCTGTATTATCTTCATAGTTTTGACGCAAGTAACTAATAGTCAACTTTTTTGGTCGTTCCAATATCCCTTGGCTACCGCCATTAAAATGGTCCATTAGATAATGAATTAAAGAAGACTTTCCCACTCCATTAGCCCCTTTAATAGCAAGACGTTCCCCTTGCCGCAATTCAAATGAAACGGCGGCAAACAACGAAAGACTCTTCTGGTAGTGTAAAGTTAAATTTTCTGCTTGCAACAACAACTTATGGTGGGTAGGCACAAAATTCATTTTCAGCGTCTCGACTGTTTCGATATCCTTTAACAACTCTGCCTTTTTGCTAGCATTATCTTCTAAGCGATTAATAATAGCCTTTGAGCGTTTCATTGTACGAGCCGCATCAGCCCCAACAGCTCCCTTGTTCACTCGTCGTTTTTCCGTATCAATAAATCCTTTTGATTTTTTGGTCTTATCTCCTTCTCGAGAACGCGCCCATTCTGCTTTTTCGGCCGCTGTTTGCTGAAGTCGTCCGATCTCTTTTTTCAATTTACTGTTTTGTTCTAACTCATATTTATCTCGTAGTCGTTTTTGCTCTTCATAAACAGAAAAATTTCCTTGATACAACACCAACTGACTTTTTTCAATTGATAAAATATGGTCTACCACTTCATCGACAAAGCTTCTGTCATGGCTGACTACGATAAATCCTTGCTTTTTTTGTTTTAAATATTTAGCAACTTGCTTTCTTCCTGTAACATCTAAATGATTAGTAGGCTCATCAATTAAAGGGAAGTTTAGTTCATCCACAAACAGCAAGGCTAATAAAACCTTGGTTTGTTCCCCACCTGAAAGACTGGTAAATGGTCGCCAAAGAATCTCTGGATCCACCCCTAATAAATTCAACTCCCGCTCTAACTGCCATTGTTCAAAATTTACAACTTCATTTAATGCATAAAAAGTTAATTGTGCTTTATCTTGTAATTTCTGCGGAAAATACGTAAAGGTCAATTGATGTGTTATTTTCCCTTCATAGGGAAATTTATTTTGTAGCAAATTTAGCAGTGTAGTTTTTCCTCGTCCGTTCCGTCCAATTAAGCCTAATTTCCAACTAGAATCCATAATTAAGTTACTATGATCAAAAAGTAAGACTCCTTGGTTATCAAAACCAAATGTTAACTCTTGTATTTTTATCACTGTCATATTCTCACCTCATAAATAGTTACGTAGACGCGCTAAAATATACGACTCATGTACCAAAGTTTGGCATGTTTTCTTGAGATTTTCACTATACTTGCGATCTAGTAGACACATAATAATTGATCTTTTCCTTATAAATGCCCGCAAAAATTGACAATAGAAAAAGACCATCCTATTTTCAGGAATGGTCTCAAGCGCAAGCTATGACAGTAAGGTAGACAAAAAGACCTTACATCCGTCATTTAACCAATCCTGAAAATCTGCATACGAAGCCCTTGGTCATTCCAAGACTCACGTTTAAATGCAGCTTCAACAAATTGGTTAAATTTTCAATGCAAGATCCCTCATTTCAGTTTTGATAGTTTAAGAGTAACATGATTTATAATTCTTGGCAATTTTTCTAAAATAAAATTAGAAATTCTTATCGTGCTAATTTTAAAAAAATATAGTTAACAATAAAAAAAACACATGATTTATTTTTTTGATTTCAAATTTCTTCTATCACATAAAAGCAAGAAAATTTATTTCACAAACTTTAGTCCAAAAAAAGCAATTTTTCCACTCTTTTTTCCTTTTTTCAGCGTATAAAAAAACCATCGGGTTGGTTAGGCCCAATGGAAAAAGGAGTAATTACTCTCAAATGGAGTAAAATGAAAAATAAAAAGGTTGTTGTTGGTTATGTATTTAATATAAACGACAACAGTCTTTTTGTCATAAAAATAACGTTATAGTTAAATTAGATAACTCTCGTTTTGCTAATCTTTTTCATTTCATCAAAAGTTGGGCCGCAACTTTTTTCTAGCTAAACCTTTGCCCTAACCCCAAAAGCTGCTCAGCAAAATTAAAGGTACTAAACTTTTTATTACAACGATACTTCAAAGAGCTTATTTTTTACTTAGCAATAAGTTCGTCATGCGTTGGATTGAAAATGATATTTCATCAGTTGCTTCATCTTGTTTTGTTTCGGAGATATCAAAAGCCTTGGTATCAATTCCGGTTTCTGTTTGTAAACTGCCAATCATTTCTTCACAACCTGATACGTACTTTTCATATGAACGTTGAAATTTTTTATGAATTCCCATAACCTTTGCAGGAGGCCGTAACTTTTCAATTTGTGCTAACATCACTTTATATTTTTTAGTCCCTGCCGCAAAGACATCTACTACTTCTGCAATCTTTTCAGGTGTTAAGCTCTCTAAATTATCGCCATCAATAGCAGCACGAATAATTTCATAATGAGGATTCATTTCTTCCCCAATTTTTTCTGTATCTTGTACGATATCATTAATGTTTTGAACATAATAACCAAGATTTGGTCGCACAGTTATTCCCACTTTCTTTTTTGTGATACCTTCATTTTAGCTTTTTTTCCTTTAATAAGAAAGTATTCTCTATAAAAAGGGTTATTTTTTGCTTTTTTTCAAAGAGTCTTAGAAAATATAAGCAAAGGTGGTGATGTGAGATGACACAAGGAAAATCCCTGCAAGAATATGCTAAATTAAGCAGTGATGAAACTCTCACAAAGATAAATAGTTCAAAAACAGGACTGACAGAACAAGAGGTCCACAAGCGCTTAGAAAAATACGGAAAAAATGTCATTACTTCAACCAAGCAGCAATCTATGTTCAAAGTATTTTTCACCAATTTTACAAGTATGATGGCTATTTTACTATGGGTTGCCGGTTTTATTGCCCTGATGACTGGTACACCAGAATTGGGAATTGCAATTTGGCTCGTAAATCTTATTAATGGTATTTTTAGTTTTTGGCAACAATATAGAGCCCAACAAGCCACCAGTGCTTTACAAAAAATGTTACCGAATTATGTCAAAGTTATTCGAGATGGGAAAACAAATAAAGTTTTAGCCGAAGAATTAGTTCCTGGAGATGTGGTTTTGTTAGCAAGTGGTGATAACATTCCTGCCGATGGACGCGTACTTAGTGCTGACAGTCTTGAAGTAAACCAGTCTTCTTTAACTGGCGAATCCACCACAGTTAATAAAGAAATAGATATTCAAACGTCTGAAGATTTAAAAAACGTGGGTCAATACGCTGAGCAAAATTTAGTTTACGAAGGAACCTCTGTGGTAAGCGGAAGTGGCTCGTTCATTGTTTTAGCGACAGGTATGACAACAGAATTCGGGCAAATTGCAACTTTAACAACTTCGGTTACAGACGTCAAAAGTCCTTTGCAAAAAGAGTTAGACATTTTGACTCGTCAGCTTTCTTTCATTGCCATTGTGATTGGCGTTTTATTTTTCATCGCGGCTGTCTTTTTTGTTGGTTATCCTTGGGCTAAAGCCTTTATCTTTGCTTTGGGAATGGTTGTTGCTTTTATTCCCGAAGGATTATTGCCAACTGTTACCTTATCATTAGCCATGGCTGTACAAAAAATGGCGAAAAAAAATGCTTTAGTAAAACATTTGAATAGTGTCGAGACTTTAGGGGAAACAACCGTTATTTGTTCAGATAAAACAGGCACTTTGACAAAAAATGAAATGACCATTGAAAAAGTTTGGCTTCCAATCGCAGATTATGCGGTTTCTGGTACTGGCTATGAACCCAATGGTATTGTTACAAAAGCGGATAAAAAAATAGAGCTGTCAGAAGAGTCAGACTTATTACAACTAATTCGTATTGCTAGTCTTTGTAATAACTCTGCGATTGAAGAAAAAGATAATCACTATCAATTAGTAGGTAGTCCCGATGAGGGGAGTCTTTTAATTTTAGCCGATAAAGCTGACTACGATTTAGGAGATGAAAAGACAAATTATCCACGCCAAAATGAGCTGCCTTTTGACTCTAAACGGAAACGAATGTCTACTATTCATCGTAATAATAAGAAATACTACGTCTTTACTAAAGGTGGTATTACTGAAGTTTTAAGTTGTTGCCAAAGTTATTTAAAAAACGGACAAATTCTTACGCTAGATGAAAATTCGAAAAAACAAATTTTAGCTCAAAATGACACTTTTGCAAAATCAGGACTGCGTACCCTAGCTTTTGCGTATCGCTCGTTGGGTTCAGATGAAGAAATTTCAGTATCAAATTGTGAGCAAAATTTGATATTTGTTGGTCTTACAGCCAGTCAAGATCCTCCACGAGAAAACGTAATACAAGCTATTCAAAAATGTCATGACGCTTCCATCCGCATTATCATGGTAACTGGCGATTACGGCTTAACCGCTGAAAGCATTGCTCGCAAAATTGGTATTGTAAAAGGAAACGATGTACGGATAATTACTGGGGATGATTTAGCTGCTATGTCTGATGATACATTGAAAGACAATTTGCGACATGAAGTTATCTTTGCCCGAGTTGCACCTGAGCAAAAATACCGCGTCGTTTCCTTGTTACAAAGTTTAGGAGAGATTGTTGCTTCTACAGGAGATGGCGTTAACGATGCACCAGCTTTAAAGAAAGCCGATATTGGGGTTGCGATGGGTATTACTGGAACTGATGTAGCAAAAGAAGCTGCTGATATGATTTTAACAGATGATAACTTTACTTCAATTGTAAATGCAATTGAAGAAGGACGAACAGTTTACAATAATATTCGTAAATTTTTACTATATATATTAAACAGTAATATGCCAGAAGCTATTCCTTCTTTACTATTTTTACTTTCAAAAGGAACAATCCCGTTACCGTTGACGGTCATGCAAATTTTAACTATTGATTTGGGTACCGATATGCTCCCAGCTTTAGGATTGGCAACGGAACAAACCGAAGCTGGGACTATGAAAAAGCCTCCTCGCAAGCGAACAGAACATTTATTAACAAAGCAAATTATTTTGAAAGCCTTTGTTTGGTACGGACTTTTAGCTTCAATCATTTCAATCGGTGCTTATTTCTTTGTTAACCATTTAAACGGCTGGCCACAAGTTGCTTTAGCTACTGATGGAACAGTCTATGTCATGGCCACAACCATGACCTTAGCAGCAATTGTCTTTTGCCAAATTGGGGCTGTTTTTAATTGTCGGACCCAAAAACAATCACTGTTTAAGATTGGATTGTTTTCTAATAAACGGATTTTAGGTGGCATTTGTTTTGAAATTATCTTAATTGTTTGTTTAATGTATGTACCTTTCCTACAGAAATTATTTGGGACAACTGGGATTCAATTTCAAGATTGGCTGTTTCTTATTTGCATCCCACTTCCACTTATTCTAATTGAGGAAATACGCAAAAAAATTATTCGTAAAGCTTAATCTCTACCTAAAAAAAACGTCAAGGCCAAAGCCTTGACGTTTTTTTAACCGGCAGGATGAGCTGCTTTAGCTTGACGATGATTTAAAATGAAACCTACTGTAATTGTAACGATTGGGGCTAATAAAGGGAAAAAAGCAAAAGGTACATATGCCAGTGCACTCACCTTTAATGTACCTGCGATAAACGTTCCGCTAACTCCCCAAGGTATTAATGCATTCACACTTGCTCCTGCATCTGCCAATGTTCTGGTTAAATAGCGATTATCTAATTTTACTGTTTCAAAGGATTTCTTGAATGTCTCGCCAGGTAAAATAATAGATAAGTACTGTTCTCCGACAATAATATTTACACCAATACTACTAAGCGCAGTCAAACCAATCAAGCGAGAAGGCCGATCCATTTTGCTTTTTAAAGCTTCCACAATATTTTCGACAATTTGATATTTTAACAACAAACCACCTAAAGCTAACGCCAAAATAATTAGACTAGCTGAACCTAACATACTCATGATGCCGCCACGAGATAAAAGCGTATTTAATTTTTCACTCGTAGTTTCTGCTTTAAATCCATTCATCAAAATATCAGCAACTTTTTGAACCGTTAATGTGTGATTATGAACAAAGCTCAAAACAACGGCTACACTCGCACCTGTTAAAAGTGTGGCAATCGCTGGAATTTTTTTTATCGCCATTATAAACAGCACAACTAATGGAATTAATGTCCATGGTGAAATCCAGAAATTGTTTTGCATATTGGTAATCATCTCATTAACACTAGTCAAATTAGCAGTCTTACTAGTATGACCTAAAAATACGTACAAAATAAAGCTGACTACAAAAGCTGGTAAATCGGTGAACCGCATATTCGCAATATGTTGAAACAAATCAATTTCGCCAATCCCAGCTGCTAAATTGGTCGTATCTGACAACGGAGAAATATTATTTCCTAAAAAGGCTCCTGAAACAACTGCTCCAGCTGTATAAGCATCGTGAAACCCTAAAATATGACCGATACCTAAAAAAGCAATCCCAATAGTCGAAATAGTCGTAAACGAACTACCAACGGTTAAGCCTACAATTGAGCAGACAATAAAAACTGTTGGTAAGAAAAAACGCACTGAGATAATTTTAAAACCATAAACCATAATCGTGGGAATTGTTCCCGCTAAAATCCAAGAGGCCACTAGCACACCAATTAATAAGAAAATAATAATAGGAATGATCCCCGGCGTAATACCACTAATAATACCGGCATGAATATCGTCCCACGAAATTTTTTTCATCCGTCCATATAGTAATAACAGCATAAAGACAAATAAGATAGGCACATGAGGACTTAGCTGAAAACCTATAATTAAAATACCTAAAATTGCTAACATGGCTGCTAAAACTGTAGCACTCTCTTTAGTTGAAATCTTTTTCATATCAATACCTTCTTTTATAAATTCAAAGTAAAAACGCCCTGCCGCAAGGACTTACGACAGGACGCTTCGGGTGTGGTTAATGACTATGATGCAAGTGGTCTGCAGAATTGTCACTAACAGCAACTTTCCAGTCATTTTTCTTAAAATGATTAATGACCAAAGGAATAACAAACATAACAATTGCAATCGCAGCGACTAAGAGTGCGTTGCCTAAAGTGGATGTTCGTAATGTCGCATACGTAACAACAACAATAGAAAACAGTAACATGATGCTGACTACCCAAACAAATGCATTGCCTTTTTTACCAATTCGATAAGGGCGAGCCATTTCTGGATGGTGTTTTCGTAGTTCTAGGACAGAAATGGCAATCAATACATACACGATACAATAAACAATTGTTGTGGCATTCGTTAACGTTAAGAACACTGTACTAACGTCATCCATCACACCATACAATAGTGCAAATAATGAAATGACGATTGATTGCGTCAAAACAACATTTTTAGAAACGCCGTATTTGTTTTCTTTTTGGAAACCAAATTTTGGTGGTAAAAAACCTTCTCTTGCAACTTGAATAATTGTTTTAGAAGGACCAGTTACCCAAGCTGAAAGTTGTAGTAATACCCCAATAAAGACCATAAAACTGAAAATATTTCCAATAATGGTTGGTAAACCTAAAATTTCACAATAAATGATAATTGGTTGCGTGATATTGGCTAATTCCATTTTACCAGCAGGTACAACGTTGGCAACTAACATTGCATTGATCACATTAAGTAAAACTAAACCAATTAATGCAATGAAAACGCCCTTCGTATAATTTTTTGTAGAGTCTTTCAAACGAGGCATATAAACGGAACTCATTTCAATCCCGACAAAAATAAAACTAATCCCAGCTAGATATTTCAATGTTTCGATGTGTTGTAAATCTGGTAAAATTTTAGACCAAGAGAAAGCACCTAAATATCCGTTTGAAACTAAACCAACTTTGAAAAAGGCAAATAGACCTAAAACAAACATGACCACAACAGGAATATAAACACCTAACCAGACACCGATATTCCCACCGACTTTTGCCATATCAAATTTTAAATTCAAGATAGTTATAATCCAATAAATAACTAAAATACAAGCTAAAACAAACCAGTGATTGTTACCTAACGCAACATTTCCGAATGTATTTCCTAAAAGCGGGCCTAATGTCGAGGCAACCATAACCATACCAGGGAACATTTGCACCCATAATAGCCAAGCTACAACAAATCCCCACTTACTACCTAAAGCGGTTTTCACCCACAATTGCGGGCCACCTTCTTCTGGAAGCATTGTTGAAAGTTCACCAGAAATCATTGAGATTGGTCCGGCAAAAAAGACAACTGCAAAAATCGAATAGAAAATTAAAGTCCAACCAACAGCTGCTAAGGTTGGAATACTTCGAACTGTGGCACACAATGCCATTGTCAGTCCGATAAAAGTACCCAAACTAATTTTATTAATATCTGACTTACTCACTTTTGACACGCTCCTTAAAATTGGACCGCAGTCGATCAGTTACCTGACGGCAACTGATCCTGCCGTCTACTTACTGATTAATGTACTGAATGTACTAATTTTTCTGCATAGATTTTTTCCAATTTTTCTTGAAGCGCAGCTTTAATTTTTTCTGCATATTGATCAAAGTTTTCAGCTTTATTCATGTATGGTGTCATAACGCTGGCACGTAAAACTGTAATTTTTTCTACCCGACGCCATTCTGCATCTGAAAAGCCAAGTTGATTAACAAATTGCAAGGGACTATCACCATAATCTGGCACAGCAAAGTCCGTATGTGACGTTAAGAATTCATTGCCATAAATGCTACCTTTAACGTATGAAGAATAATCATAAACGTCATGATTCAATTTATTCATCGCTTCTAAATCATCGTTGCCTTTTTCTTTAAAGACATAATCCACCATATTAAAGTCTGGATAAGTTAGTGGGTGTACTTCAATTTCTTTATCGCCAACTTTAAAGGATAAACTATTTAAAAAGTTAAAGAAGCGATGTGAGCCTTCGATTGAAGCTCCCATTAATTTCCCATAACCGGTAACGTTCAACGGTAAAACATGGTGTGCAGCCCAAACACTAGCAGCAGTTGCGCCTGCTTTTGAACCTTCTAAAATATAAGCACCCAACAACGCTGGAATATCCGCACCTTTTTCAAAAACATAAGTGGCAAAATAAGAAATAACGTCCCGCATCCGAATATCTTGAATAACAATTCCACCAGCTGAATAAGGAACATAACCCATCTTATGGGGATCAATTGTGACAGATTCTGCTTCTTCAATTGCCCGGTAAGCGTTGTAAACTTCCTCTAAAATATAATTATTATTTTCAGTGAAGACACCTTTTTCAAAATGAATATCTTTCAAATTTTCAAATGGAATGAAGTCATTATTTTCATCTAAGAAAATGGCACGACCGTAACCACCATAAGCAGCATCTACGTGTAAATAGAAATAAATGCCATCTTTTGCTAAGACATCTCGTAAAGCAGAAATTTTGTCGATTGGATCAATCGCACCTTCTTCAGTTGAACCAACAACTCCTACAACACCTAATATTGGTGTCTTATCTGCTGCTAATTTACGAACAATTTTTTCAAGCTCATTAACATCCATGCGGTAGTTATGATCGACTGGAACAGGGATAACTTGATCTAAACCAATCCCGATAATGTCTGCTGCTTTTAACCATGAATAGTGTTTAGTTTGTGGTACTAACCATTTCCCTAGTTTTTCTAAGTTTTTACCACTACGAGCAGATGCTGCTTTAATTGCATCAATTTTTTCAGGTATTGTTTCAAGTAAATCCATAATTTCTTTGGTAGACATATTTAAAAGTTCCCATTCTGATTTACCATTAACTAATTCTGGAGTTACTTCTTTCATTGCAAGTGGCAATGATTTAATATTGCGGGCATACCATAAACCTTCTAAGTTTGCTAGTGAACCATCTGCAACAATGTGGCCCCAACCATTTTTATAACTCATTAAGTGGGCAAATTCATGTCCTACTTCTTCTTCCATTTGGCTCGTTGCTGGTGATGATTCATAAGCCACGTTATTACCATTCCAAAGCATTGCAAAGTTATAAGCTAATAATGATGGCATCAATGTTTCTGAGTTCATGTGACCCCAATAACGTCCTGCAGTATGCCATGGTACAGAATGACTCCGCATTCGAGATGAAATTTCTGATAACACATCTTCCATTTTGTTAATCGTATTTTTGAAACTTTCACTGCTTTTTTCTTCTGGCGTAATAATCGGCATGTCTTGTGGCATGTAATTTTGACGCCAACCTAAATGCTCATCTACTAATTCGTTTAACAAAGCTTTGTAAATTTGGCCATTTTCAGCTTTGTCCCCAATAAATAGGGCATTTAGATTCAAATCGTTTCCTTGTTCACTCATGATGAACTCCTCCTAAAAAAGTATTGATAAAGATTTTGTCGTTTGTAGGTTACACCTGTTTTTTTTTAAAAGTAAAATCAAAACTAGCTCCTTTTTTAATCAAATTCTTACTTATTAAATTGTTTTAAAGTTATAGTCAATTGTGAAAATTTAATAAAATAAAATGGCCGTTGTTTTTTATCTGAAAATTCCAAACAACAGTGTAACGAGCGTTATATTATTTACTGAAATTTTTCTCATTTTACAAACTCGTGAATTTTTTTTAATTATTCCTCAATATAAAAGCATCTACCTTTGTGAAGGCATTTTATTTTAACTACGATTAAAAAAAAGCGACCTGTAAAGACAGGTCGCTTTCTCTTGTAACGTATTAACAGTGATTTTTACTTTTTTAAGACCAGTTCATCATTTGAATTGGAAAATGAAAATCATTGTTTTTCAAGGCAAAAAATTATTAAATTTTAATTTAATACTTTGGCCAAAAAGTATTTTTTCTTACCTTTTCTGATAACAACGAATTTTCCTTCGAAATGATCAGATGGTGTTACGACAAAATCTAAATCAGTGATACGATCACCGTTAATACTTATAGCTCCATTTGAAACATCTTCCCGCGCTTGGCGTTTAGATGGTTCAATTTTTGTTGCTACTAATAATTCCACAATATTTTCAGGATTATTGGAAATTTCGACTGTTGGCATTTTGCCAAATCCCTGTTCAATTTCAGTAGCATTTAAATCTTTGATATTACCAGAAAATAGTGCTTCGGTAATTTTTTGCGCTTCTTTTAAATCTTCTTCGCTGTGAACAAAGCGCGTAACTTCTTCAGCCAAGCGACGTTGCGCTTCCCGTTTTTCAGGTTCGGATGCAACTTTTTGGGTTAATTCATCAATCTCTTCTTTATCTAAGAAAGTGAAGAATTTTAAGTATTTAATGACATCACGATCATCTTGATTTAACCAAAATTGGTAGAATTCAAATGGTGAAGTTTTCTTAGGATCTAACCAAACAGCGCCTCCAGCAGTTTTACCAAATTTAGTTCCGTCTGCTTTTAGCATTAAAGGAATTGTTAAACCAAACGCTTCTGCTTCAGGTCCTTCTAATTTTCGAATTAAATCAAGACCAGCGGTAATATTTCCCCATTGATCGGCACCACCGATTTGAAGTTGAACATCAAATGTTTTGAATAAATGTAAAAAGTCGATAGATTGCAAGATTTGGTATGTGAATTCAGTAAAGGAAATCCCCACTTCCAAACGGCTTGAAACAATATCTTTTGCCAACATTGTGTTAATGTTGAAGTTTTTACCGTAATCTCTTAGAAATTCCAACAATGAAATTTTGGATAACCAGTCAAAGTTATTTACAAAACTAATATTCGCATCTTTACCAAATAACTTACGCATTTGATTTGATAACGCGTCGACATTATGTTGGACCGTTTCCATTGTTTGCAAAGTTCTTTCTGTTGTACGTCCACTTGGATCACCAATTGTTCCTGTTCCACCACCGATTAAAATATAAGGACGGTGGCCCGCCAATTGAAATCTTTTCATCATCATGAAAGGAATTAAATGTCCAATGTGCATGGAATCACCAGTTGGGTCCACACCACAATAAAGCGCAATGCTCTTTTCATCTACGAGTTTACGTAGACCTTCTTCATTGGTTTGTTGGTTGATGGCATCCCGCCATGTTAATTCATCAATAATATTCATTTTATTGACCTCCGTCTATATTTATGAAAGCAGTAAACTGCTGGCATAGCAAAATTAAATTATGTTATTAAAAAATGATTTTTATTATGCGTTTTTTATCTGCTCGTGATTTTTATAAAATTTGGAGTATAAAAAAAGTCCCTTGGCAATTTTGCCAAGGGACGAAAAGTCGCGGTACCACCCAAATTATATGCTTATATTAGCATATCACTCAAACATTTAACGCTGTCGCGTGGCTTTACGCCAAGACTCCAGAAGTGTAATTCACACAGATAGCATGTACTGGTTTACAGCCCCACCAGCTCTCTTTAACAGCGGCTATTGTCCTACTTCGTTTCCATCGCAGTCATCATTTATTAATGTGACTACATCATAAGACTGGAATATCTGTTTGTCAACAAAAAATACGTTATTTTTTTCATAATAACAAAATACCTCTACAAAAAAAGGAAGAAAAATCTCAGTATTTATTCCAATGTCATAGCATAAATATTCACCTTCAAAGCCTTAAGACCGTTTTCTATTTTGCTCGTTTTCAAGAAAAAAAATTCTTATGTCATTTAAAATAAAGTCTATATAAAATAACAAAAAAAATATTATATAAAAACAATTATTTTACTTAATAATTAAAAGAGACACCAAATTTATGTAGCACGCCGAATTTTTTATCGGAACAAAAATTCTCTTCTAAAACCTAATAAAGCTAAAAAGCTGAAAGATATATCTTCCAGCTTTTTAGCTTTAGAGCGTATTCTATTCTTTACCCGTAGCACGTTGAATCGCTTTGACAATTTCCACAATCGGAATAATGGCAAAAGATGAACCTACGACTATTCCCCATTGGTACAAATCAAGATGAGCCACACGGAAAATATCATTTAATCCTGGCACCACAATAATTACCATCATCAAGAAGAATGAAAGTAAAATTGCCCAGTTAAATGTTTTATTGCGGAATGGTCCTACTTTAAATAAGGATTGGTGAACAGATTTCACATTAAATGCATGGAACAACTGCATCAAACCTAGTGTCGCAAAAGCCATTGTTAATGCATCACTATGAATTGCTTCATATGTTGCATGGACTGGCCATTGAATCGCAGACCAATAAACAAATAAAACCGTAGCAGCTTCTAAAATACCTTGATAAATAATACTTGAAAACACGCCGCCAGAAAACAAGTTTGAATTACGACCACGCGGTTTATGACTCATTAAATCTTTTTCAGCAGGTTCCATCCCCAAAGCAATAGCAGGGAATGTATCAGTTACTAAGTTAATCCACAATAAGTGGATTGGCAACAACGTATCCCAGTTTAACATCGTAGCAATAAATAACGTTAACACTTCACCTAAATTGGCTGCCAACAAGTATTGAACAGCTTTTTGAATATTAGAGAATACTTTTCGTCCTTCTTCAACAGCAACAACAATCGTTGCAAAGTTGTCATCTGCCAAGACCATATCAGAAGCACCTTTTGAAACTTCTGTACCTGTAATCCCCATACCTACACCAATATCTGCTTGTTTTAAGGCTGGAGCATCATTGACACCATCACCTGTCATGGCAACAACTTTACCTTCTTTTTGCCATGCTTTTACGATCCGTACTTTATGTTCAGGCGATACACGAGCATAAACAGAATAATGAGCAACTTTTTGTGCAAATTCATCGTCAGACATTTGATTTAATTCTGCCCCTGTTAAAACAGCATCATCATCACCAGCTTTAATAATACCAAGACGTGCAGCAATTGCTTCAGCTGTATCTCGATGGTCCCCAGTAATCATAATCGGACGAATACCAGCTTCTTTGGCCACCTTAACAGCATCTGCTGCTTCTGAACGTTCTGGGTCAATCATGCCGACTAAACCGGCAAAAATCAAATCATTTTCAACTACTTCTGATTCTAAGTCACTTGGAATAGCAGCAACATATTTATAGGCCATTCCTAAAACACGCAAAGCTTGTTTTGCCATATCTTTGTTATTGCTCAATATTTTCTGTTCTTCAGCATTTGTCATAGGTTTTACTTCGTCAAACACTTGATATTGTGTGCAACGACCAAGTAAAACATCTGGTGCTCCTTTAACGGCAACTAAATAACGACCATCTGCTTCTTTGTGAATTGTTGACATCAGTTTACGGTCAGAATCAAAAGGTAATTCTGCTACTCGTGGTTCTACTGCGACTTTTTCAGTTACATTAAAGCCTTGATCTTGACCGAATTTTACAAGAGCTGTTTCAGTTGGATCACCAATTAATTCGCCTTCTTGACTAAATTTCGTATCATTTGCGTAGTTCATAATCTTAAGAGCCATATTGTTATCTGGAATATGTTCAGATGATGGATATTGTCGGTCATTAGTGTATAACTTTTCTACCGTCATTTGATTCAACGTCAAGGTACCCGTTTTATCAGATGCAATAATATCTGTCGAACCTAATGTTTCTACCGCTGGCAATTTACGAATAATAGAATTGCGTTTGGCTAAAACTTGTGTACCTAAAGCTAAAATAATTGTCACAATTGCTGGTAAACCTTCTGGAATTGCAGCAACAGCTAAAGATACAGAGGTTAATAACATATCCATCCAAGGTGTTCCATTAATGATAGTCCCAAATAAGAACATAATCACGGCAATAACTAAAATTGCAGCTGTTAAGAATTTACCTAAATGATTCAAGTTGTTTTTTAGTGGTGTTTCAGTTTCATCAGCAGCAGCCAACATACCTGCAATTTTACCTACTTCAGTATTCATCCCTGTATTAACAACAACACCTTTACCACGACCATACGTAACATTACTATTAGAGTATGCCATGTTAATGCGGTCACCAATACCAATTTCGTTACCTTCTAAAACTATTAATTCTTTTTCAACCGGAACAGATTCACCAGTTAAGGCTGCTTCTTCAATTTTTAAAGAGCTAGCTTCAATCAAACGCATATCAGCGGGTACAACATCTCCTGCTTCTAACAATACAATATCGCCAGGTACAAGATCTGTACTCTTAATTGATAAGGCATGACCGTCTCTTATAACGTTTGCATTTGGCGTTGACATATCTTTCAAAGCTTCAATTGCAGCTTCCGCTTTTGACTCTTGCACAACACCCATAACTGCATTAATAATCACAACTAATAAAATGATAATGGAATCAACCGGCTCATGGGGTGCAGAAATAATGGCAGCAACCAGTAAAACCAAAATCATCAAGTCTTTGAATTGTTCAAAGAACTTTTGAGCCATTGATTTTTTCTTGCCTTCTTCCAGCTCGTTTTCACCGTATTCATTTAGACGCTTTTTGGCTTCTGCGGCACTTAGACCGTCAGCAGTTGCATCTAACTCTTTTAGAACCTCATCTGGCGTTTGGGAATAAAACGCTTGGCTCAACTGCTGTTTTTTGTTTTCTTCTGACAATTTTGTTCCTCCTTTGAAATTATCCTCCACAAGTCAGCTAAAAAAAATAGACTTGTGTATGTGCATAACATACATAAGTCTCACTAATTAAGGCAACACCAGAAAGTAAATTTCGGTTGGTGATGTTGCCACAGCTTATGCTGCTAGTTACTCCCTCATGAAAACATATAAATACAAGAAACATTATATAGTAGATTGTAGACTTGAGCAAATACTTTTCACAAAAATCCTTGATGTAACAGAATTACTGCACTGTTTTTTCGTGTATCTTCACAAAAAATATTCTAAAAAATAGCATGCTGTTTACATTTAAAAAATATAAACAGCACGCTTATTTTTAAGCGATTATTGAACCGTTTGGCATTTGTTTTGGTGCTTGCACAATCGCCAGGTTCCCTTTTTCATCTTCAGCAGATAAGATCATACCTTGACTTACTTGTCCCCGCATTTTCCGTGGTTTCAAGTTTGCCACAATCACAACTTTTTTACCGATTAAAGCTGTTGGATCTGGATAAAATTCTGCGATTCCAGAGAGAATTTGCCGGTCTTGGCTGTCACCGGCAGCTAAACGAAATTGTAATAATTTGTCTGCTCCTTTGACTTTTTGGCAATCGATGACTTCTGCAACTTTCAACTCAACTTTATCAAAATCATCGTATTTAATTTGCTTATCTTTAACAGAAATCAATTCCGTTTCTTCTGGATCCCATTTGACAGCTTCTTCAGGACTCGTTACACCTTCGGTCATTTTCTTTTGGATATACGCAACTTCTACTTCCTGATCCAAGCGTGGAAAAATTGGTGTCCCTTTTGCCACAACTTTTGTATCCCGCGGAAACTCTCCAAAACGTAAATCTTTCAAATCCATTGTCTCTGAATCCAAACCTAATTGTTGAAAAATTTTCTTCGGCGTTTCGGTCATAATCGGCTGCAATAAAATCGCCGCAATACGCAAGCTTTCAGCTAAATGCACCATGACACTATGAAGTTCATTTTTACGTTCTTCATCTTTTGCTAATACCCACGGTTCGGTCTCATCAATATATTTATTAGCACGGGAAATCAACGTCCAAACTTCAGATAAAGCCACACTAAATTCCATTTTATCCATCGCTTGATGATAACGCCCTACAACATTTGCCGCGGTTGTTGACAGTTCACTATCAAAAGCCGTCACTTTTGAAGCATATGCTGGTACATTTCCTTCACAATATTTATTAATCATTGCAATTGTCCGATTCAATAAGTTTCCTAAATCATTCGCTAAGTCATAATTTACTCGCGCAACAAAATCTTCAGGAGTAAAGACACCATCAGAGCCAAAAGGCATTGCCCGCAATAAATAGTAACGCAGTGCATCTAAGCCATAACGTTCAACTAGCATTTCAGGATAAACTACATTTCCTTTTGACTTACTCATTTTGCCGTCTTTCATTAACAACCAACCATGACCAAAGATTTTTTTAGGCAATGGTAAATCTAATGCCATTAACATAATCGGCCAATAAATAGTGTGGAAACGAACAATTTCTTTACCTACCATGTGCACATCTGCTGGCCAATACTTGTCAAATAAGCTGGTATCTTCTGAACCATAGCCTAAAGCTGTAATATAATTAGATAATGCATCAATCCAAACATAAACGACATGTTTTGGATCAGACTTCACAGGAATTCCCCATTTAAAAGTTGTCCGTGAAACTGCCAAATCTTCTAAACCTGGTTTAATAAAGTTATTAATCATTTCATTTTTTCGTGACTCAGGTTGAATAAATTCTGGATGTTCGTTGTAATATTCTAATAAACGATCAGCATATTTGCTCATACGGAAGAAATAAGATTCTTCTTTAACCAATTCCACTTCATGTCCGCTTGGAGCTTTACCGCCAATCACTTTTCCTTCTTCATCACGGTAAACTTCTGCTAATTGTGTTTCTGTAAAGTATTCTTCATCAGAAACAGAGTACCACCCTTCGTACTCGCCCAAGTAGATATCTCCTTGGGTTAATAATTGGTCGAATATTTTTTGAACAGCAGTTTTATGATAGTCATCAGTAGTCCGAATAAACTTATCGTAACTAATATCCAGTGTCTTCCATAATTTTTGAATATCAGCGGCCATCTTATCCACATAAGTTTGCGGTTCAACACCTAATTCTAACGCTTTTTTTTCAATTTTTTGACCATGCTCATCAACACCCGTTAAATAAAAAACGTCAAAGCCCATTAAACGTTTGTAACGAGCAACGGCATCACAAGCGATTGTGGTGTATGAATTCCCAATATGCAATTTGCCGCTGGGATAATAAATTGGTGTCGTAATATAAAAAGTTTCTTTTCCAGCCATGGATTTTCCTCCTAGTAATAAAAAAGTTAAATGACTCCTCTTGAAAATACTGTTGTAAAATAAATCAGACATTTTAAATGGCTGACAACAGTAACTCCTCTAAGTTTTTCACGCTAATTTTTAAATACACATCACGTAAATGATTCTTAGCTAGTATACCACAATTCCAATTTTCTTTAAGTGCTTTTCCTTGTAAAAAACATTCGCAAAATCATTTTTGGCAGATTTCGTCGCCTCAAAAAAAGTTTTTTTGGTATAATGAAAGGGATTAACGAAATTGAGGAAAATAATATGACTAAAAAACATCGTCTTCTAATAGCAGTAGTTACCGTTTTGACGCTCTTTCATATGATATTTTGCGCCTTTTACAACCGCTTGTACGGCTATTTTAATTTACAAGATACCTTGCAACTTTTTTTAACAACAACATTCATTCTACGGGGGGCTCTCCTCGTCATTATTGCTATTTTAGGACTTGTTAGCTTGAATGATCACGACAGCAAAGTAACCCCTTTTTACCTGATTTTCTTTTTATTCAATTTAATTATTCCATTTATTTTTAATTAAAGTAGAGGTGAGCGGTTTATGCCAGAGTTTGCAACATTCGCAGAAGAAAAACACTATTATGAACAAATTGCCACCGAAGAAGAGTTTCTCCAGTGGTATAAAAAACAAGATCACCCAGAATACGAAAAGCCCTCTTTAACTGTTGATATGGTTTTAATGTGTTACAACAAAGAAGAAGATCAATTGAAGATGCTTTTAATCAAACGAAAAAGCCATCCTTATCGTAATTCGTGGGCACTACCTGGTGGTTTTGTTATGCCTAATGAATCAACAGACGACTCGGTTTTACGCGAAACACTAGAAGAAACTGGCGTGGAAATTTCCAAGTCAAATATTGAACAGCTCCATACTTTTAGTACGCCTAATCGTGATCCCCGCGGTTGGGTCGTGACAGTTAGCTATTTGACTTTTATCGGAGAAGAACCGCTAAGTGCTGGCGATGATGCCGATGAAGTCCGCTGGTTTGCGATGGAAAGAAAAGGCAGTGAGCTTTATTTAACGAGTGGGCAAGATGTTGAGATTATTTTAAATTTGAAAACCGGTATTTCTTCTGGTAGTGATTCTTTAGCATTTGATCATAGCCAAATTGTCCTCAAAGCTTTTAAACGCGTAGCCGAAAAAATGGAACATGAGCCCCGTGTCTTACAAGTTTTAGGTCCTACTTTTACCATTACTGAAGCACGCAAAGTTTTTGCAAAATTTTGGGGCATGGATTTTAAAAGTATCGATCATTCCAACTTCAAAAAAGCCATGCTACAATACTTCGATGAAATTGGCGAAAAACCATTAGGAATTGGACGTCCATCTAAAATTTATCGCTTAAAATCTGAGGTTCTTCTCGCGAAATTTTGATAACAAAGAAAATGATTCTTTCTCCTTACATTCTTCTTATCAAGAAAATACACGTAGCCGTTTTTAGGGACAGTTTTTGTCTAAACCTGTCTAAAAGGGCTACGTGTATTTTAATTTATTACTAATCTTCTGTTATCTCTTCAAAGTCACCAATTCGTTTTGACATGATAATATCTGGTTTAAACCAACCATTTGCATCGGGTATCACACCGGTAATTTGATAGCCCATCTTTTCATAAAAACTATAGGGGTGATTCTTTAAATTTTTAATTTGAGCAATTGTGTCAAAAAGATCATGATACAAATTCACTTGACTTAAAGTTGTTTCATCATTTTCATCATCAGTACCTAAATAAATCGTGATTCCCCCACGAGATGCAATTTCAGACTCTAAAAAAGACACTAAGCGAGCTCCGATTTTTTGGCGTCTAAAATCAGATCCGACAACTAACGGACGCATCTCCCATCCTGTTTGTCCGTATTGTGGGATTGCACCAATGAAACCAACTAATTCATCATCTACTAAAGCAGCAACCGCAATCCGCTCTGGTGCTAATAATTTTTCAACTTCGGCTTTTGCTGTTTGTTTATAGTCTTTCGGCCAAGTTTTCGCTAAAAGATCCGCCAACTGGTCTTTTAAAATTCGATTATCTCGTTCAAATTCTGTAATTAACATTGGCATACGCCTCCTGTAGTATTATAGGTAGTTTACCAATAATTAAAAAATGTCGGAAATAAAATGTCTTTAATTATGTAAAAATAAAAATAGCCAGCAATTAATACTGCCAGCGTACTTTACTATTTAATTGAAAAAAGTTGGGACAAGGTCAATCTTATTTTTGTCCCAACTATAGAATTTTACCTTTTATTTTCATAAAAAGCCTTATATTATTTTAAGCCCGTTGCTTTTGTTCTTGCATTTTTTTACTGCGTAGTTGACCACATGCCGCATCAATATCCGTTCCATGTTCTTTACGAATGACACAATTAATGCCGTTGCGTTTCAAAATATCATAGAACCGTAAAACGTCTGCTTTATCGCTGCGAGAGTATTGGTCGTGCTCACTGACCGGATTATAAGGTATCAAGTTAACATAAGCTAATTTTTTCTTATCTTTTAGCAAATCCGCTAATTCTTGAGCATGGTGCGGACGATCGTTGACATTGTTTAACATGATATATTCAAATGTAACCCGTCGATTGGTTTTTTCAATATATTCATCAATAGCTTCCATTAACACTTCAATCGGATAACTTTTATTGATACGCATCATAGAACTTCTAACTTCATTATTGGGGGCATGTAAGGAGATTGCCAAATTAACTTGCAAGCCATTATTCGCAAATTCTTTGATTTTGCGTGCTAAACCACTGGTCGAAACCGTGATATGGCGGGCGCCAATGGCCAGGCCTTTAGCATCATTAATGACTTGAATAAAGTTCATGACATTCTCGTAATTATCAAATGGTTCGCCAATTCCCATCACGACGACATGTGAAACACGATCTCCTTTGCCTCGTTCATCAAAATAATGTTGGACTAACATTATTTGTGCGACGATTTCTCCAGTAGTTAAATCCCGTTGTTTTCTTAAAAGACCACTGGCACAAAAAGTACAACCAATATTACACCCTACTTGGGTCGTCACACAAACAGACATTCCATACTCTTGTCGCATTAACACCGTTTCAATCATTAATTTATCCGGTAACTCAAATAAATATTTAACAGTTCCATCACTAGCTTCTTGTACAACCAATTGTTTTAACGGATTGATGACAAAATATGCTTCTAATTTTGCGATTAAATCTTTAGACAAATTAGACATCTGACTGAATTCCGCTACTCTTTTTTCATAAAGCCATTCCCAAACTTGAGTAGCTCGAAATTTCTTTTCGCCATTTTCAATAAACCAATTAATCAGTTCTTCTTTATTCAAACCATAAATTGATGGTTTCATTGTTGGTTTTTTCACAATTTTACCCCTTTTTGACAGATTCGTTCCATACTATAACAGATTTCTCTGCTTCTTTTCAATAAGGGCAGGATTTTTTTATTCAAATACAAAGAGTTTTAACAATTTTGATCCGTAAAAAAGTAACCCCGTGAACAAATTAGGTTGGCCTGAGGCTTGACTCTTATTTATAAAAAATAACCACATTGTTTATTAAGCATTTATCTGTTTACTAGTTTGCAATAAATAATAATCTTAAATAAATTGTGGTTATTTTCTAGATTGGATTAAATTAAGCAGTCACAGCTTGGTATACTTTGCGGAAATAAAAAACGCGCGCAATTAAGTAGTAAATAATTTGAATGACTACAAAAACACCTAAAACTTGCCAACCTGCCAATTGCATTCCCAGATTAAACATATGATACATTGCTGTTAACGCTATTGCACCATGAACAACTGAAACAATAATTGGAGTAAAAAACAAAATACCAATTTGCTGATAAATCATTTTCTTTAATTCTTTTTTTGCTAATCCCATTTTATAAATCATCTTGAATTTTTCAATATCTACATCCATGTCACTGTACAGGCGGAAGTACAAGAAACTTCCCGCAGAAACAAAAAAGACAATTCCAATAAAAATTCCCACAAATAAAATAGGGGCAAAACTTTGTATGATTGTGTCTTTCATAAATTCTACAGAAACAATATCTTTATTTTTTTCTACTGCTTTTCCGACTTTAATTTGGTCATTAATACTAGCATCAGGGTTAAACCAATAAACATAATGATTGGCTTTGTAATCATTAAATGCCACTTGATCATTGACCACATAAGTTGGTATAAATGTACTTAAAATAGTTGTATCAACTTCTTTTACAACTTTTAACTTAGTGCCCGCAACGGTTACTGCACTTGTCGAGGCAGCATTTTCCACACCGGAAGAGTCTTTTAGTTGTATTGCTTCACCTGCTTTAGGTTGTAAAATGGCTGTTTTTGCAGCTCTTGCTAGTTTAGTGTATTCCCTTTGGCTAATAACTTGGATTTTTTCACCCGTATACACTGTTACTGGGACTTCATCTGATTGAATGTCATATTTTTGTAACGCATTGTTAACGGCATTTACAGATGACTCTTTTGCATCTAAAGCTTGAAAGGCATACGGCGTTTCATCCATACTCCCCACGATTAGCTGACGGAAACCATACAACGAACCAATTGCAGAAAAAGCTACTGTAGAGATGATAGCAACTAAAAAGAAAGAGCGAGCATTATCTTTCATTCGAAAAGCAAGATCTGAGAAAACAACCATATTAGTCTTTTTCCAAAAAATTTTATCGTTCTTTCGCAATTTTTCAATTACCCAAACACTTAATTGATCAAATAAAAATTTCGTACCAACAATGACGACAAAAACCACTGGTAAAAAGACGACGAAAACGCTGGCACCTGGCGCTAATAACGCAGTTGCATAACCTGCGGCAAGCAACAATATTGCAACCCCACTTTTTAACGGTGAAATTTTAAAAGTACCTTTTCCAAGTTCACCAGCCTTTAATAACGTTTGAACATTTAATTTAGGTAAACGGAATTGAATAACAAATGAAATGATAAAAAACAAAGCCATAAAGGCCACAACCGTTAATACTAGCGCTTGAGTTGGAAAGTAAAAACCTAGATCAATCCGCATCAAAAAGTTAGATAACCATAAAATGAACTGAGAAAATAAAATTCCCACGACGCTACCGCTAATTGTAGCAAAAAAACCAATTACAATGTTTTCTATAAAAACCATTTTTCGTAATTGTTTTGGACTCATCCCTTGAATCATTAATAGACCAAATTCTTTTTTACGAGATTGCAAAAAAACATCCATGGAATAAAGGACAAAGAAAAATGCAAAGCCGTAAATAATAATGGCAGCCCCTAACATACCGATTTGCGCTTGTGAGTTTAAAGCATCTCCTCCTAATTTAGGATGAAAAGCAAAAACACTAAAAGTAAAAAAAACCATCACGGCAAATAATGTACTTAAGAAATAAGCGAGATATAAGTGTTTGTTGCGCATCGTATTACGCACAACGAATTGTCTAAAATTCATTGTCAACCCCCTCAATCGCGGCTAATTCCTCCATAATTTGATTATAAAATGCTTGTTGGTCATTTTGCCGTCTAATTTCATGGACTAATTTACCATCTTTAATAAATACGATTCGTTCACAATAGCTTGCTGCTAAAGGGTCATGGGTTACCATTAGTATCGTAGCTTTTTCCTCTTCATTTAACTGTTGTAATAAACCCATCACATCTTTTGACGATTTAGTGTCTAAGTTTCCGGTTGGTTCATCAGCTAAAACCAATTCCGGTTGGTGAATCATCGCTCTAGCAACAGCTACCCGTTGTGCCTGACCACCAGAAATTTCAGCAATACGTTTTTTTAATAAATTACCAATTCCTAGTCTGGTTGCAACTTCTTTTACTTGGCGTTTCATCACAGCCACTTTTTCTCCATCAAGTGTGAGTGGTAAAACAATATTTTCTTCTACTGTTAAAGTTGGTAACAAATTGAAACTTTGGAAAACAAAGCCCAATTGATTACGCCGAAAAGCAGCAATCTCTTCTTGATTTAACTGATGTGGGTCTTTACCATTTAGCAAAATTTTACCACTTGATGGTTCATCAATAGTGGCTACTAAATTTAAAAAGGTTGATTTTCCACTACCTGAAGGGCCCATGATTCCGATAAACTCGCCATCATTTACTGTTAAATCAATTCCCTTTAGCGCTTCATATTTCATAGTTTCCCCATAAATTTTACGTAAATTTTCAACTTGTAACATTTTTGCACTTCCTTTGTTATCAGTGTTTGTTAGAAATACGTTGTCTGCGTTTGCTATTCGAGCCAGTTTTTAACTACCTATTTAGGTTACGAAACTTTTATATCTCTGGGAATGGATAAGGCTAACAAGACCCTAACACTTTTGTTAGCCACCGTATTGCATCAAGGTTTTACACTTTTCCTAAAAAAAGACCTGAAAATAATCTTTCAGGTCTTTTTTCTATGAAAATTTTAAAACTTCATTTTTCTTTATTCTTTTGTTTCTGCTCGTAATGCTCCAACTTTTCGTGAGCATTACGAGCCAGTGTATTCCCACCGGCAGCCCCACCATTACGAGTTAATTGCGTCAATTTACGCAATAAATTAATCAAAAAATATTTCATATCTCACACATTCTTTCACAAAAAAATTACCTTTTATTCAAAATCTTGAGGAAGCTCTTCTGTTACACTTGGTTCGATTAAAACCTTACGCGGCTTACTACCTTCTGATGGACCAACAACACCATGCATTTCTAGTTCATCCACTAAGCGAGCAGCGCGATTATAGCCAATACGAAAACGACGTTGTAGCAGTGAGACACTCGCCGTTTGCATTTCAACCACTAGATCTTTAGCTTGCTCATACAATTCATCTTCTGGTTGCGCATTAGTACCATTTACTGATTCGTCTTCTTCTGTTACCATCATTTTTT
This sequence comes from Enterococcus saigonensis, assembly GCF_011397115.1. Lineage (NCBI taxonomy): Bacteria > Bacillati > Bacillota > Bacilli > Lactobacillales > Enterococcaceae > Enterococcus > Enterococcus saigonensis. The sequence goes on along the minus strand of NZ_AP022822.1, from coordinate 453,361 downwards.
CTTCATAGTCAGCACCTTGTTGCTCTGTAATAAATTCAACCACACGTTCTACTTCGTGATCAGAAATAAAAGCTCCTTGCACTCGAATTGGTTTGTTTTCCCCCATTGGTAAAAAGAGCATATCACCGCGACCGAGTAATTTTTCTGCTCCATTACCATCTAAAATCGTACGAGAATCCGTACCGCTAGAAACAGCAAAAGCCATTCGTGAAGGTACATTTGCTTTGATAATCCCAGTAATAACATCCACACTTGGACGTTGCGTAGCTAAAATCATATGAATTCCAGCAGCTCGCGCCATTTGTGCCAAACGAATAATTGCATCTTCCACTTCATTTGAAGCAACCATCATTAAATCGGCCAACTCATCTACAATAACGACAATAAAAGGCAAAATCGGATTATTTTCTCCATGACTTAAATTACGTGCCATAATCATTTCGTTATAGCCGGTGATATTCCTAACTCCTGCTGCGGCAAATTTTTCGTAACGTTCTTCCATTTCTTTCACTACTTTTTGCAATGCCTGTGCAGCTTTTCTAGGATTAGTTACTACCGGTGTTAAGAGGTGAGGAATCCCATTATAAACATTTAATTCCACCATCTTGGGATCAATCATCATTAATTTGACTTCGTGAGGTTTTGCGCGCATTAAAATACTGGTAATAATCCCATTAATCGCAACTGATTTCCCACTTCCGGTTGAACCGGCAATTAACAAATGAGGCATTTTTGTTAAATCAGCCGTTTGTACGCGTCCAGAAATATCTCGGCCAAGTGGCACTTCTAATAATTTATCTGGATGATCCGGTTGGGCCTCAATAACTTCTCGAAAAGAAACCGTACTGATACTGCTATTGGGAACTTCAATTCCTATCAAAGATTTACCAGGAATTGGAGCTTCCATCCGCACATCTTTTGCAGCTAGCGCCAACGCAATATCATCAGTCAAACTAACAATTTTGCTAACCTTGACACCAACTGCCGGTTGTACTTCAAATTTCGTTACAGCTGGGCCTAAACTGGCCTTTACCACTTTGGCATCAACACCAAAACTTTGAAACGTTTTTTCTAACACGCCGATATTATGTTCAATTTTTTGATACTCATCGCTTTGATCAGTCGGCGGCAGCGAGTCTAATAATGCACCATCTGGCAATTGATAATCATGATTTTCAGCTTCTGCTGGAATTTCAAAATCTAAATCTTCTCCGTCATCAGAAATTTCTGCTGTAACTTCTTTTTCCATCTTCGTATCCGTTGTTTTAACCGCCGGACTTGGTTTTGCCATTACTTTTTCTTGAAAGTGATCAATGGGTACAAAACTCAATTGCTCTGATTCTACAACTACGTCATCTTTTTCTGTCGCTGCCAACTTTTCTCCTGCAGTCAGGGGACGTACTTGGTTTTTCTCGTTACGCGCCAATTCCTTTTTAGCTGCAGCTTTTTCGGCTGCAATTTTTTCCTCTTTTTCAGCTGCTTTTTTAGCTTGACGCGCTTTTTTAGCTGCTTGTCTAGCTTCTCTTTTCTCTGGATCACCAGCTAGAAATTCTTGCAGGTTATCTCCGGCATGTTGCAAGTGTTCTACTAGTTCACCACCACTCATCATACTAACTAAGAACAAGCCAATTAAAGCAAGAAGAACTGCTAAAAAATAACTACCAATTTGGGAAACTAGAAAATAACTCGCTTGATAAAGAATTGCACCCAACATACCACCACCAACATTTTGGCTGATTTGACTGGTCCGAATATCCCCTAACAATGTTCCCCACGTTGTATTGATAATATTTGGTTCCCCACTAATCACATTGCGGAATAATAGTGCATGTAAAAATAATAAAAGTGCTGCATAAATAAATAGTCCTCCAAAAAAGCGTCGAAAACTTTCAAATCTTGCCATCGTTGTTTTGACCATCAACCATAATCCATACAAGGCTAGTGCCACCGCCAGAATTGGATAAGTATTGCCACCGATAATGCGTAGACAATTGGCAATTAAAGTTCCCAAAAATCCCAATCTAAATAAACCTACTCCAGCAAATATTATAAATGTGACGCCGATTGCCGCCAGCATCATCTTTTCTTGTTGTTGCTGTTGTTTCTTTGTAACGCGTTTCTTTTTCTTCTGGCTTTTTCGTTGTGCCATTTATAATCCCTCATTTCATCTTCTTCATTATACAAAAAAAAACAGGCGAACAAAAGTTTTGTTCAACCTGTAAAAAGTTCTCATGGTACAACTATTTTGGTGACACATCCTCACCAAACCATTTCTCAGAAATCTTTTTGAATTCCCCGTTGTCTTTTAATGTTTTAAGAGCAGCATTAATTTTTTCGACCAAAGCCTGATCATTTTTTCTAACGCCAATAGCATAATCTTCATTTTCAAAAGGACCTTTAATAATATTATAGTTATCCAATTGTTTCTTTTGTGTCAAATAATAATCAGCGTAAACTTTATCAATCAATAGCCCATCGATACGACCGTTTTCTAAATCAATAAATGCTTCATTAAAACTAGCATATAAGACAGCGTCATTGTCTGCCACAATATCTTTTAAAACTTCTGGTTGTTTTGTAAATAAATCATAACCTGAAGATCCTTCTTGTGCACCTAAAATTTTCCCTTTCATGTCTTTAAAGGTAGTCAACTTACTTTTTTTAGGTGTAACTAAAACTTGATCATTTTCCATATAAGTATCAGAAAAAAGAACCTTTTTCTCTCTTTCATCCGTTTTTGAATACCCATTCCAAATGACATCAATAGTACCATTGTCCAACTCTGTTTCTTTCATCGACCAATCAATCGATTGAAACTTGACTTTTTGTCCTGTTTCTTTAAAAACAGCAGTGGCTAAATCAATATCAAAGCCAACTAATTTTCCATCTTTATCTTTAAATCCCATTGGTACAAACGTATCATCTAATCCCATTACAACTTCTTTTGGTATTTCATTTGTCTTTGTCTTGGAATTTTCTGCTTTATTCCCACATGCCGCCAATAAACCAATGCTTCCTACTACCGTCATTAATACGCCTAATTTTCTTAATTTCATTTTCACAGCCTCCATTTTCTATTCATTTTGGTGTTACTTTTAACGTTTGATCTGCAATATGTTCAGCAAACGTCCAATCGTGAGTAACCACAATTTGCGTCACGCCTTCTTTTTTTAATGATAAAATCAATTTTTCCACTTGTTCTCTTAAAGCTGGATCTAAGGCGCTTGTGGGTTCATCATAAGCTAAGACTTGCGGATCCATCGCCATCGCCCGCGCAATCGCTACTCGTTGTTTTTGTCCACCAGACAATTGATAAGGATAACTTTGCAATAGATCTTCCAATCCCAGTTGCATCGCCAACTTTTCTGCTTTTTTAGTGTAGACAGCTTGCGTTTCTTTTAAAACCAATTTTGGTGCTAAAGTAATATTTTCCAAGACATTCAAGTGAGGAAATAGTTGAAAATCTTGAAATACTACACCGACAACTTGTTCTTTTTCACTTAGTCCCGTGGGATTAAAAGTTTTACCATCTAATAAAAATGTCCCACTATCGGCTTTTTCTAAACCTGCAAGCATACGTAATAGTGTTGTTTTTCCTCCCCCGGAAGGACCAACTATTGCTAAGATTTCACCGTCAGGTATACTTAAATCCAAATTTTCAAAAATATTTTTTTTACCAAATGCTTTATTAATTTTTTTCAATTCTAACATTTTTACTTCACCTGCCTACCGGTAATAATTTAATTTATTTTCTAAAAGTTTCATAATTAATGTGAATAAGCCTGTCATGACTAAATATATTAGCCCCACTCCAACTAGTGGTAACAACGTTGTATCTCGTTCCATCGCAATTTTTCCAATTCGCATCATATCTGAAAGTCCTAAAATGTAAACTAATGAAGTATCTTTTACTAAATTAACCACTTCATTTCCTACAGATGGTAATGTAATTTTTACTACTTGTGGTATGATAATTCTTTTTATCGTCTGCATTTTACTTAAGCGCAATACCTGTGCTGCTTCATATTGTCCTTGTGGGATAGATTGGATTCCACCACGAAAAATTTCAGCGAAATAAGCTGCGTAGTTAATGACAAAAGCCAATAAAGCTGCATCAAAACGTTCTAAAACCAAACTTGGTAGTAACAAAGGTAAACCGTAAAAAATAAAGATTAATTGTAACAGCAACGGTGTCCCGCGCATAATCCAAACATATACTTGTACCAACAACTTAAATGGTTGAAGATGGCTAGCCAGAATAAAAGCCAAAACAATCCCTAATGGAATGGAACCTAATAATGTTAAGCCAAATAATTTTAACGTAATACCTGCACCTGATAATAATTGTGGTAAAACAGAAATTAAATAATTCATTTGTTTCTCTCCTTTATCTTACTATACAAAAAAAGCCCTCTGACTTTCACGTCAGAGGGCGTAACAACGCGGTGCCACCTCTTTTTTTTACCTTCTCACAAAAGTAAACTCGGTCAGTCAGAAATCGAACAGAATAGAAAAAAGATAATAAAAAAGTCCTTTAGCGCATGCGCTAAAGGACGTAGATTACGTGGTTCCACCTTTTTTTACTCTCGTTTTGCAACTAAGAGCCTCTATAAGTCATCTATCAATGACTGCTGCTGTAACGGGCATACCCGGATTCTCTTACTTTTATTTCAGAAAAACAACTCCAAGATGTGGTTCACAAATCGCTATCGTCTCTTTCCACCAACCAGAGACTCTCTTTAGACAAACAGACTTGCTACTCTTCTTATCGATGTCGTATTATTAAGTTATCTCTAACTTTAAAAGGTTAGATGTATTTTGTCAACTATTTTTTTTGAGGGAGTGTTTTTCATGACAGCAACACCACAAGAAGCCTATCAATTACTAACGGATTTAAATATTCCCTATCAACGAATCGATCATAAACCAATTACTTCTGTTAAAGATGTCCCTTTTTCTCTACCAGGACCACAAGTGAAAAATTTAGTTTTAAAACCACGTAAAGGAGAACAGCGCTTTTTGGTCATTTTACCCGATGAAAAGCAGGCAGATTTAACACATCTTGCTGAAATCTTAAATGAAAAGCGTCTTTCTTTTGTTTCTGAAAAAAATTTGTTAGAATTACTCAATGTGCCCGCAGGTACGGTCACTCCTTTGGCTTTGCCAAATGATCATGATCATAAAATCACAGTCGTTGTAGATAAAGCAATTGATCAAAATGATACGGTTGGTTTTCATCCGAATATCAATTCAACAACTTTAATTATGCAGTTTCGCGATTTTGTCAAAATCTTAGATCATCTTGGTTATAAGCCCTTGTATTTAGCAATTTAATAATTTTTCGAGGTGTAATTGCTCTTATGTTGTTCTTATTTATTTTTACTTTAATTGCCGGTGGTGCCGGCTACTTATTTTATTTATTAACCAAAGACGCTATTCGTGAAGTCTATGAACAATTAGACGACAAAAACGAAAAAGTTCGCAAAATAAAAGCGGTTTGTTTAGGTGTTTTCCATTTAATCGCTTTTTAGCCGGCAAAAAAGCGTCCTTTAGTCCAGCGTAATCCCAAAAGATTAATTTGGGGAGAGCAACTAAGGAACACTTTTTTTATGTAATTTCAAAACTGAACAATATGTACTACACCAACAAATCCAAACCCAAATACTTCAAAACTCCCAACAATACACCTGCCAATATAATAACAGATAAAATCATAAATAATATCAATCCCACTAAAAATCGACGTCTACTTCGCATTGACAGCTCTCCTTTTCCAAAAATAAATTATCCTTGCATATTTATACTAGCACGTATTGATCATTATCTTAAAAAAATGTGAGATATTTTAGCACTCTAACCTACTTTTTTTATAACATTCCCACCTAAAAAAACATTTATTAAAAAACATCGAAGAAATTTTATAAATAACAACGTTATGTATTAAAATTCTATTTTCAATAAATTTCGGCGCAAAAAAAATGTTGTTTCAAAGTATTTTCACGCTTAGCGTTTCGACCTTGAAACAACATTTTATTTTTTGTTTCCTCATTTTTTTCTCACTAAGCCACATAAATAAGAAAAGATAAGTATTTTGATTAATTGTCTTGCAGCAGTTATAAAGGGCATCGTAATAATTTCATTTATTATACATCATAGGCTGTTAATAGAACATTTCCATTTAAATATTCACCTAAATAGATTTCGCCAATTCGTTCATAACCTTGTTTTTTAACCTCTGCTTCTAACCAATCACTATCCTTTTCAATAATTTCTAATAAATCAAAATTGGCTTGACCATCTACTATAATTGGGTAACGAATCATCTCAGCCCCATACTCAATCACATTTAGCTGACCATTTTGTTCCATGACAGCTAACTTTACTTTTTCAACTTCAAAAATACCGTTTGATCGCAATTTAAACATCAAATCATTAGCAGAAATCCCAATCCGTAAACAATCTTGAACATTAACCACTCCATTACGAATAAGTGTCACAGGAGAACCATCAATGATACGTTTGATCCAACGATTGTGTTCTTTAGCAAATTTTAAAATCAACACTAATAACGTCCAAATAATTAAAACTAACACAAATTGTAAGACAGTAATAGCTTCGTTATAAATGACCCCGCCAATAATTCCCCCTAAAACAAAATTTTGAACCTGATCCATCGGCGAAGTTGGTGCCAAATTTCCTTTACCCATAATGGTGATTTGCAAAATTAAGCAAATTAAACCTAATGAAAATTTAGCTAAAATTGGCAAATAGTAACTCATTTTATTTCCCCCTATTTTTGTTTCACAATTTGATCTTTTGATGTCAACAAAGCTACTGCATCTAATTTAAAATTCGTGCCATCTTGGCTTAATGTTACGCGATAACAGTCATCTCCAATTAACACCAGCATTTGATCAGAAAGTATCGTACTATTCACATAGACTTCTTCTGGTGTGACGACTTCATCTTGGGCGACTCTTTTAACAAAATGGACCATTTGAGATGACTGAGAATGATTAGTTTGATCTTGCTTGTAATCGGAATACTGAACTCCCAATAAAAAGAGCAATAACAAAAGCATAATAATCGTTAAATCTCTGTATTTCGTATCTAGCCGATGACGTAAATATGCGCCAAACACAAAAATTAAAAAAAGAAGAACCGTAAAAATCATGCCATATTTAATATAATCGTTTACCCCAGCATTATTTTGTAAATATCCGATACCATAAAAAGTCATTTTAACTCCCCATCCCTTTTTATACTTGTTCTTATTTTAGCATGAAGCAGAATTATTCTTGCTATATTTTTCTATTAATATTTGACATCAGTCTAAAAAATCCTGATAATGTAGCTTAATTAGGGGAGTAGCACATAGAAAGAGCTATGGTTTTAGATCAACAACTCGCGTAAATCGCTGGTCTAAGACATAATTGCCAGACCTAAGTTAGACTATACCTTTTTGAAAAGAAATGGTGGAGTTAATTTTAGCAAACTTAGGAGGATAAAATGAGTCAACAAAAAATGTCAAAAGTATCTGCAGCTGGTCTGCTGGTCGCCATGGGGGTTGTTTACGGAGACATCGGAACAAGCCCTCTTTATGTTATGAAAGCAATTGTGGAAGAAAATGGTGGTCTTCACAGTTTAAATCCCGATTTCATATTAGGTGCTGTTTCCTTGATTTTTTGGACATTAACTTTTTTAACCACTATCAAATATGTCGTCATCGCATTAAATGCCGATAACCACGGCGAAGGTGGCATATTTTCTCTTTACACTTTAGTCCGCAAAAAAAGCAAGTACTTAATTATTCCTGCCATGATTGGTGGGGCAGCACTATTAGCAGATGGTGTACTGACCCCAGCTGTTACAGTGACGACAGCAATCGAAGGATTACGAGGGATTCCTGCTTTTTACGAACGATTTGGAATGGATCAAAACATTATTGTTATAATCACTTTAATCATTTTACTCATTTTATTTACCGTACAACGTTTTGGCACGGATGTTGTTGGTAAAGCCTTTGGACCAGTTATGTTTTTATGGTTCACGTTCCTAGGTGGGATGGGCTTATTCCATTTCGCTCAAGATTTATCAGTCATTCGCGCCTTGAATCCTATGTATGCAATTAAATTATTGGTTAGTCCTGATAATAAGTTGGGGATTTTAATTTTAGGAAATATTTTCTTAGCAACTACTGGTGCCGAAGCATTGTATTCGGATATGGGCCATGTAGGCAAAAAAAATATCCAAGTAAGTTGGCCTTATGTCAAAATTTGTTTATTACTAAATTATCTAGGTCAGGCAGCATGGTTGCTAAGTGTTTATCAAGATCCAAAGGTACAGGCCGTCGAACAATTAAATCCATTTTTCCAAATTTTGCCTGCCAGCTGGATGATTTTTGGGGTCGTTTTCGCAACGATTGCCGCTGTAATTGCTTCACAAGCCTTACTTTCTGGATCCTTTACGCTTGTTTCAGAAGCGATTAAATTACGTTTATTACCGCGAATGAAAATCATGTATCCTGGATCATCAATCGGTCAAATGTATATTCCAGCAGTAAACTTCATTTTGTGGTTGGCTTGTTCATTAATTGTTTTAACTTTTAGAACTTCCTCACATATGGAAGCAGCTTATGGACTATCCATTACCGTTACAATGTTAATGACAACATTCTTACTTTATTTCTATTTAGCTCAAAAGCGTCACAATAATTTATTAGCAGCCTGTGTGAGTCTTTTCTTTGCTGCAATTGAAACAATCTTTTTCATTTCCAGTGCTGCCAAATTCTTACACGGTGGTTTCGTTGCCGTTATCATGGCTCTTTTAATTTTAGCAGTTATGATTATTTGGGAATGGGGGAATATTATACAAGAAAAGGCCAGTGACACTGTTCACTTAAAAGATTACATTCCACAGTTGGCTGCCTTGCGTAGTGATGAAAGCATCCCGATGTATCAAACTAACGTCGTCTTTATGGTTCCTCATGTTACAGATGATGAAATTGGCAAGCAATTTGTTTATTCCATTTTGGATAAACGACCAAAACGCGCCCAAACATATTGGTTTGTAAATGTTATCGTCACAGATGAACCTTACACAAAAGAATTTTCAATCGATACATTGGGTACAGATTTTATCGTTGTTGTTCGCCTATACTTAGGCTTTCGTGTCAATCAAGAAGTCAATGTATATGTTCGTCAAATTATTCATGATTTAATGAAAGATGGTCGCTTACCAGAACAGCCCCAACGTTATTCTCTAACACCAGGTCGTATTGTTGGTGATTTCCAATTTGTATTAATTGAAGAAGAACTTTCTAACAATACTGAATTGGACAAGTGGGAACGACAAATTATGCAGGCCAAACTCTTTATTAAACGCCACACTATGTCGCCTGAAAATTGGTTTGGTCTAGAATATAGCGATGTCTTATACGAGACCGTGCCACTCATTATCGGGAAAATGAAAAAGACACGCCTCATCGAACGGACAAAATAGGTAAAAGGAGCCAGGAAAAAGAATTTTCCTGGCTCCTTTTTATAAATAGACATTATTTTACAAAATTTAAATTGCTTGTAACAAATCATACTGAGATTGATATAAATGGTAATACAAGCCTCGTTGTGCCATCAATTCTTCATGATTTCCACTTTCAGCAATCACACCATTTGCAACGTAAAAAATGCGATCTGCATTTTTTATCGTTGAAAGTCGATGTGCAATAATGAAAGAAGTTCTTCCTTTTAATAATTGTTGTAAACCAGCTTGTAATAACTCTTCTGTTTTAGTGTCAATACTTGAAGTAGCTTCGTCTAAAATTAAAATCTTAGGGTCTGCCAACAAAGCTCGAGCAAATGAAATTAATTGTCGCTGCCCCGCAGAAAGCGTACTCCCTCTTTCTTCGACCACAGTCTCGTATCCGTCTTTTAAATCTTTAATAAAATCGTGCGCCCGAACAACTTTAGCCGCTGCAATAATTTCTTCTTTGGTGGCATCCAATTTGCCATAACGAATATTTTCAATAATTGTTCCAGAGAAAATAAACGTATCTTGCAACATAACGCCCATTTGACTCCGTAAAGATTGTAACGTTACGTCTCGTACATCGATACCATCTACTTTGACACTACCGCCTTTTACATCGTAAAAACGACTGAGTAAGTTAATTATAGTCGTTTTCCCGGCACCAGTCGGCCCCACTAGCGCAATACTTTGCCCTTCTTTCACATGAAACGTAACCCCATTTAAAATATTTTTTCCTTCTTCATAGCGGAAGACTACATCTTCAAAATCAACGCTTCCTTTTATAGGCGGTAAAATCTGAGCGTCTTTGGCATCTTGAATATCAGGAATTTCATCCAATGTTTCAAAAATTCGTTCCAAATAAGCACTGGCTGTAATTAGAGAATTATAAAAATTGCCAATATTAATAACTGGATTCCAAAAATTATTGATATAACTTAAAAAGGCCACTAGAGTACCAGTGGTAACCTCTACACCTAAAGAAGAAATACCGACGTAGTAAATAATACAGGTTGTCAAAACAGCTATATTTTGTACACCAGGCCATAAAAGAAATTGAATCTTGACAGCTTTCATCCAAGAAGTACGGTATTCACCGTTGACCTCGTCAAAAATGCGGGCATTTTCTTTTTCCCGGGCAAAAGATTGGGTAATCCGAATACCCGCAATACTCTCATGAATGTAGGCATTTAGATTTGATTGTTTATTACTCAAAACTTGATACGCTTTTCGTTGCTTGTTTTGAATTACGAGTACTAAGACAAAGAGTACTGGTAGTAAAATCAAGCTATACAACGTTAAGCGCACATCAATAAAAAACATAAACGCTAACGTAATAACAACGCTAAAAATATCTGAAATTAAATTAATCAGACCATTACTCAATAAATCACTTAATGTGTTAATGTAATTTACGACGCGAATCAAAATTTTCCCATGAGGTCGGTTATCAAAATAAGAAAAAGGTAGTCGTTGTAAATGTTCAAAAATATCAAAACGCATATCTTTTAACATATCTTGTCCAATTTCTGTGATATGCATAATGCGATAGCGCATACACCAACCAATTACAACTAAAGAGAGCAGAAAAACCCCCCCTAAAAATAACAATCGGTTGCTATCTTGTTGTGGAATAACAGTATCAATCGCAATTTTTGTTAGATAAGGTCCTAACATTCCCAGAGCATTGGCTAAAATTATAGTCGCAAGTACAGTAAAGATTGCTTTTTTGTAAGGGACGACATAATTTAATAGTCGTTTTAAATCTCCCCAGCGAAACTCTTGGGCTAATTCTTCATCTTCATCAAAACGATTACGCGCCATCTTCTTGTCCTCCTGTTAAACCAAGTTGCTTACTGTATACTTCATAATACTTTCCGCGTTTTACAACTAATTCTTCATGTGTTCCTTTCTCGACAACATGTCCTTTTTCCATTAAAAGAATCAAATCGGCATCCTTAACAGAAGAAATACGATGGGCGATGACAAATGTCGTTTTTTCCGTTGTTAATTTTGCCAATTCCTGTTGAATTTTTGACTCTGTTTCCATATCAACAGCCGAAGTAGTATCATCTAAAATTAAAATCGATGGATTCTTTGCTAATGCTCGTGCTAAGGAAATCCGTTGTTTTTGTCCTCCAGATAAACCAACTCCGCGTTCACCGACAACTGTTTCGTACCCTTGAGGCATCCGGGCTATAAAAGAATCTGCATCTGCGACAGTTGCCATTTGTCGTATAAAATTTTCATCAGCATAAGGGTTACCAAATGCAATATTATCTGAAATCGTATTCGAAAATAAGAAGACGTCTTGCATTACCATAGAAATATTTTCTCGTAATTGGCGGACGGGATATTCCCGTGCATCTTTTCCATCAATTAATACTCTTCCTTGGGTTGGATCATAAAAACGCCCCACCAAATTTACTAAAGTTGTTTTGCCAGAACCCGTTTCCCCTAAAATTCCCACTGTTTTGCCAGGACCTGTTTTAAAACTAATATTAGACAAAACATTGTGCTCAGGGTCATCTGAAAAATGAAAACTAACATTCTCAAAAACAATTTCCCCTTTAATGGGATTAAGCGTTTTTTCATCCTCTACAGGAATACTTGATTTTTGTCCTAATAGTTGTCGAATTTTAATACAAGCAGCATTAAAACGCTGTACGTCATTAATCAACCACCCACTCATGCGCAACGGATTATTTAACATCCATAAATAACCATTAAAAGCCACTAATTGACCTAATGACATATTGCCACGAATAACCAAAATACCGCCAAAAACTAATGTAATAACAGCCAATGTTCCTGCAAATCCATCCAACCATGGTAAAAAGCGGGCAGATACTTTAGCTGAATCCATATTACGCTGTTTAAAATCTTCGTTATATTGTTTAAATTTATTTAGTTCAAAATCTTCTCTAGCAAATGCTTTAACGACACGATTACCGCCAATATTTTCTTCCACCATCGAATTTAAGCGCGAAAAACTCTCCCGTATTTCAAAAAACTTGGGATGCGCTTCTTTAGCCATTTTATTTGTCAAAATAAAAATAACTGGTGTAACAATTAACAACGCAAATGTCAACTGCCAACTGATAAATGCCATAACAATCACCGCAGCTAAAAACCACAGCACACACTCCACAATATTGTACGTTACCCACGCAACAAAATGACGAATCGCATCGACATCTCCTGTCATACGTGCCATGATATCACCCACTCGTGTGTGATTGAAAAAGTCAAAGTCTAAACTTTGCAATTTACGGTACATATCTTCACGCAGGACATAAATTGCATTTTGACTCATTCTTTCACACAAAATTTGATACATATAGCGGACAATCGTCCGAAAAACAGTCGTACCAATCATCAATATAATCAAGGGTAATAGCCATTCTTTTTTACCTTGATTAATGACATCATCTACAATTAGGCCACCTACATAAGGATTCACTACAATTAAAACAGCATTTAGTATAATAAATAGACAAATAAGACCAAAATGATTTCGTGACTTCTTAACATAACGCCAAATCCATTGCATATTAGACATAAATCCACCTCCAATTTCTTGTCTATAAACATCTTAGAGTAATCCATTGGAAAAGAAATGGGATATCTTCTTTAAAATGATGTAAAATATTAACAAAGATAATTTTTATAATGCTATTTTCAGCTACTAAAAAACGTTTGCAAATTTTGTATTTTTTTCAATAATTTCGTTTAACTAAAAAATTACAGGAGTTTATCATGCATTTAATCAACGCCCAGACTTTTAATCCGGAAATTTTATATCTTTTTGATGCCTGTTGTGACGAAGATTGGGTTGGTGAATTTCACGCCCACGATTTTTTAGAAATTTCTCTCGTGCTAGAAGGCGAATCGGAATACTTCTTTGAAGATTTACCTCAGACTACTATTCGGGCAGGACAAGTTTTACTATTTAATCCTGGCTACCATCATATGGAACGTCATGTAAAACAAACTTCCCACCAACTGCACATTGGGATTAAAAATTTCACTTTACAAGGATTGCCCCGAAATACTTTTCCCCATAAAAGCCCCATCTTGAATTTGGGCCGTCATCAGCAAAATGTATTGCAAATTGCTTGGCGCCTACTAGAGGAATTGTATCAAGATGCACCTGAAACATTGGTCTTACGCAAAATACTAGTTAGTGAAATGTTGGTGCACATTTTACGTGGTTTAGATGATACCAATGAGCGCCAACCAACTTTTTTATCTAGCCGTCAACAGCGACAGCAAAAAATTGTCAACGACACTATTTATTTTCTGGAAAACCACTTTAAAGAAGAAATTACATTAGAACAGCTAGCCCAGATACAATTTGTCAGTCCAGCCTATTTATCTCGGTTGTTTAAAGAAATTGTCGGAGAAAGTCCTATCAATTATTTGATCAAATTACGGTTAAAAGAAGCCAAACATTTGTTAAAGACCACACCTTTAACGATCAAACAAATAGCCCAAGCAACTGGTTATCAAGATGCTTATCACTTCAGTAAATCTTTTAAAAAGCAATTTGGGATTGCGCCTTCTAGTTTAAGCGAAAAAAAAACATCATAGCTTTTTACCTTTAGTGAGCAAAATTATCTTTCAGCTCGATAAATTCATTTGTAGATTGAAAAAAGGAGAATTCCAAAAAGAAAAAATACCATTCCAAATACTATCTTTTTATTATCACTTCGTTTTCCATTCGTATATGCAATGATATTATTTAGAATTACAGAAATAAACACCGCTAATTGTGATAATAAAAATGCAAATGATATAGAAACGCTTTCGCCTAAACGAAAAAGGCTAAAATTGGCAATTGACCAAGCCACTCCTGTCAAAATGTTTTTAGAAACTAACATTTTATTGAACTTGACCTTACGTAGATTACTAATAATCAGGGTTGTAACAAACATCCCAACAGCTTGGGGTAAAATTAAGCTTTCATTTTTTATTTGAAAAAATTTCGGGAAAATGATATATAAACACAAAGAAAATGATGAAATCAGAATTATTATCATTACTTTCAAAGGAGCTGTTTTTGAATTTTCCGTTTTATTTGGACCTTCTCTTGGTGATGAAAATAATTTTGTTCCTATTAAAATAGATATAATTCCAATAATACTAACCATAAAACTTATTAATGAGTGCCACTCGTTAAGCAATATTCCACCACCCAGTGTTACAAAAATTATCTGTGTACCATTTGATAATGGCATTACTTGAGAGACAGACTCTCCTTTTAGAGCAATAAATTGCAGTAACTGGCCAATTGACCAAAAAGCCCCCGACAAGAAGCCTACCGTAAATATCAATGAATTAAAGTTAATATTTGTATTAGAATAACTGCTAAACATAAATGAAAATACCAAAGCCGCTAAAGTTGTTCCTAATAATTGATCTTCTGGTTTACCACCTATATTTTTTGCTAAAATTGGCATTATTCCCCATCCCAACGCGGGAAGAAACATCATAAAAATTTGCATAATCCCGATTCCTTCCTAAAAACAGCTCACTTCTTTTTAGAAGTGAGCTGTTTTGTTAACTTTTTGACTTCATATAGGCTTCAAAAGCTTCTCTAACTTGTGGAACTGATAATCCAACAATAACCTGAAAAGCATTTTTGTTGCGAACAACTCCATGGGCTCCAAATTGTTTAAACGCATTGTCATCTTTTACTTTTCGTTCATCTACTACCGAAATTCGCAATCTTGTCGCACAATTAGCAACTGAGTCAATATTCTCTGCTCCTCCAAAAGCATTTAAAAAACCAATTGCTTGATCAGAATATAACGTAGATTCTCCACCTAACTGTTTTTCTTTGAAATCTTTTTTTGTAAACAATTCTACTTCATCACTGGTTCTACCCGGTGTTTTAAAGTCAAATCGTAAAATCAAAGTTCTAAAAACAAAGAAATATATAATGATAAATACTAAGCCGATACCGACTTGAAGTAAGTATGTCTGCCAATGGTTAGCCCACATGGGAATCCAATTTTTTGTTATCAATTCGATTAATCCACCGCCCATATCACCAACTACACCAAAGGCATACTCTGTTGTTGCCAAAATCGCAGCAAGTAATGCATGAATAAAAAACAGAGCAGGTGCTACGAATAGAAATGTATAATCAAATGGTTCTGTAATGCCACATAATACCGCAGTCAATACACCTGGAACGATTAAAGCTAATACCTTTTTCTTATTTTCTTTCTTAGCAGTTACATAAAAGGCTAATGCAATACCTGGAATCCCGAAAAGATTAGATAGGCCTTGCAAACTAAAACCACCTTCAGGAAATAACGACTTCAAGCTTTGTGTTGATGAAGCAAATTCTTTCATATGTTCCATCCAATACAAAGTTGTTCCTCCCTCCACAACAGCCGGGCCATATTGAAAAGGCGCGTAGATAAAGTGATGTAATCCAGTTGGTAATAAAGCTTTCTCCAAGAAAATATAAGTAAACACACCAAAATTTCCTGACCTTACCATAAATCCTTGTAAAGACTGCACACCATGTTGAAACATAGGCCAAATCCAAGCAAATAAAAATCCCACAGCTAACATTACCCAAAAACCAATCATAGCAACAAGTGCTGATCCTTGAAAAATACCCAAAAATTCAGGTAATTTAGTATCAAAAAATTTATTGTGAAGATAAATTGCAATAGCAGCAATTACAATCGCACCTAATACACCAGTATCGAGCGTTTTGACACCACCTATCATCTTCAATCCATTTCCTGCTTCTTGAGAAAAATCTACACCAAAATTTGAACCAAATAGTTCCAAAATTTTTGAGACAAAGACATTAAAACTCATATACAAAACAAATGATTCTAACGCAGCTCTTGACTTAGCTTTATTTGCTAACCCTAACGGCAACCCTATCGCAAATAGAATTTCCATGTTATTAAAAACTGTCCAGCCACCTGATTCAATTATTTGCCAAATTTTATTCCACATAGTCCCATCAGATGCTATTGTTCCAACAATATCTGGATTATTAACAACAGAAGCAATTGCAACAACTATCCCTGAATAAACAAAGAATAATACTGGTGTAAACATTGCGCCCCCAAAACGCTGAACTTTTGCCATCATAGTAAAAATCCTCCTATTTTCAATTTAACTCCGGCCAAAAATCTCCATTTGCTTCAATTAATTCATCTAAGACAACTTTTGCAACTTTTGCAGATGGTACAGTTTGATTCAAGGTAAAAGCTTGTAAAGCTTTTTGGTAAGAGTTTTCAAAATACGCATCAACTAATAGTTTTTCAGCTGCATTTTGTGCCTCCATTAAACCTTTATGAAAGTCATTAATCTCAAATCTTAAAGAGATTGGTTCAGCACCTGTTCTACCAACATAAGCAGGAATTTCCACCATTGCATCACTACGCAAATTGGGAATAGCCCCCATATTGGGAACAATAAGCATAAATCGGTCATGCTTATCATTCAATATTGATACAGCCATATCAACAATATATTGACCATGTTCACCAAAATTAAAATCCAAAATATCTCCATCTACTTTTTCTCTAATTTTTCTTGACATTTCTTTGGTACGCTTTTCTCGTCCATCCATAACCATATTTGCACGGGTATACTTGGGATTGGATTTTTCTACAACTTCATTTGAATATAGATAATACTCTAAGTAATTATTTGGTAGAAAATCCGGAAAATTTTTTGTCATGACACACAGCATATCCCATGCTTCTTGCCACGTCTTATCACCTGAATTAAAATCAGCAACTTGTAATCCATCTGCATTCAATTTTTCAATAATTTCTGGCATAACGTCACGATCTAAAGATTTATCATAAATTGATGTATACCATCCAAAATGGTTTAGTCCATAATATGTCGGAATCCAATTTTTACGGTCATAACCATAATTAATTGCGACTGTTTCCTCAATCGAAATTGTCATGTCACACGCATTCAACATTTTTACATGTGGAAATGCTCTACGAACTGCTTCTGAAACTAATGTTTCCGGATTTGTATAGTTTAATAACCAAGCATCGGGAGCATATTGATCCACATAGGACACAATTTCCAACAATCCTTTAATCGAGCGTAATCCATAAGAAAAACCACCGAGTCCACACGTTTCCTGCCCAACCAAACCATGACTAAGTGGAATTTTTTCGTCGATTTCTCTCATTTCCATACCGCCTACACGTATTTGAGAAAATATAAAGTCAGATTTTATAAAGGCTAACTTAGGGTCTGTGGTCTGGGATAGGGTGACTTTTTTTTCAAGGGCTTCTTTTTTTAACATATAGTCAATGATCTGATACATATCATCATTACGTATTTCATCAATATCGTATAATGTAATCGATGTAAAATTGAATTTATCTCTACTATTAATCATTGCTTGAACAATTCCAGGTGTGTACGTACTCCCGCCACCTGCGATTACAACTTTCAAATTATTCATTTTCATAACTATCACTCGACTTTCTTTATGTTATACTCACATTATAATTAAATAGAAAAGAAAAAATATCTATTTTAATGAAAGCGATTTCGTTTGCATTTTATGATTTCTATTTTATAACGCGAAATTCATTTCACAAATTAATATCATGAGGTCAAAGATGAGACTAGAAGAAAGAATCAATAAAATTAAAACTTTTTCGAATACTGAATACAGTCTAATTGAATATATTCTATCCGCTAAAAGTAAGGTGATTTCTATGCAAACAGCGGATTTAGCAGAAGTAACCTTTACTAGTCCAGCTAGCGTAACCAGATTATCAAAAAAATTGGGATTTTCTGGATTTAACGAATTGAAGTTTTTTTTAAAGTCAGAGCTCGAACGACAAGAAAAAATCAGTATGGAAAGTTGGGATTTACTACAAAATGATATAAATAAGACAATTAGCTTAATTTCAGAAACAAATTTGATACCTATGAACGAGTTAATTGCAAAAGCAACTAAGATCTTTGTTTTCGGCACAGATTGGGGTGAAAGAAATGCAACTGAATTATTAGTTAGAAATTTTATGACTATAGGAGTATTTCTAATTTCTGTCCCTTCAATAACTGAGTTTCGTTGGATTGCTGAAGAAGTGACCCCAAATGACCTCGTTATAGTTGTCTCTTTTAGTGGCGAAAATACCGAAGTCACTGAAATTTCACGTTTAATCCTATTAAAAGGAACAGAGATAATTTCCATTACACCACTAACTAAAAATCATTTATCTAGTCTAACTGTCAATAACCTTTATTATCAGACTTCTGAACTCCCAAGACTAAGTAACAATCCTAATGCTGAATATAATATGTTTACAACACTGCATATATTATTAGATGCACTTTTTAGAAATTACTATGATAACTTTTTGCACTCTTGATGCTAGTTTTCACTATTCAACAAAATGACAATTATTTTGTTCCTAAATTTAGTAGTTTTTTTTTTAATTTATTCTAATATGTACTTAACAGTTTTCGTGGAATTCTCCTTGCTATCTGGCTTTTTGTAGTGTATATTTTTATCAGCAAAAAAATTCACCTCTGAAAAATTATTTTAATGGTTACAACTGTTAAATTTTTTCAAGACATCCTTTAACATAGTCCAGAGAGGCTAAGAAGGGTCCGTCGCAAAGCAAAGGGATAGCATTACTCCTTTGTATCCATTGACGATCCTCCTGCCGAAAAGGGTAGGATTTTTTTGTATCAAAATTTATAGGAGGATTCTCATGGAAGAAAAAAATGATATTCACTTTCACAATGATGATGTTGTCTTAGACATCCACGATCGTCCCGCACCTTTTCACTGGTTCGGATTAAGTTTACAACACTTGTTTACTATGTTTGGTGCCACAGTTTTAGTCCCAATCTTGGTAGGAATTAATCCAAGTATTGCTTTAGTCAGCTCTGGTCTTGGAACATTGGTGTATTTAACGGTTACGAAAGGCAAAATTCCTGCCTATCTCGGCAGTAGCTTTGCTTTTATTGCTGCCATGCAAATGTTAATGAAAACAGACGGTTATCCCGCCATTGCCCAAGGTGCGTTGACTACAGGTGTGGTTTATCTAATCGTTTCTTTTGTAATAAAAAAAATTGGTACTTCGTGGTTAGATAAAGTTTTACCACCAATTGTTGTAGGACCAGTTATCATGGTTATTGGTCTTGGATTAGCTAGTAATGCCGCGAACAATGCCATGTACAACACGAGTGGTAATTATGATTTCAAATATGTTGCTGTCGCTTTATTGACTCTCGCTGTAACAATTATTTTCAATATGTTTTTAACAGGTTTTTTAGGTTTGATTCCCATTTTACTAGGTATTATTTCAGGTTATTTCATTGCCTTAGCTTTTGGTATTGTTAATTTTCAACCTGTAATTGATGCTCCTTGGTTTCAATTGCCCGCTTTTGAAGTCATGTTTGTACAATACCAGCCTAAATTATATTTAAATGCCATTACTACCATGGCACCGATTGCCTTTGTAACAATGACCGAGCATATCGGACATTTAATGGTTTTAAACAAATTAACTAAACGTAATTTCTTTAAAGATCCTGGCATGGATCGTACTTTAATGGGGGATGGCTTAGCACAAATCGTAGCGGGGTTTGTCGGCGGGCCTCCAGTAACAAGTTATGGTGAAAATATTGGTGTGCTAGCTATTACTCGCGTTCACAGCGTTTTTGTTATTGGCGGTGCAGCTGTATTTGCTATTGTTTTAGGTTTTGTCGGTAAATTAAGTGCGCTAATTTTAAGCATTCCTGGTCCTGTAATTTCAGGTATCAGCTTTGTTTTATTCGGAGTTATTGCTGCTAGTGGACTGAAAATTTTGGTCGAAAATAATACCAATTTTGATAAAAAGAAAAACTTATTGATTACTTCAAGCATTTTAGTAATTGGGATTGGCGGGCTCGTGTTTGAAGCCGGAACGTTTACTTTATCGGCCATGGCATTATCAACTTTAATCGGTATTTTCTTAAATTTAGTTTTACCAGATCGCTAAATATCAATTTGCCTCACGTAAAAGTGAGGTTAAACTAAAAAGAACGTGTCCCAAAATAAGGGACACGTTCTTTTTAGTTTCGTATTAATCTTCTTGTTTCATCGCAGCTTTCAATGCTAAAGCTAACGGGCTTTCTGCCGCTTCTTCTTCTTGACTGTACTTTTTAAGTAATTTCCGTTCTTCATGCTTGGTCATTTTTTTGCTACGTGTTTTCTTATCCGGAATTTTTTCAGTAATTCCGCAATATTTACATTTGAAGAAAGCACCATTTTTACCATCTAAAATTTCCATTTTCTTATGACATTGTGGACAACGATGATTGGAAAGTTTCGGTTCTTTTCTTCGACGATAGCTGCATTCGTTATTGGAACAAAGATAAATTTTTCCGTCTTTGGTGTTGCGTTCTTTCAATTGCGAACCACATTCCGGACAAATCTTAGTTGTAAGAGAATAGTCTTTATACGTTTCTTGTGAGTTTTTAATTTCACTCACTAATCGAGCGGTGTCTTTTTCGATGCCTTTTAAAAAAGTATTAGCAGATTCTTTGCCTTGAGCAATATTTTCTAAACTCTTCTCCCATTTAGCCGTTAAATCTGGACTTACTAAAGAAGCGTTGACTAAATTCAACAATTGTCTGCCTTTTGGTGTCACTGCTAAGACATTTCCACGCCGTTCCATCAATTCCGATTTTAACAACTTTTCAATAATTTCAGCACGAGTTGCTGGCGTTCCCAGCGCGTATTTTTCCATTTGCGCTAGCAAACTTCCCTCTGTCGCAAATTTAGGCGGCGCTGTCAGTTCCTTATTAATGGCAAACTGACCTTTAATACTTTGAACCTGCCCCCAATCCGTTACTTTTTCAACAGCTTTTTCATTTGATTTTTGCCAACCACTTTGTAAAACTTTTTCTTGGCGAAAAACAAATTCACCCCCAGCAAATGTCACCACTGCCTTTACGTTGGCTGTAATATATTCTTCAGCAAATAAACCTAAAAATCGTTCGACAATAAGATGATAAATACGACTTTCATCAGTAGACATTTTTTCAAAACGTGGCCGTTCTTCCGTGGGAATTAACGCATAGTGATCGGTCACTTTGCTATCGTTGAAAACAGCTTTTTGTTTCACTTTGGCTCCGTTTTTCAAATATTCTTTTGCTCGCACATCGACATGGGCTAGTGCTTGCAACCGTTCTTTTAAAGTTGTTGCTACATCTTTTGGTAAATACTTTGAGTCAGTACGCGGATAACTGACTACTTTATGGGTTTCATATAAACTTTGAACTAACGATAACGTCTTTTTCGCTGAGTAGTGATACAAATTATTAGCTACTCGCTGCAATTCTGTTAAATCATATGGTAATGGCGCAGATTGTGCTTTTTCTTTTAGTGTAACGTCCGTTACTTTACCGATTTGATTTTGCCACTTTGCTACAACTGTTTCCGCTTCGTTACGATCATGAAATTGTTGTGGATTTTTTAACTGCAAACGTCCTTTTTCATCACCGTAAAGTAAGTCTACTGTGTAATACGTTTGAGGAATAAATTTTTCTGATTTTTCTTGGGCTCTTGCTACTAAAGCTAATGTTGGTGTTTGAACCCGTCCTGCACTTAAGCTATCGTGATATTTTACAGTTAAGGCCCGCGTCACGTTTAACCCAACTAACCAGTCCGCTTTTCCTCTGGCCACAGCAGATTGATATAAATTATCGTATTGCTTTGCTGGCTTTAATTGTTGAAAGCCCTCTTTCACAGCTTTTGTTGTTTGCGAAGAAATCCATAAACGTTCCAAAGGCTTATTAAAGCGAATCCATTCAAAAATATAACGCCCAACAGCTTCTCCTTCACGTCCGCCATCTGTAGCTATAATTCCACCGATAATATCTTTACGTTTGGCTAAATTGCCAATTAGTTTTAATTGTCGATTCGTTTTAGGTAGTGGCTTAATGCCAATATGTTTGGGAATCATAGGTAATGTTTCCATATTCCAAGTTTTCCACTCTTGTTTAATATCTTCTGGTAATTTTAACGTTAATAGATGACCATAAGCCCAAGTGATAACGTATTGCTCATTTTCAAAATAATCTTTTCCTTGTGGCTTTGCTCCTAATACTTTAGCAAAATCTTTGGCCACACTTGGTTTTTCAGTAAGTACTAATTTTTTCCCCATATTAGCTCCTTTATAAAAATTAATTGCAATACTTTCATAACAGCGCTTTTTGCGATGTAAGCGAATTTTTTTTGACGCCTTTTTTGCTAATTGCGTGCCTTTCATTATAACAGCTCCCCGAAAAAAGCTAAACTGCTATTACCTAATCTTACAAACTACAATTAAATTCCAAAATTAATTTTCAAATTGTATTTTTCTGCTAATAAAAAAGCTTGAACTAGCCACCACAGCTAATTCAAGCTACAAATAATGTTCAATTGGCAACTTTACGTTTACAAACACGTAGTTTGCCTTCACCGTTGATTGTTTGGCACAATTTGCTAGAACTTTTTTCAACTATGGCATTGTAGTCTTTCAATAATGCCAAACCAGTGTACTGCTGCAAGTAATCATCACATTCTTCACACCAACGTTCATCACTTTCGTTCCAAAAAGCAGCTTGATAATTTGGATGTGATTTCAAATGTGAAAAACGTGGGCTTAATTCGAGCCACTTATTCTCATAAAATTGTTCGGCAGCTGTTAAATCACTAAAAGTATATTCTTCTGTGATATCGGTTTGCCAATTTTCAAAGAACCACCAAGGCTCATTATCCCCATACATTATAACAACCTGATACATGATTTATTGCTCCTTTTATTCCCCATTTGCACTAATCATACTCAGGAAACGTGACTATGACAAGAAATTCGCACCAAACTTAAATAACCATAATTATTTTTATTTAATTTGATTAAGCTTGTGAATTTTCTTCTTATAAAGAAATAATTTTTCATAAAAATAAAGAAACGATTTCTTTGATACTTTATCTTGCACGTAAAATACTTGGATCGTTATTATCTAATTAATAATGTTCATGTAAATAGGCTAAAACGTTCGGTGCCAATTGTGTTGCTGATTCATTTTCTTGACGATCTTCCAACATACTGATAAAAAGATAACCGCTATTTTCTCCTTCGTATGCAAGTAAAAAGCTGTTCTGTTGTCCTCTTTCATCTTGTTTTTCTTTTATTTCAGCCGTACCAGTTTTAGCAGCTAAAGGATATCCCAAGCTATTTAAACTATGGGCGGTGCCATTTGGATCACTTACAACGGCTTTTAGATCCTCATTGATTCTATCTACACTAGTTTCTTTGACAACATCTGCCTTTTTGCTTACTTTTACATCTGTTAAGAGTTTGGGATAAACAAGTGTTCCTTTATTAGCAAAAACAGAATACATAGTTGCTTGTTGAATAGGATTAATTAACAATTGACCTTGTCCATAACCGGTATCAGCTAGTAAAATGGAGGAATTGAAACTTTCTTCGTTACTAATTTGGGCTGGATTCATTGCCAGCGGTACATTCAATTTTTCACCAAAAATAAATTTATTTAAGCCTGCTCGAAAAGCTTTTTCGCCCATTTTCAGTGTTTCTTGTGCCATATAAATATTATCAGAATAAACAAGCGCCGCTTTTAAATCTACCTGCCCTACATCAGCTACTCGTGTCACATAATAATTTCCCCATGAAGTATCTTGCTGCCATTTTAAACCCTTAATAGCTAGTTTCTCATTCGGATTTAGACTCGCATTATCTAATCCAATTGCCGCAGTAATCGCTTTAAAAGTCGATCCTGGTGCATATCCTGTTAAAAACCGATTCAAAAACGGCTTTTTCTCATCTTTTTCATAAGTATCATAATCCTTTTGAGAAATTCCATTTGTCATCTTATTAGGATCATAGCTAGGACTACTAACTAAAGCAAGCAGCTCGCCATTATGTGGTGCACTCACAACTGTTGCACCTCTTTTTTTTGCTAAAGCATTATAAGCTAATTCTTGCAAGCTACTATCAATAGTTACTTGAATTGCCGTACCATCTTGTTTCTTTGTTTCGAGTAAAACATTTTTTTCATTACCTTTCTCATCAGTAATTGCTAATTTCCCACCAGCTTTTCCACGCAATTTTTCATCGTAAACAGCTTCCAGACCGGCACGCCCAATTTCTCCTTCACTGGTTAATTCTGGATGCTTTTTTAAGTCATCAGCAGTAATTTTCCCTAAATATCCTACTAAATGAGCTGCCGCTGCGCCTAAAGGATATTTGCGACCTGTAATTTCTTGAATACTGGCACCCGTCGGTAATCCTTTTACTTCATCGACAATTTTCAACGGTACAAAATAATTTGGTTTTACCCAACTTTGTTCTACTGCTTGAATGATTTGTTTTTCTGTTAAATCGTAAGTTTCAGCGATTGCTTTTATATTTTTTTCTTTTTTATCCCCCTCACCTAATTCTTGTGGAACTACGCCCAATTGTTGTAAGGGACCATTTTCGGCTAAAGGCTGGTTATTTCGATCCAAAATTTTGCCACGTATTGGTTCATCGACTGTCATACTGACTTTATCTTTGCCGCTCATTTGTGGAAAAATCAAATTTGGCCCCCATTCCAACTTTGGTTTTCCCTCTTCATAAGCTAAATAAGTTTGATATTTTAAATTTTTCAACTGCCCCATTGCTGTTGAAAAAGACAATTCATAAGATACTTGATACTTATCTTCTTTTTGTTTTACTATTTTCAATTTGTCCATTTTGATATTTTTTACTTCAATAGCTGTGAAAATATTTTGATATTTTGCGGTAATCTCTTTATCACTATAACCATTTCGTTGCGCTGTATCTGCTAGAAATATCTTGGGAAGGCTATCATATTTTCCTTGTGATAGAAATTGCGTGAATTCTTTTACAAGGGCAACTCTTTGTTTCTGTTCATTTTTTGTTTTGCTATGATAGGCCAATAAGCCACCTGCTATTGCTAATAAAAGAGCGCCTATAAGGATAAAAATTAATTTGAAATTTTTCTTGTTCTGTTTATTTTGCCGTCTTAATTGTTCTGTCATGCTTACGCTCCTAATAAAATAGTTATTTTATTTTACCGCATCTAAAGGGATATTTTTTTTGAATATATTCTTTTTTAGTAAAAGTTAATGAAATTTAATGCCTTTATTTAATTTGAGACAGAATAAAAAGATGCACCTTTGAAAGGTACATCTTTATTTTTAAATGTATTGTAGCACTACTTCTTCTTTGTAGGCACGATCAATCAGACCACCGCCTAGACATTCGTCTCCATCATAAAATACAACCGCTTGTCCTGGCGTAATTGCTCGTACTGGTTCGTCGAAGATAACTTCTGCTTGATCATCTGCTAGTAAACGAACAGTTACTGGCACGTCAGCTTGGCGATAGCGAAACTTTGCGGTACATTTGAATTCTCGCGGCATTTTTTCATCGGTAGTAAAATGTAGCGTACTTGCATCCAAACGATCGGCATACAATGCTTCGTGATGGAAACCTTGGCCAACGTAAAGTGTATTTGTTGACAAATCTTTTCCGACTACAAACCAAGGATCATTTGATCCACTGCCGCCGCCAATACCTAAACCTTGACGTTGCCCAATTGTATAATACATTAAGCCATCGTGTTCGCCTTTTATTTGCCCATCAAGCGTAACCATTTTCCCTTTTTTCGCTGGCAGATAGTTACTTAAAAATTGTTTAAAATTCTTTTCGCCAATAAAACAAACCCCAGTAGAATCTTTCTTTTTGGCAGTTGCTAAACCAGCACGTTCTGCAATAGCACGAACTTCTGACTTTTCCATTCCGCCTAGAGGAAACAGTGTTTTAGCTAGTTGTTCTTGAGATAATTGACTTAAAAAATAAGTTTGATCTTTATTATTATCCACACCACGTAACATGTGAACTACACCATTTCCATCTTTTGTAACGCGAGCATAGTGTCCTGTTGCAACGTAATCGGCACCTAATTCTAACGCATAATCCAAAAATGCTTTGAACTTAATTTCTTTATTACACATCACATCGGGATTTGGTGTACGACCAGCGCGATATTCTGCTAGAAAATATTCAAAGACGCGATCCCAGTATTCTTTTTCAAAATTGACTGAGTAATATGGAATTCCAATTTGTGCTGCTACTTGCGCTACATCTTTATAATCTTCTGTTGCGGTACAAACGCCGTTTTCATCTGTATCATCCCAATTTTTCATGAAGATACCTACGACATCGTATCCTTGTTCTTTGAGCAAAAGTGCGGTTACAGAAGAATCTACTCCACCACTCATGCCCACGACAACGCGTGTGTTGCTGTTGTCTGTCATGTAATCACCATCATTTCATTGTTAATTCCGAAAATTTAACGATTTGAAGGTCGCAACTTTTCAGTATTTGTCATTATACAACAGAAGTCCAATAATTTCATGTATCAGTTTTTAAATTAGTGCTTTTTTAAGGTAACCAATTGCACCTCTAAAAAAAATGCCAAACATGAAATTATAATGTTAAACATAACCTTCATCAGTAAAGATAACTTCATGTTTGGCTCTATTTTTAATTTATTTTTCGATTTCGCCACCAATAATAAAAAGCCAAGAGACCTGCACCACCACTTAGAAAAGTAGCAACAATGACAAAAAACTGCGTCCCTATCCCTCCTGTTGATGGCATCAAGCCTTGGGGGCGGGAATTTATTACCGTAAACGTGATTACTTGTGTTTGTTCATCAAAGATAAACTCATTTGATTCTTTTTTATCAGTATCGTTGTAGTATTTAACCAAAAACTCTTCTGGCATGTCAACCTCTACAAGACGGTATTTTGTTTTTCTATCTAAACACTTGCGCCAATCCTGAATTAGTACTTCTTTTTTATCTGTTGAATAAAATTTAATCTCTGCTTCTTTTTCTTCTGGTTTAATTTCGGCGTAACCATAGGCTGCGATTGCACCATCTGTTACAGTTTCAATTCTAAAATTGAACACTGCTTTTCCTTTTGCGCCTTGTAATATCTTTTTTGCTTCAAAATTAAGCGGTGGGCTTTCTTCATTTGCTACATTTAACGTTACGTTTAAATTGTTTTCTGAAGTAGCAAAATAATAATGCTCTTTTAATGAATCCTCTTCATTGCCCGCTGCATCTGTAATAACTGGCTTCATTTGATTTAACTTAAAGTATGCATATTTTGCAAATAACTGGTACCCTTTCGGTGCTTGAATTTCTTTAATTCGGTAAGCCCCTGATTTAAGCCCAGTAAAAGACAATAAACCACTATTAGAAGTGACGTCTTCTGCTTGACTGACATTAACTTTTTGCCAAACGTCGCCGTTTTTTTTCTCCAAAATAAATTTTGCTCCAGCTAAAGCTTCTTCATTACTTCGAGAATGCTTTTTAATAGTTAACATTCTAGAATCGCCACTGATCGTACCAGAGGCACTAATGTTTCTAATTTCAACTTTTTCAACATGTGAATTTGTTACTTTTTCTCCCCAGTTAATTTTGATACGATTTTCAATATAACTTTGATCTGCCTTTTTTGGTTTACCACTGTATTCAATAATCAGTGGCGTCTCAACGACAAAATCTTGGATAAAGGTAATTTTGAAGCTATCATTTTCATAATCCAACTGATAGAGTTCTGATGCAACTTCACTTTCTTTACTTATTTGTGGCTTCCAATAATTATTTCCTTCTTTTATCGTTTCTAAATTTCCATAATACAATTTTATTTTGCCAGGAATTATATCTTGATCTTGCGAAGAATCTTCAATCACTAAATTATGCAACTGAGCACCTTCGGGATTGACAACAGCTGTCCATGGTATCTCCGTTGTTTCCGCATCAAATTCACCAGCAGATTTATAAACTCCACTTGCTTTTTTTGTGTACACTACGCTTGCAGAAGTCTTAGTCGTACCACTTGTAGTTACTAATGCTGCCGTATTTAGGATTTGATTTTTATTTCCTTTTTCAGCCGCCATAATTGTTTTATCAAGCTGAGTTGAAAAACTAATTTTAAAAGCAGCATATCCCATATTCTTTTTAAAAGAAATCGCAAATCCTTGCGCTAAGGTGTCCTTTGTTTGATCTGTAATCGGAATTTCAGACCATTTCTTCCCATCATTTTTTAGTGGAATTATGCTATAATCCTCTCCCACTACTAACTTTTCTTCTTTGTAGTCATGGTACCAATCATCAGATGAATTTTTTTCATTATCATTTGTCGTCTCCAACCGATAAATTACAAGTTCTTGCATATCCTGCAATGTCATTCGTTGAATCAAACTTGTCGTATTATCATCAAAACTCCAAACATTCATGTGATCGACGATTTTATCGCCCGCATTAATAGCGTATCCTCTTGTATTTGCTAGTATTTCCCAAGTAACAGAAGAATTTTCTACATTCAGCGTCCCTCTTTTTCTTAATGCATCAGCAACTTGGACATTATTTGTCCAGGTAGTATTTGCATCGGCATGACCTTGATAGGTACCTTGTAGCGCTTCAATTGTATTAAACAAATAATTACTTATCGGCATTTGCGGTATAAGTTCTTGTGTATTCCCATAATTTGTAGCAATGGCTAACCAGATTTTTTTACCCGCATGTTTTCCATCTATTTTTAACTGAAAACCAGCCGCTTTTTCTCCTGTTTTCAATGCATCAGATTGAAAGGCAATGCCAGAATCCGGATCAACTTTTATTGCCTCGTCTGTCGTAACTAACTTGCCATTATCAATAATAAAAGTGATATCTTTTGCTGGGATTTCTTCAAATTCACCATTTCCGTTCTGATATGCAACAATTATTCCTTTTTCTTTTAAATAGCGCTGGTTAATTCCTTTATCAAATTTCCCTCCGGTTACTAATTCTTCCTCTGATTTTAGTTTGGCAGCTTCATTTAAATAATAAGCTAGACCATTTTTATAAAATTTGCCTTCTTTCAAACGTAATGCCGCATCGTTAATTAAAATCTCACCTGCATTTGGTACCGTCATCACCGAAGCCGACCAGAATATTGTTTTATCTTCAAAATTACTTTCAACCTCTTCACCAAAGAGTATTTGTTTGATTACGTTTTTTTCAACGGCTAATGAGGTAAACGTGCCATAATTTGCAGTTAAATCACCCCCGCTGATTTTATTTTTCACTAAAGTTTGACCTTTAGTGTCCTTGTGCGTACTTCGATAGGTCAAAATGTAACGTCCTTTTGGTATCTTTTCACTAAAAGACAATTTGAACTGTTTTTCATTAGACTCTTCAAGCGTAATTAAATCGCGGTATTCCTCTGGTGTAGTAGTAATACTAGGAAATAGCTGTTGTCCTTTCCCAATTTCAGCAAAAACTTTTAACGTGCTAAAGTCGATGATTCCATCATCTAATTCATCAACAAAATCAATTTTTTCTTTATTTTCTCGGTGATAAACGACTGTCCATTCAATAATACCATTTCCTTTACTAACAGCTGTTTTTTTCAAATCATCATAGTAATATTCTGTCTTGGCAGTAGCATCTAACTTATGAGCCCCCCCAATGTTACTTTGGGCCATATTCCTAACTTCACTGGGATGATTATCTTTCAAAATAGTGGTGTATTGAATTTTTACTGGACCTGTTATTAGCGTATCAATTCTGTCATTCCAATTGTAAAATACCAAAGAAAATTTGCTATCATTAATTTTATCGTACGTAAGTTTGTAATCTTTTCCTGCCTGTAATTCTTTTTCTTCGCCTTCAACTTCCATTGTGAGTTTAAATAATTCAAAATTTGTTAGTTGACTAATTTTTGAAGCTAATGCCTCTGGTACCAAATAAAATCCTGCCTTACTACCACTATCTGGATAAAGAGTCGTTATATCTTCATCTATAATACGTAAGTCTTTAATGGGTAAAAACTTACTAGGATCTTTTTTATCTCGCCCAGGTGTAACCGTAATTTCCCACTCAACTAAATGATAATCTTCTTTCTCTATAGTAATCTTCCGTGGTTCTTTACTAACCCCTTTTTGAAGACTGTACTCATTTTTTACCGGTTGAATTTGAATCGTTTCTTTAATTTCAGCGTCTTTATTAATCATTATATCAATGTTTTCAGTTACCTCTTTGATGACAATCAGAGAAGTCAAATTCATCTCACCTTGGACGTTTTCTTTATTCCAATTCTCATTATTAAAAGTGACCGTCCATAAATGATTTTCACCATCTTCTCCCCCATTTTTCGTAATGGTAAATTCCCCTCTTTTTTCACCATCAATTGTCAAATTTTCTTTGATGTCAGCTTCCAAATAGATGTCTCCGGAAATTTCAAAACTAAATTCAAAATTGCGTTCTTTACCTTCATTTGCATCAATATCTTTTTTGATTTTTGCGCCGGCGGGTGTTAAAAAAAATTCATCCAAATTAAAATGGTAATGCACGCGAACTGAAGTGTCTGGGAAAATAAATGGTGGTTGAATACCTTCTATACTTTGCCAGTCTTCATTGCCTTGCTTAGTTTCAAAACTAACCTTATCAATTGGCCATCCTGATAAATCTGTTGGCATATTTATCGTAATTGGTGTAGCTGCCTTTGGTTTTATTGCTGTTAATGTTTCTTCAGTTACTTGCTTTTCTGCTTTTTGATGCGGATTTGTCAATTGATGGGTTTGTTCGGCTGCTGCTAAAGTATAATTTGCCTTTGTATCTTTTTGTAATAAATCAAAATGAATCGTTGGCTGTGCATCTATCGTTGTAGTAAACGTAAATTCTCCTTGGCCTTTCATTGTTCCCAAGGTCTCTTTTGACTCATTTTTTTCTTTTAACCAATCATTTTCACGAAAAAAATTATCTCCTGTCATGTCGTGGATAACGGTGGTGTCACTTAGTTTGATTGCAAACTGTGTAGCTGTGGTACCGGTGTTTTTCTCGTAATGAAACGTCCATACCAATTGATTACTGCCATGTACTTCAACTTTATAGTCAACTTTCAAAAAACTATTACTAATCAAATAGTTTTTATTAGTTGTAGCTTTGGGTCGCCAAGTAAACATGCTCCCTCCCAATGCTTCTAAAAAAGGAAAAAGTAAGCAGATGACGAGCATCAAAATTATTTTTTTGTTTTTTATTTTCATATTCCCTCCATATTTTATTTAATTTCTAATCTTTTTATCATTATATAACAACATTATGCTCTTTCGCAATTATCACAAACATTGAAAATAACTTTTTTTTATTTCATTTTATGATTTATTTAAAATAAAAACCGCAAATTTAATACTGCTTTTTTAAACAAAAAAAGAAATGAAGGAAGTAGGCACGATAATTAGATATAATAAAAAAACACCGCAAATTTAGTGGGAAATTTTCGGTGTTTTTTTAACAAAGTATCTCTATGATTTTGACAGATTAAACTTCAAATTGTTGCGCTTTGATTGCAGCAATCTTTCCTTCTTTTAAATAACACACCAAATAAAAGCGCTTCGTTGTTAATTTATAGAAAAAAGAGAAGGCGTTAAAATTGATAAAAAGACGCACTCTCCTATTTATTTTCCCAACTTCGCAATTCTTCTGCTTTTTTAGCTGCAATAAAATCAATTTGATTTTCTGAAAGAGGTGTCCCAAACGGTAATTTTTCTGGTAAAAAATCAATTTCAGGAGCATCCACGCCGACGTTGATATTTTCTTTGATAGGGACACTATAATGATGAACATGCCCATGGAGGTTACGAATATTTTTAGTAACTCCCAAAAGTAACGGATAATGAGTTAAATAGTATTGATGATGATTAAATTTAATGATAATACCCACATCTGCAAACTGAAATTTGAGCTGACCATTCGGTAATGTCGCATTATTTTTTTCCAAAAACTTGAAAAAGGTACGATGATCATGATTTCCTTTAATAAAAATTATCTGACCATTCAAACGAGATAACAAAGTTAAAATTTCAGGATAACCTGCCTCGTAATCCGGATGCATTGCAATATCTCCCAAATGATAGACACGATCAGTTTCTTTAACCACAGAATTCCAATTGTTTATCATTAACTCGTGCATCGTTTGAATATCTTTAAAAGGTCTTGGAGCAAAATCATTGTCTCCAAGTAAGTCTTGATGGAAATAATGAGTATCGGATGTAAAAAATTTCATTGTTTTCACCTACAATACTGCCAAAGGCTGCTTTTTAGTGGGAGCGGGATAGCGTGCCGCAATTTCTTGCCACTCTTGGTGAGATAACTGAATTTTTGCTGCGGCTAAATTGGCCAATACATGGTCTTTATTACTTGATTGGGGAATTGCTAATGTTTTTTCATCACGAATCGCCCACGCCAAAAGTAATTGAAAAACAGAAACAAAATGATCGCTAGCAATTCTTTGTAAAAGATCATCTGATAAAAATTGATTGCCCAAACGATCGCCTTGAGCAATTGGAGAGTAAGCTATTAAAGGAACTTGCTGTTTTTTCATCCAAGGCAGTAAATCAAATTCAATACCGCGACTACCTAAATTATATAAGACTTCATTTACAACACAATTTTGTCCATCTGGCACTTGCCAAAGTTCTTGCATATCTGCTACATCAAAATTTGATACACCCCAATTTTTAATGTAGCCGCTTTTTTTTGCTGCTTGTAATGCACTGACTGTTTCAGCTAGTGGAAACTCTCCTGTCCAATGCAACAAATATAAATCAAGATAATCTGTCTGTAATCGTTTTAAACTTTCTTCTAAACTTCGTGGTAATTGGCGTTTGGAGGCATTCCACGGATAAACTTTTGAAATTAAGTAGACATTCTCCCGCGCAATAGTATGCAATGCCCTTCCTACTAATTTTTCTGAATTACCTTCTCCATACATTTCAGCGGTATCAATAGCAATTTTTTCAGTTGAGTTGGTTTGTGCCAAACCAACTTGCAAGGCGGTTAATTCTTGTATTCTCTTGTCAACATCGTCTCCCATGTGCCATGTCCCTAAACCAATTGGAAAAATTTTTTCACCAGCAATTTCCATTTTTTTGCCTCCTTATCCCTTTTCTTATTTCAAGTATAAACCAGGTTGAAAGTCGGGTAAAAAATTTACCATTATCCACTAAGGTTTTCAGTCTGCAATGAAACTTTTGCGATAAAAAAAAGCCGCCTGTTTACACCGGCGACTTATGATTTAAACTACCTTTTCAAAAAGACCACGGCTAATAAAGCCATCCATTAAAAAGTAAAATTTATCTTGTAGCATTTTGTGTTGCGGATCTTTAAAAATATTGACAGCTTTTAACCCATTAGCTGTTGTAATAGACATTTTTAAAGTTTGAATATCTTTATCCACTGTAATTTTTAGTTTAAAACCTTCTTTACTTTGAGGAGTTGCCTCAAGGGGTTGAATCAATTGGAAATTCCCCCCATTTGTTTCTTTAAAACCATTATCTCGCAGCGTATATTTCTTTGCATCTGGATTTAATTGATACATTACCTCTATACCTAGAACAGTTGCTTTCTTTTGAAACGCCATCTACTCCACCTCTATTTCTTGTTTGCGCTTAATAAAAGTTTTCCCAGTGCATAACTTGTTCACAACACGACCATTTTTTCACTGTTATCTTTTATTACAAACTCAAATTCACTTTCTTTTTAATTATAAAAGTTTTCTGATTGTTTGACTACTGCTCCTTACTTATTTTTGACAGGCAGCAATTAATTTTTCAGCAAAATAAGTAACATCTTCTTCTGTATTCCCAAAACCAAAACTTACACGAATTGATTCATGAATTGCATCACTATCTTTGCCGTACATAGCGGTTAAAACATGAGAAGGTTCTATATTACCTGCTGTACAAGCAGACCCCGTTGAAATTGCTTGCCCTTGTAAGTCTAATTTCATTAACAGTAAATTATTATCAACATTATTCAATTGTAAGTTTAAAACATGAGGTAATTTATGATTCCGATCACCATTGATACGATACGCAATTTGGGCTTCATCTAGTTTAGTTAATAATAAAGCCGCTAATTTTTTGTAATGAAGTGTATTTTCTAATTGTTTATCCGGTGTTAAAATTTCGACGGCTTTTGCCATACCTATAATTCCCATTAAATTTTCTGTACCAGCACGACGTTTTTCTTCTTGTTCTCCACCGTGAAGGTAGCTGGATAAATTTACACCGTCTTTTTTAAATAAAAACCCTACACCTTTAGGCCCGTTAATTTTATGAGCCGAAATGCTAAATAAATCAATATTATTCTCATAAGGATTTAAAGCAATTTTGCCAAAAGCCTGCACCGCATCTGTATGAAAGACTGCTGGGTGATCTTTTAACAGTTCACCTATCTCTTTAATAGGTAGCAAATTACCAGTTTCATTATTTGCTGCCATCACTGAAACTAAGATTGTATCTGAACGCAACGCATTTTTTAGTGTTTCAAGTGCTAATTGTCCACTTTCGTCAACAGGTAAATAGGTAACTTCAAATCCTAGCGTTTCCAAATAATGCATCGATTCTAAAACAGCAGGATGTTCAATTGCAGTGGTAATCAAGTGACGACCGTTTTTCTGTCTTGCTAAAGCAGTGGCAATAATTGCGGTATTATCCCCTTCTGTTCCTCCGCTGTTAAAAATAATTTCATGGGCTTTGACACCTAAACTTTTAGCAATTATTTGACGGCTAGTTTCTAATTTTTCGTGGGCTTTTCTCCCAAAGCTGTGAACACTAGAAGGATTTCCAAATATCGGCATTGCTTCTGTCATTGCTTGTATTACTTCTGGGTGTATCGGCGTTGTCGCTGCATGATCCAAATAAATTTCTTTCACTTTCTTCACCTTTTCTTGTCTGTACTAGGGTCATTCTAGCATAAAAATAGGCATTTATTAATTGATTACCATTTTTGAGTTTTGCATAAATAAAAAGACTGTATCATGATTTGATACAGTCAAAATACTTATGCTATTAAGCAAAATCTTTTTCTTCCAATCGGAATAATGGGCTCATCGGTGTATTCTCATGAATTCGTTTGACAGCTTCTCCCATTAATTCACCACAAGTAATATAGGTCAAATTATTAGGATGACGGCTTTCATCAGTTAAACACGAATCTGTTACACAAATATCAGTGATATCAGCACTTTCCAAGTTTTCTTTTGCCGGTGGCGATAACAAAGCATGCGATGCACAAGCATAAACTTCTTTGGCACCGGCTTCTTTTAATAAACGGGCTGCAACTTTAAACGTATTACCAGTATTTAAAATATCATCGACCATGATACACGTTTTGCCCTGCACGTCGCCGATTACGTAACCACCATTTTCATCGCTTTCTTCTTGATCAACAATTGCCAATGTCGTATTTAAATATTCTGCCAAACTACGTGTTCTATTAACTCCGGAATTTTTAGGTGAAACCACAACAAAATCATCACCAAACATCTTCTTTTCACGATAATATTTGGCAAATAGTGGCATTGTAAATAAATTATCCACCGGAATATCAAAGAAACCTTGTACTTGGACTGTATGTAAATCCAACGTTAGAATTCGGGTAGCACCTGCTTCTTGCAACATATTTGCCACAAGTTTAGCAGTAATTGGTTCATGAGGTCTAGCTGTTCTATCTTGACGCGCATAGCCATAATAAGGCAAGACAACATTAATCGTCTTAGCACTTGCTCGTTTCATTGCATCGATCATAATCAACAATTCCATATAATAATCATTAACAGGTTGATTCGTGGCTTGAATCAGATACACGTGAGCTCCTCGCACACTTTCTTCAATACTAATTGAAATTTCACCGTCGCTAAATTGTTTAATCGCACATTGCCCTAACGTTGTGCCAAAAACAGCAGCAATTTTTTCTGCTAGTGGCTCATTTCCATTCAAGCTAAAAATTTTCAACGATTGATCTTGGTATTGTTCCTCCATGATAGCCTCCTTAGTTATTGGCAATTCTTTAAAGTCGTCTTATTTTGAAAAATTCTTTTTCATTCTAACATCTTTTTGTACTTTTTTGAACCGTAACAGCCAGTTTCACCTCTTCCTTCCTAGTTAGGGCAAAGAAACGGTGGCATTTATCCAGCTAGCGGGTACAACTTTACGATAATTTCCCCAATTATCATGAATTTTAATCCATTCTTTTCCGGTTTCATCTTTTTTATAAGCGTAAGCTACTACCCAGTGATTGCCATAAGTACTTCCCCTTAGCTTCATCAAACCAACAATCACAGGTTTCCCTTGCGCTAGTCTTTTTTTTACGCGTTGGATGCCGCCAACAGGCGTTTGTCGTGCTCGAAATGGTAGTTGAAATAGACGAAAATAGCGAGAAAGTCCATGAGAAACTTGTAGCGAAATCGTCGGAAAATCAAATGGTTGAATGATTACGCGTAATAAATCTTGCAAAGCTTTCGTCTCTTGACTACCTGGTTTGCGGATATGTTCTGGCACAATTGTGTTTGAAAAATAATCCTGATAATAGCACAAAAAAGTTGTTGCTGCACTTGTACCACACAAATAACCTGATTTGGTAATTATATTACGATAAGGAGAAAATCTTTCTTCTGCAATACCCAGCCATTCATTTTCAGTTATCATCTTATCACCTCATTTTTAGTATAGCACAGGAGGTTATAACAAGGAGATTTTCCATTACCGTCAAAAAATTCTGAACGTTTTCTTTGTGAAAAATCTTCCTATATATCATAATAGATATGATATGAAAAAAGCGGATAAAAATGTCTCATCAATCATCTTAATGATTTGATGATGGAGACACTAATAACAGGAGGATGTAGCCTTATGAACAACTTATTAAAAGATGATTTTTACGAATATGTCAATGGCGATTGGATGAAATCAGCTGTCATTCCCGCTGACAAACCGGCAACAGGAGGGTTCCAAGATTTAGTCGACGGCATCGATCAACTCTTGATGACAGAATTTAAAGATATGCTCGCAGATAAAAGCAAAATCCCACAAGGAAAAATGACTGACGCTATTGCATATTATGAATTAGCTAAAGATTATGATTTGAGAAATAAACTAGGAGCTGAGCCGATCCAACCATTGTTAGCTAAAATTCGTGATTTAAAGGACTACGAAGATTTGAATCAACAGTTAGTTGATTGGGTTTTAGACGGCTTTCCTCTGCCTTTTACTTTAACAGTTGATCAAGATATGAAAAATACACAACAAAATGTTTTGTTTGCCTATCCGGCTGACACTATTTTGCCTGATAAAACTTACTATGAAAAAGAACATCCACAAGGATCAGAATTATTAGAAGTATTTGCTAATATGACAATCGCGGTGTTAGAAGAAATGGGCCATGATCAAAAAGAAGCAAAAAAAATTACACAAGATGCTTTGGCTTTTGACCGCCTAATCGTTCCTTTTGTGCGAAGTTCAGAAGAAAACGCTGACTATAGTAAAAACTATAATCCTCGTAGCTTCACTGAATTTTGCGCTTATGCACCTGTTTTGGATTTAAAAGATTTAGTAGAAAATCTGGTTAATGCAACGCCTGAAACAATTATTGTCACAGAACCCGATTATTTTGATGCCTTAAATAATCTTCTAACAGAGGACAACTTTACTTTGTTACAAAATTGGCTTTATATTCAAACAGCTTTAGGTTACACCAATTTGTTAAGTGAAAAATTGCGTCAATTAGGTAGTACTTATTCTAGACAACTTTCTGGTGCGCCTAGTGCTATGCCGCAAGAAAAAGCTGCTTTTTATTTAGCAAATGGTCGTTTTAGTCAAGTAGTCGGACGCTTTTACGGCACTAAATATTTCGGTGAAAAAGCAAAACAAGATGTTGAACACATGGTTCAAACAATGATTGGCATTTATCAAGACCGTTTGGAAAAAAATGACTGGTTATCAAAAGAAACCCGCACCAAAGCCATCACAAAATTAAACAAATTGGGTATCCAAGTTGGCTATCCTGAAACTATTCCTGCTTTTTATAATAAATTTGATACCATCTCAAAAGCTGACGGGGGGACTTTAGTCGCAAACAGCCGCAAATTTAGTCGAATTGTTAGAGAGGATAACTTTAGTCGCTATGGGAAAAGTGCCGATCGAAATGAATGGGAAATGAGTGCGGCTACTGTAAATGCATACTACCATCCTTTCAAAAACATTATCGTTTTTCCCGCTGCAATTTTACAGGCACCATTTTATAGTTTAGAGCAATCTACTAGTGCTAACTATGGCGGAATTGGGGCCGTTATTGCACATGAAATTTCCCATGCTTTTGATAATAATGGAGCAAAATTTGACGAATACGGCAACATGAATAATTGGTGGAGTGCAGCAGATTTAAATCATTTTGAAAAATTATCTTCGAAAATGATTGCAGAATTTGACGGTATTGAATTTGCCGGGGGCAAAGTTAACGGAACCTTAACTGTCTCCGAAAATATCGCCGATGCCGGAGGAGTTAGTTGTGCTTTAGCTGCTGCTAAAAAAGAAGACGATGTTTCTTTGGAAGATTTCTTCACCAATTGGGCAAAAATTTGGCGTACAAAAGCACGAGAACAATACCAACAATTGCTACTAGCCATAGATGTTCATGCTCCAGCTAAATTGCGGGCAAATATTCAGTTGCAAAATATTCCTGAGTTCTTTGAAACTTACGGAATTAAAGCAGGCGATGGTATGTATAAAGCACCAGAAAATCGTGTGCATATCTGGTAATTAAAATATTAGAGCAGTAAGCTATCGTATATGCTAATACGGTTTACTTATTGCTCTTTTTAACAATTTAAAAGAGGTGATTAGTCTTGGAGAAATACGCATTAGATAGCTACTTAACTGAAATTGAAACGACAATTACAAAACGTGGGAAAGATGAAACAGGAAATTTCGTGTGTTTAAAAGAAACTATCATTTATCCCGGTGGTGGAGGACAACCTGCAGATAGTGCGTGGATAGAGAACAATGCTATTTTAAAAGTGCAAAAAACAAATGAAGGAATACGTTATTACCTTGGCATTGAAGTTGAGGAATTGCCTGATAGTGTTTCTGTTAAAATTGATTGGGATAAACGCTTTGATTTAATGCAACAGCATACTGGTCAACATATCTTAGCTCGGGTTTGCGAAGATTTATTTCAAGTAAGAATCACAAAAGAGCAAATAACAGTCACAGATTCATTTTTTGAAATTGATGATCAATTAAATGCACTGCAACTAAAAACAGCTATTACGCGTAGTAACGAAATTATACGACAACATAAGAATATCAGTATTTTATTTCCCACTGAAGAAGAACTGGCCAAAGAAACACTTTTTACAACCCCACCAAAATACTTTGATAATCTGCGTCTAATCAAAATTTCCGACTTTGATATCATTGGCTGTGGTGGAACACATGTGAATAATACCGCAGAAGTCCAAGCTTTAGCACTGACTCAAGTGAAAGAACACAAAAAAGGCACTACATTGCATTTTGCTTGTGGCAATCGTTTATTACACCAATTTGAAACAAATCAAAAACAACTAGCAGCATTAACATTACAAACAAAGGTTCCTGTCGATGCGCTAGCCTTAGCATTTCAAGAGCAAGAACAAACAATTAAATATTATCAAACACAAGTTGCTCTTTACCAAGTCAATGAATTAGTTTCAAATGCCAAAGAACTCTCAACCCATTTTGTTTACAGTGAGATAACTGACACAGAACCTAAAACATTACAAACAGCTGCTCTTCAGCTCGCCGATATTTATCCAGAGGCATTGATTTGTACAGCCACGAGTGATGAGGATAATTTACGTTATCATTTATATCAAAAAAAAGCTGACACAAGACACCAAGTTGGCCAGTTAATTCGGCTTGTTAATCAAGAATTGGCAGGTCGCGGCGGGGGCTCCCCCACAAAAGGCGATGGCAACATTCCTTATTTACAAAAAGATACTTTTTTACGCTATTTACAACAATAAAAATAAACGTAGTGATCACACCGCTAACATAAGCGATGTGATCACTACGTTTTTTACTACCTGCACTTATCTTTTTAATGCTTTTTTTAATAACTCTTCTATGTTACCAAATTGCGAGTTTTTATTAATAATTGCATCAATTTTCCCTTTAGCTTCAGGATTTTGCAACATTTCGCCCAGTTGACTTAAATCACGAATACCAAGCTTACTTAACAACTCTGATTTATTATTAAAATCAGTAAAATTTTTAATAAACTCATTACTCAAAATATTATCAAAATTTAAATTACCTTCTTTTTGTAAATCACCAATAATTCCACTAATGTCAGCGAAGTCAAAACCATCTTTCAACCGATCAAATAGTCCCATTTTTTTCCTCTTTTCTTAATTTTGCCTATAGAATCTCTGCACCTAACGTATTTTGAAAGTGGGCTATCGCCCAGTTATGTCCGATTTCATCAAAACTTGCTACAGCGTCTTTTACAATATGCAAATTGTAACCTAAATTATACGCATCTACTGCTGTATGCAAAACACAAATATCTGTGCAAACACCAGTTAAGTACAAATCTGTCACACTTCTTTCCCGCAAGCGAATATCCAAATCTGTTCCACTAAAAGCAGAATAGTGTCGTTTATCGAACCAATAAATGGTTGGATCATCTTTATGTTTTTCATATAAAGTCTCTAGGCTACCATAAAGTTTACGTCCATCCGTGCCAATTACATTATGTGGCGGAAATAGTTTATTTTCCGGATGATAGGTATCAGTAGGATCGTGTGCATCAATAGCAAAAACGGTATAATTTCCTGCTTCAATAAATTCCTTCGTAAATTCTACCAATTTTTGTTCGATTGCTTGGCCAGCTTTGCCAGTGGTTAATTTTCCTGTAGTTGCGACAAAATCATTCGTATAATCAATTGAAATCAATGCCTTTTTCATTTATTTACCTCCTGTCAGCTAATGTTTAAACCAACCGTCTTTATACTTTTTTATTTTAAAAGACGGATAAATTCTAAAACGAGTTCGGCAGAGCGTTTCCCCGCTTCTTCAATAAATTCATCAAAACTTGTGGTTGCACTATGATCTGCAGTATCGCTAATTGCGCGTACCACAAGAAATGGGATAGCAAATTGACTAGCTGTTTGAGCAATAGCAGCGCCTTCCATTTCGCAAGCTAGCGCTGTGGGAAAATCATTTAAAATAGCGTCAATTTTAGCTGTACTATCAATAAAGCTGTCTCCAGTTACAATAAGACCTTTTTTTACATGATGGGCTGTTTTTTCTGCTGCTTGAGTCATAACTTGTTGTAAATAAGCACTCGCTTCATAATAAAGAGGAAAACCGCCAGGCAATTGTCCTTTCTTATAGCCAAATCCTGTTACATCTACATCAAAATAAGCTAATTTTTCTGAAATTACCAAATCACCGACACGAAGACCTGCGCCAATACCACCAGCTGAACCAGTATTAATGACCATATTTACCCCATATTGTTGAATTAATAAACTGGTTGTAATAGATGCTGCTACTTTACCAATTCCAGAACGCACGACAATAACTTCATGATTGCCAATACGTCCAGAGATAAACAAAGCATCCGCTCTTTCCCATGACAAAGGACTATCAATGGCATTTCTCAAAATTTTAATTTCTTCTTCCATGGCGCCGATAATTCCAATTTTCACACAAATTCCTCCTGATTTTACTTTTATTTATTTGCTTAATAGTACCAGTTTCTTGAAAAAATAGCATTTTTCTACTTTAAGAGAAGAATTAAAAGAGAATTATCTTTTGTCTATCCCCTTCTAAAGAAATCTTCAACGGTAAAAATAAAAAACGTCCAAATCAGGTAATTACGACCTACCTTCTGATTTCAACGCTTTTTTAATAATCACAACCACTCAAAACATATAGTATCGAAATCACCTACTTTTTTAAATCTTACAAAAAGAAGGTCGCTAATAAAACCACTCCGATTAATAAAGAAACTACAATAATTGCGCCAACTAAGAAGCTATTTAGTTCGCGAG
Organism: Enterococcus saigonensis; assembly: GCF_011397115.1. NCBI lineage: Bacteria > Bacillati > Bacillota > Bacilli > Lactobacillales > Enterococcaceae > Enterococcus > Enterococcus saigonensis. The sequence continues at coordinate 410,874 of NZ_AP022822.1, read as the reverse complement.
ACTTACGCGATTCGCCACTTCGCGTTTTTGTTAATTCTTTTTGTTTCTTTGCCTCTTTACGATAAAAACTTTTAATTTTTTCATCTTTGCGTTCATATTCTTTTTGTAATTTCAGTGTATTTTTCTCCCGCACCGGTTCATCAAAACCTGCTTTGCTACTATTCTTTTCTTTTTGCCGGCGCAATTCACTACGGGTAACTAATGGGCCTTTACTCACTTATGCTCCTCATTTCTGTAATAATTCCCAATACGTAATGGCATACATTGTTTTTGCATCACAAATCTGTCCAGTTTTCACCGCTTCTTTAGCTTGTGCTAATGTTAATGCATATAATTCCAACACTTCATCTTCATCTTGTGCACGAGGATTTTTCACTTCACTTAAATCCACCGCGTGATACAAATGTAACATTTCATTTGAAAAACCTGGCGACAAATACATGGAGCCTACATGCTTCATCTCTTTTGCAGTAAAGCCTGTTTCTTCTTCTAATTCACGAGCACCTGTAACTTCAGGATGACTTCCTTCACCTGGATCAATTTTTCCAGCAGGAATTTCCAAAATAACTTTTTCCAAAGGTTTTCGAAATTGCTTTACCAATAGCAGCTTATTTTCTGGTGTAATAGCAATGATTCCTACTCCACCAGGATGAAAGACTAATTCTCGTTTGGCTGTACCACCGTTTGGAAGCGCGACATCATCTAAAAAGACATCAATAATTTTACCGTGAAATAATTCTTTTCGTTGAATTGTTTTTTCTTCAAAATCTGAAAAGGAAAGCATTGTATTCCCTACTTTCTATCGTTAAATTAATTTATTCAAGCAAGAACTAGACAATCTCCACTTGAAAATGGCAAAGTGTACCCTAGTTATTAAACTACATACTATTATACACAATTTCACGATTTGGAAACTTAAGATTGCGATAATAAATCTTATGAATTTTCTAAATCGCAAAAATCCACCCTTGGTCTGATTTTTTTCCACCTTTCCCCGTGGTAAAATAAACTCGTGAAGTTAAGGGAAAACCTTTAAAAGATAAATCACCCAAATTTAGGAGGGTAAAAAATGAAGAAGAAAACCAGAACGCGCTTACTGGTAATTACTGCTTGTTTACTGCTGTTTGGCCTATTTCTACGTGGCAATCCTGATGAGATCATCCCATTTGGACTTGTCATAGGTGGCGCTGCCTTAATTATTTATGGCGTGAAAAATCGTCGTCAAGGCGGTCAACCAACTGTATTACCAATTATGACCAAAGAAAAAGAAGCACATTACTTAGAAAGTGGTATGACCGAAAAAGAAATTGAATTTTTCCGAGAAACCATGAATCAAACAAAAAAACAAATTTTACAGTTACAAGAAAATATTAACCAAAATGCAAAATTAAAAGCCATTGATTTACGACACGATACTTTACGCGCTTCAAAAGCGTTATTTAAAGAATTAGTGAAAGATCCACAAAAATTGCATTTTGCTAATCACTTTTTGTACACGCATTTGCCTAATATGGTTGATTTAACTGACAAGTTTATTGAAATTAATGGGCATGAAATTAAGACCAAAGAAACTTATGAAAAAATCGAAGAAAGCTCACAAATAATTGACCAAATGGCAGCTTTAATTGCCAAAGACTACCAACAATTTGTTGCTGATGATTTAGAAGATTTAGATGTAGAGCTTTCCATTGCCAAACAAAGCTTAAAAAGAGATAATAGTTTGTAAGCAGGCGCTTACAATAAAAAATCTAGCGTAAGCTAGATTTTTTATTAAACACTTATTTAATTTGATGATCTAATATTGGAGGAATGAATATGCAGGACACACCCGAAACAAAGCAAAACGTCGATCAAACATTAGACGATTTATTAAACAATCCCTTTACCACACCAGTAGGTTCTTTAACAGAAACCCAGCAAAATGAAATTAACGTTTTGAAAGATCAACAAAAAGCAGAACGCTTAGTCGACAGACTACCAGAAGAACGCAAAGTGCAAGCCAAAGAATTAGCTGCAAAAATTGATGTCAGCGATCAACAAGGAGTTATCACTTATGGTGCAGTGGCGCAACAAAAATTAGGTGAGTTTTCCCAATCAATGTTAAATCATGTTCAAGCAGCCGATATTGGTCCAGTCGGAGATTCTTTAACAGATTTAATGTATCGTCTAAATGAAGCCAATCCTGACGATTTAAGAGCCGGAGAAGGCAATGTTTTTAAACGAATGTTTGGTAAAGTAAAACAATCCATTTATGAAATTACAGCTAAATATCAAAAAATTGGTGCTCAAATTGACAAAATTGCTGTTAAATTAGATAAAGAAAAAGATGGTCTTTTAAAGGACAATTTAATGCTTGAACAACTTTATCACAAAAACAAGGACTATTTTGATGCTTTAAACCTTTATATTGCTGCTGGCGAATTAAAGATGGAAGAATTACAAACTAAAATTATCCCAGAAGCTGTTGCTAAAGCACAAGCAACAGGAGATCAAATGGATGTTCAAATTGTAAATGACTACAACCAATTTTTGGATCGTTTGGACAAACGAACGCATGATTTACGATTAGCTCGTCAGATTACAATTCAACAAGCACCACAAATTCGATTAATTCAAAATACGAATCAGGCATTAGCAGAAAAAATCCAAGCCTCTGTCAATACTGCAATTCCATTGTGGAAAAATCAAGTTGTGATTGCATTGACTTTATTACGTCAAAAAGATGCTGTCACAGCACAACGACAAGTGTCTGAAACAACAAATGAACTGTTGAAGAAAAATTCTGAAATGTTGAAGGTTTCAGCAATCGAAACAGCTAAAGAAAATGAACGTGGTATTGTAGATATCGAAACTCTACAAAAAACCCAAAATGATTTAGTTGAAACTATCCAACAAACCTTGCAAATTCAACGAGAAGGTAAAGAAAAACGCCGTGCCGCTGAACTGGAATTGGGGCACATGGAAGCTGATTTAAAACAACGGCTATTAGAATTGACACAAAGTGAAAAATAGCTAAAAAAGTTAGAGGACTGAAAGGAAAAGCCATATAGCTTTTCCTTTCAGTCCTCTTTTTTTGATAAACTTGAAAAAATCACTAAAACAGTCAAAATAAAAGTGCTTATTTGCGATACTTAACTGAAAAATACTGGAAATTGCATTACCAACAAACAAAAAAAGGTGCGGAAAATTCCCCTTATAATGGAATTTCTCCGCACGTTTTTTATTTCTTATTCATTTCACTATTGCGATACCCATAGAAAAAGTAAATTGCGAAGCCTAATAATAAGGTTACCGCAAATACAATGTAGGTTGTGAGACTAAATTGTGCAATCAAAAAAATACACGCTAATACAGAAAAAATTGGTAATACAGGGACTAATGGTACAGCAAATTGTCCTTTTTCCGGTTTGCCAAATTCTTTACGTAATTTCAAGATACCTCCTGAAACCATCATCAAGTAAACTAAAGCTGCAATATTAGTTAATTCTGCTAAAATTTGTAACGGAAATGCTGCTGCAAAAAATAAAGCAAATCCCCCTGCCACAAAGGTTGCATTTTTAGGTGTTCGTGTTTTTTGATCAATTTTTTGCATTTGTTTTGGCAATAATCCGTCTTTACTAATAGCATATAATAGCCGTGCTAAAGAATACATCATCGAAATTGTTACTGTTAGTAATGTTAAAATCGCCCCTACAGAAATCACAGAGCCTAAAAATCCATGACCTGCATAGCGCATCACAAAAGCCATTGGATCAGATACTTGCAATTTCGCAAAAGGAACAACACCAGTCGAAATCAACGTCACTATAATATATAAAATCGTCGCAATACCAATTGAACCGATAATTCCTTTTGGCACATCCTTTTGGGGATTTTTCACTTCTTCGGCAGCCATTGCGACAGAATCAAATCCTAAAAAAGCAAAAAATACTAACGACGAACCTCGAAAAACGCTACCTACGCCATTAGGCATAAATGGTGTCCAGTTATTGGGTTTAATATAAAAAATTCCCACCGCAATAAACAAAATAATAATAAAAAATTTCACCCAAACCATGGCATTGTTTAAACGTAAAGCTTTTTTCGCTTCTTGACTTACCCAAAAAGTGATAAAGACAATCACCAATGCAGCAATTAAATCAATGTAGGTACCATTTTCAGCATTGTATCCTGCGGTTAAAGCCTTAGGTAAGTGAATGCCCCAGCTTCCCAAGAAACCTTGCATATATCCTGACCAGCCAGAAGCAACTGATGAAACAGCTAGTAAAAATTCACAAATTAAAAACCATCCTGTAAACCACGCAGCAATTTCACCAAAAACCACATACATATACGCATATGGCCCGCCGATAACAGGAATACGTGCTGAAAATTCAGCAAAGCAAAGTCCTGATAAACCAACGACTACTGCTGCTAAAATGAAAGATAATGTTAATGCTGGTCCAGCGTGATTGGCATCGGGTACTCCAGTAATTACAAAAATACCTGTTCCAATAATTGCACCAATTCCTAGCATAATTAAATCTTTTAATTGCAAATTTCGCTTTAATTCATTCGCATGAGTTGTCTTCATTTCTTTCTTGCGAAAATTCATTGGGCTCCCCCTCATAATTTAATGAAATTTCTTATAGTTAATGCTTAAGATAAAGCTTTCATATATCCTAAAAGAATACCACCAAAAATAACAAGAAGGCAACCGATAATAACATAAAACATTTCTTTTTTCGTTTTGTGTTCGCCCAATAAAAAGATCCCGCCTAAAGTTGAAATGATAATGCCCATTTGTGATAATGAAAAACCAACTGCAAGGCCGACTGTTTGAATAGATAATAGCATACAAATATTCCCGATTCCCCACAAAAGACCAGAGGTAATATTGCGCCAAACGTATTTGTCAAACGCAACTTTTCGCGCTGAAAAACATAACGCCCCTACTAACATGCCGATACTTTGCGGTAAAATAATAGCCAACGGATCCAGTCCTGCCCACGTAATAATAATTGTATAAAGACCATAACCAATCGTTGAAATAAATAGAAAACGAAATCCCTTACCAAAATCATACATCTTCATGCCGACTTCGGGCTCACTTTTCCCATTTGGATCTTTGCGTGAAGTTAAATATGCACCTGCTACTAATAATGCCAAAGCTAAAAATCCTAAAATAAAATCCCGACCATGACGCCATTCATGGAAAAAAACTGCACCAGCAATTGTATTTAACATTAACTGCATACCTGTGGAAAGAGGTAAACCCACAGAAACTCCCATTGCTTTCATGGCGTGAAATTGTCCGTTTTGTCCTACAAACCAAAATAAACCTGAAATAAACCCGACAATAATTGTCAATAAATCAATACTTGGTCGCATTACAAAAAAGATACCAAGTGAAAAAACAAACGCTCCAATCGTCATCCCTAAAGTTTGCTGATTGGCGTCGCCACCTAATTTTCCACTCACCAAACCAATGCTGCCCCAGGCAAACATCGGTACTAATGCTACTAATAAAGCCATTCCCATTCTCCTCAATCTATATAATCTAAAAAGATACCCAAACAGTGTAGCAGTGAAAACGTTTTGCAGACAAGAAAAAACTCGCAGTTTTCTGCGAGTTTATCGTTGTTCTTGATAATAAGAGACGTATGGAAAGAAAAGGGTCATGGCCGTTCCAACCCCCACAGTAGATTCTGCGCTTAGTTTCACTCCCAATTGTCTGGCTAAATTTTGCGCTAAATACAATCCCAATCCTGTCGCATGCATTTCAGAGAAACGTCCATTTTGTCCTGTAAACCCTTTATCAAATATGCGCCTTAAATCTTCCTTGGGAATACCAATGCCATCGTCTTTTACTGTCAAAGTTACTCCTTTAGCTGATTTATCCAACAAAATCAAAATTTCACCATTTTCCGGTGTGTATTTAATGGCATTACTCAACAATTGCTGAAAAATAAAACCAATCCATTTACCATCGGTTAAAACATTTTGATCATCACCTACAACTTGATAGCGTAAATTCTTTTGAATAAAGTAATTAGCATTGCTGCGCATAATAGGTTGAATGATGCTTTTAAGTTTGGTCTCTTCAATCAAATAATCTTTAGAAAAATTATCCAGACGCGCGACGTATAAAACTTGTTCTACATAACCATCAATTTTTCCTAATTCATTTTCCAACTGCATAAATTTTTCATCAGAAATGTCGAATTCTACTGCATGCAATAACAGCCGACTAGCCGCTAACGGTACTTTAATCTCGTGGACCCAAGAATCGATATAATCTTTTTGTTCCTCTTGAGCAGCAACAATTTTTTGCATATGAATCTGATGTTCACGAATAATTTGATTGATGAAATCCTGCTGTAATTGTTCTTCATACGTTCTTGCTCCTGTTAAATAATTTTGAATAGAGCTTTCTTCTTCTCCAGAACGCAATTTTTGCCACCAACGGCGCTTATAATAGTAGTGATAGATTAAAATGACCGTAAAAAATACCCCTTCAATTAAGGCTGAATAGCCGACATTCCGCCAACTCATCTGAAATCCTGGTGTTAGCCACATTACAAATGCCGTTAAAAAAATGAAACCAATCCAAGCAAAAACTAATAACCATTGATCTTTTAAATACTTAAAAAAATTCATCGCAACTCCTCAATTAACTATTTTAACCTATTACAATCCCAATCATGTCATGCAAAAAAGTTTAAGGGACGATATACCCCTGACCAACTTTAGTTTCGATGTAATCTTTCACACCAGCTTGTTCAATTTTTCTTCGCAAACGGTTAATATTCACAGTTAATGTATTATCATCGACATAGCGCTCGTCGTCCCATAATGCGCGTAATAACTTTTCTCGGGACAATATTTTACCGTTATTTTTCATTAAGATGTACAAAAGACGGTACTCATTTTTACTTAAATCAATTACTTCATCGTGAATCATCATTGTACTATTGTCTACATTCAGCGTTAAGCCATTATGCACTAATGTTTCAGCACTTGCTTCTGAATAGTTATAAGAGCGGCGTAATAATGCGTTAATTTTTGCCACTAAAACATCCAATTCAAAAGGTTTCGTGACAAAGTCATCTGCTCCCATATTCATAGCCATAATCATATCCATGTTCGTGTTGCGACTAGAAATAAAAATAATTGGGACTTTTGAAACTTCACGAATTTTTTGACACCAATAGTAACCATCAAAGACAGGCAAATTAATATCTAATAAAACCAATTGTGGATCCTCTTCACTAAAATCACTGAAAACATTTTCAAAATTGGTGGTACCAAAGACATCAAACTGCCATTTTTTTAACTCTTCCATGATTAATTGACGAATCACGCCCTCGTCTTCTACTACCATAATTTTCGCCATGATATCCTCCTAGCAGATATACTTGATTAAAATACTTTTTTATAGTACCAAGTTAGCGCATTTTAGTTTATGTCGCAAGTTATGACCTCGCATTTAAAAATAACTTATGTAATTCGGCATAAGTAAAAAACCCATAATGTATTTATGGGTTTTTTACTTCTTTATTCAATTAGCAAAATACCTTCTTCGACTAATTTGGCAATAAATAAAAATAGCCCATCTGCAAATAAAACACTCATATTAACACCAAAGTATAACGCCATTTTTTCAAACCAATCACTCCGATGATTTTTCAAATAGCGATAAGCTAAAAAATTACTACCATACGTAATGATAATTGCTCCAGTTAAAATCCAACCTATCATTTCAGATTCCCCTTTTGAATAAAACCTTTTCATCTTTAGTTTTACTCAATTTTAGTAATATTTGCAAGCGGTAACCAAACAAAAGTTATTTTTTATCCAAAGGAGCTAATTCCAACGCTGAAAATGTTTCAAAAAATTCTCGTAAAACAGGTAAAACTTTGTCTATCATGCCAACTTCATCATTTTCCAGCTGTAAAACTAGTAATGGTTCGTGAAGGCTTAATCGTAGCAAAAACCACCCACTGCCATATGGTTCATTTAGTTTCATCCGAACGCCTTCTTCGTTTTCCAAGTCTTCTTTAAAACCAATAAAATTTGCGGACTTCAATTCGGAAATTATTTTTTGTCCGTAATCTTTAAAATCGGCTTCATTAATTTTCAATCGAATTTCCAATGTTTCAGAAGGCTGCTTTAATTCATGAAGTAAATCGTTAATTGTTTGTCCTTGTGCTTTTAATTGCGGTAAAATCATTAAAACTTTTGCGACAAGATATGCGCCATCATCCAAATTATAATTTTCTTTAAACGCTGCATGACCACTCGTTTCAATGGCCAATTGTGTTTCAATACCTTCCTTGTTTAGCGCAATCATCTTATTGATAACGTTACGATACCCAGAGATGTAGCGCACCTGCTGTCCACCTTGTGAGACAATAAAGTCTTTCAAATGATCACTAGTAGGAGAATTCGTCACAATTGTAGCTCCTGGATATTGTGTCAAAACAATTTTGCTTAAAAGAGCGATTAAATTATTGCGATTTAACACAGATCCATCTGGTCCTACCAAAGCCGCCCGGTCGGCATCTGTATCAAAAATCACACCCAAATCTGCTTTTTGTGTTAATACAGCGTTTTGAATACTTACCATTGCTTGTTTATTATCGGGATTGGGGATGTGGTTAGGAAAGCGACCATCAGGTTCTAAGAATTGTGAGCCGTTGGTATTTGCACCAAGAACTTGCAAGACTTTTTTGGCAAAAAAACCACCTGCGCCATTACCAGCATCCACAATAATATGCCAACCTGTTAATGGCTTATTACCAAATTTTTTTGTTGCATGTTTTATTTTTTCTACCAAGTCAATGCTATAAGCCGAAATTAGATCAGCTTTTTGATAATTACCAGTACTATCAGAAATCCGCTTTTTCGTGTGAGACATAATATAACGAATATCTTCTTCTTCAACTCCACCGTTTTTGGTAAAGATTTTAATACCGTTGTAATAATAAGGTAAATGACTCGCTGTTAGCATAACACCTGCGTCACAGTCAAATTGCTTAAATTGCGTACTCATAAACATTGCCGGCGTAGTTGCAAGATCAAAATCAATTACGTCGACTCCTTGTTCTTGTAAAGCAGCAATTAAGCTTGCTTTCAAAGCCGGCCCACTAATCCGACTGTCACGCCCAACGCCCACGCGCAATTTACGAGCTCTTTTATCTGGGAGTGATTCACTTTTTAGTAAAAAGTGAATCAAACCGGCTGCAATATCTTGCATTTCTATTGGCGTCAAATTTGCTGCATAATCAGCTGTTGCAACTGCAATTCCACGAATATCTGAACTCAATGCTAACGGTAATTTTTTTGCCAAAATAAGCACCCCTTTTTTGAAAACGCTTTTCTTTAGTATAACAGAATCTTTTTTACCTCGCATTGTTTTTTTGGTAAAAAATACTTTTATAACATGTCATATTCATTATTTTTACTACAAAAAAAATTCGCCAAGAAGATTATCTTTGACGAATTTTCTTTTTTCCTTAAACCAACTGTTCGATTATTTTTTCCATTACTTTTGCAACTTCATCTGGTAAGGCATTATAACCTTCATTTTCTTCTTTTTGGGCCAAAATAAAATCAAGTCGTCCTTGCATCCGTACTTTCAATTGGGTGAGATAGGTAGCGTCAGCAAAATCTACCTCAAAGCCTTCAATAGGCAAATAGCTCATATTTTCCAACGGACCAAAAGGAATAAATTCTGCCGTTCCATCTACAATTTTTTCAATAGCGCCAAGGGTATCTTGAGGTTTTACTTTATTACCTTTATAAAAACCTGTATTTAAAATATAACAAGCAGTATGCGTCTTTTCATTGGAAAATATTGCGCGAAAATCAGCATAATCTTGACCTAAGGGATAGCAACGGAAAGGATTAGCAAACGGTTCAATTACCAATTTATCCAAATCTACGTTACCAACAACATTTTCTGCTGTGGTACGCTTTGTTGCCAATGTCAAGCCAAAAACCGCAGCTAAAGCAGGATCATCAATTTTAATGACTGGTGGTAAACTATCGTCTTTCATAATCCAAAAAATTGCATCTACTGCTTCTTTTAAATGATCAACACGATTTGGCGTAACATAGCGTGACTTCACCGTACGACCATTCCCGTTACGAATATCTTGTGTGACGATGACTTTATTATTATCCTTGTCCAAAGTTACCCCGACGTTTTGACAAGTTAAAAAATACTTCACTGCATCATCATCTAAGGGATAATCTTGTGTTTTATCAAAATAAGCCGGCTCTAATGCAGTTGTTGAGCCATGTTCTTTGTTAATGACAAAAGCATCATCATGCAATACATCCACTTGATACTTATCTCCATGTTTGGCTAGCGTGATGGTAGATTTTCCTGAACCTGAAAGTCCAAAAGCTGCCATTGTAAACTTGTTATTTCCTTTATGATATTGTTTCATTCCTCCATGACACGCAACAAAACCATTGCGATGTGCTGTTGCCCAAGCTAGTGTTAGTGTAGCTTTTTTTAGTTCCCCAAAGTAATTTAAACCTAAGACAGCTGCAACATTATGCTCTGGATCAAACAAGGCCAATCCATGAGGAAAATCTGAATGACGCCAATCTGGATCTGCGTATAAATAAATATCATTCTCCGGATATTCCACCGAAGTTGTGTATAATTTCTGAAATTCATTTGTTAGAATTTGAAAATTTAATAGATAAGAATAAAAATTGGTTTCATAACCTGCAGGCAATAATAAATGGCCTTTCACCATAAATTCCGGATCTAAGCCCACCAAAACCTCACCACGATAGAATTGCTGGTATTGTCCCTCGTATAAGGCCTGGCGCAATATTCCTTCATAATAAGTACGGTCAATCCCTGGTTGTCCAATCACACGTCTTGCTGCCGCCGTGCGTCCGGTGACTTTCCCATCATTAAAAACAATAACTTTTGCATCTTTTGGTAAACCTAAATCTTCAGTATGCCAAACAGGCATATCTGTGACCACTGCCCCTGGAACATCTTTGGCTAAATCATAGGCAGTAGCCAAATCTTTTATCGACGTAACATTGTTTCCATAAAAAACAGACTCCACCATTGTCTTAAAACTTGAGAATAAATGATTATCAGGATTTATATCCTGATGTGAATAAGTGCCAACAGTTGCCATTTTCTCTCCTCCAGTCCTCTATATTAAAATTAAAGTGTTTACATGATAATAAATTAATTATAATACAACGCTGGTTTCTTGTCTTTTCATTTCCTTAAAAAACTTTTAATATGCATATTCAGATATTCCTTCGGACTGTAAAAGTGCCACCTTCATTGCAAGTCCTCCACGATACCCTGTCAAACGACCATTCTTACCAATCACGCGATGGCAAGGTACGACAATCATAATGGGGTTACGTCCGACAGCATTTGCCACTGCCCGTACTCCTTTTTCATAGCCAACTTGCAATGCTAACTCGCTATAGGTAATTGTTTTTCCATAAGGAACTGTTACTAATTTTTGCCATACTTTTTTTTGAAAAGTGGTTCCAACTAACGCTAAAGGAAAATTAAATTCTTCTAATTTCCCCATAAAATATGCCATCAATTGTGTTTTTACTTCCTGACTACTCCCTTTTTCCTCTTTTAATGGCCAACCTTTAAAAAACTTCTCTAACTCCTCCTTTGCTACGTTTGCTGTTCCAATATAGCAGACACCTTTGGCAATACGACCTACAACAAAGCCTTTGCCCTCACAAGTAAAACGATCGATTAAAATAGTTTCCATCTTCTTCACCTCATTGTTATTGTACCTTTAATCTTGCTGGATTACGCTCCTAATGTTTTTGGCTAAATTTCATTTTTACGTTATACTAAATCCACTAAAAATAAAAAAGAGACGAAAATAATGACTTTACAAGATAAATTACAACACTTACCAGAAACACCAGGCATATATTTAATGAAAGATATACACGGCGATATTCTCTATGTTGGAAAAGCAAAAAATTTAAAAAGGCGAGTCCGCTCTTATTTTCAAAAAAACCAACAACATTCTAAAAAAGTACAACGGATGGTATTCAACATTGCTGACTTAGAAATTCAACCTGTTGATACTGAATTGGATGCTCTTTTACTAGAATGTCGCCTAATCCAAAAAATTCATCCTCATTACAATCGTGTGATGAACTATTATCAAAATTATTGTTACGTTGATTTTACTGAAAGTGGCCCTGTTTTAACCAAAAGTCCAACTACCACTAGCGTAGGCCCATTTCGGCAGTACAAACAACTACCAGAAATTGTGGCACTATTAAGCGAAACGTACTTACTTCCAAAGGTAAATAACGTCACAAAAAAAATGATTCAACAGCAATTACCTGCTGTTGAGCACTATTCACTTACAGAACGTCTCGCCAATTGTCATGCTTTCTTTGCTGGTAAAAAAACGACCTTTTTCAATTTGTTAAAAGAGCGTATTGCTTATAGTGCAAAGCAGCAAAATTTCGAACATGCCCAATTAATAAAAGAGCAACTTGAACTTTGTCAACGTCTGTATCACTACATTCAGCAACGAAATAAATTCTGTCAAAAAAAACAATTGACTTTAAAACTACCCTTGTCAGAAAATTATCAAAAGATTTATTTTATTGCTTACGGTAGCATTGTAAAAACAATTATCCAAAAGGATGATACTGCCGTAATATTTCCCACGGAAAAGTTTTCACTCTCACCCTTACAAAAAGAAGACGTCGATCCTTTAGACATTTTAAGAAGTTACTATACCCGTTATCATAAAGTTACACCGTCTGATGAGGCTATTTGAAAATTAGAAAACTGACATAAAAAATTGTGAACAAAAAGATCTGAAACAAAATTCCTAAAAAAATTTTGCTTCAGATCTTTTCTTATTTATCTCGCGTATCAATAATAATAGTCACAGGACCGTCATTGACAAGGGCAACTTGCATGTCCGCGCCAAATTCACCTGTTTCTACAGAAAGCCCACTTTGACGTAAGCCTTCATTAAATGCTTGATAAAGTGGAACTGCTTGCTCAGGACGAGCAGCCTTAACGAAACTTGGACGATTACCTTTTTTGGTATCTGCATATAACGTAAATTGTGAAATACTCAAAATACTACCAGCAACAGCATCAATATTCAAATTCATTTTTCCTGCATCATCTTCAAAAATGCGCATCATCGTAATCTTTCGCACCAAATAATCTACATCTTCTATAGTATCTTCCACATGAATTCCTAGTAAAATCATAAAACCTTGCTTAATTTCACCAACAACTTGCTCGTCGATAGTCACACTGGCTGATTTTACTCGTTGTATAACAGCTTTCATTTTCTACCCCTTCGTTCTTCTAACACTGTAAACTTCAGGAATTTGTTTGATTTTATCAACAATTTGTTTCAAATGTGTTAAGTTTTGAATTCCTACTGTAATACGAATCGTTGCCATTTTATCTTTATTTGACTTGGCTTCCACACTTTGTAAACGTTTCGTCATGCTATTGACGGTCTGTAAAACATCATTTAAAAGTCCCGAACGATCATAACCATAGATTTCTAAATCAGCGTCATACTCCTTTGAATTATTAGAAGTGTCTTCCCATTCCACTTCAATGAGCCTCTTTTCAGCGGTGGGAGTATTTACATTGGGACAATCCCTTCGGTGAATAGAAATACCGCGACCTTTTGTGATATAACCTACGATGTCATCTCCTGGTACTGGGTTGCAACAACGGCTAATACGGATTAGTAAGTTATCTGCGCCTTCAATAACGATACCACCATCATGACGCACTTTCATCCGATCTTCTTTTTTTGTCGCCGGCTGATTCATCATTTCTTGAACTTTTTGCTTTTCTTTTTCTTCTTTTTTCTGACGACGTTCTTCTTCTGTTAAACGATTTGCAACTGTCGTGGGACTAACTTCGCCATAACCCACAGCAGCATACAAATCATCCTCAGATTGATAATTAAAACGCTCCAAAAGATCAGCCATTTTGTTTTTGTTCATGTAATCTTTTGGCAAAAATTCCATTTCTTGCAACGTTTTATACACTGCATCATGGCCTTTTTGCACGTTTTCTTCTCGATCTTGCGCTTTAAAAAAGCGCTTAATCTTATTTTTAGCTTTGCTGGTTGCAACAAATTTTAACCAGTCACGACTAGGACCAAAAGAATTGGGTGAAGTTAATATCTCCACGATATCGCCATTTTTCAATTTATAATCCAGCTGGACCATTTTACCATTTACCTTCGCTCCGGTAGTCTTATTGCCCACATCTGTATGAATACTATAAGCAAAATCTAACGGGCCTGATCCTTGAGGCAATTCCGTTACATCTCCTTTTGGTGTGAAGACGTAGACCTTATCACTAAAGATATCTCCTTTGACGCCTTCCATAAATTCAGAAGCATCATAACTTTCATCTTGAAGTTCTAAAATTTCTCTAAACCAACTGATCTGATTGGTCATTTTATCAGGTTTTACTTTGTCTGTCTTGCCTTCTTTATAAGCCCAGTGCGCTGCCACCCCAAATTCAGCAATTTCATGCATTTCATGCGTACGAATTTGAATCTCAACAGGATTGCCCTTTGGACCAATAACAGTAGTATGCAAGGACTGATACATGTTAGCTTTTGGCATCGCAATGTAATCTTTAAAACGTCCCGGCATTGGTTTCCATTTTGTGTGGATCGTGCCTAAAACCGCATAACAATCTTTAATTGTATCAACAATAACACGAATCGCTAACAAGTCATAAATCTCTTCAAATTTTTTCTTTTGATCCACCATTTTACGATAGATGGAATAAATATGTTTGGGACGACCATAAATTTCAGCATAAATATCCAATTCTTCTGTTGCCACACGAATTTCTTCTACTGTTTCGGCTACGTAAGATTCCCGTTCATCTCGTTTTGACTGCATTAAGTGAACAATGCGATAGTATTGCTGTGGATTTAAATAGCGCAAAGCCGTATCTTCTAGTTCCCATTTGATTCGGCTGATCCCCAAGCGATGAGCTAACGGGGCGTAAATTTCCAGTGTTTCTTTAGCAATGCGTCGCTGTTTATCTTCCCGTAAGTGTTTTAGTGTCCGCATATTATGCAAGCGGTCTGCCAATTTCACCATAATTACTCGTAAATCTTGTGCCATGGCAATCAACATTTTACGGTGATTTTCCGCTAACTGCTCTTCGTGGGATTTGTATTTAATTTTCCCCAATTTTGTGACGCCGTCTACTAACATCGCTACATCACTTCCGAAGTCACGAGTTAAATCTGCTAGCGTAATTGGCGTATCTTCCACTACATCATGCAAAAAACCAGTAGCAACAGTATGCGGATCCATATGCAATTCAGCTAAAATCCCTGCAACTTGAATAGGATGAATGATGTAGGGTTCACCAGATTTACGAAATTGTTCTTTATGCGCTTCCGTGGCATAGTCCAACGCTTTTTGTACAAAGGCCACATGTTCTGGGCTCATATATTGACTCACTAAACGAATCACACCGGGACCTGTTACGATTTCATCTTTTGCCACAAGCATACCTCTTTTCTTTAGAAAACATTGTGAAAAAACTGAGCTACAGATACTAAGACGAACTTTTGATCATAGTGTTCTAACTGTTCAAAACTTCGCCTTAATATCCTTCATTATCTTTTTATAAAATCAATCTTTTTACTATTCTATCCTAATTTTATACTTAAAAAAATAACTGATTGTTATGAATAAAAGTACCGCTTTTCAGCCGGTACTTTGTGAATAATTAGGGTTATTATACACTAGAAGTAAACATGATTTCAATCACCGCAAACTTCTCTAAAAAGTCTTTAATTCTGTGGTTAAATCTAAACCAGATAAGGTTAAGATTCCCAGACTATCGGCTCCGCTTAACATTAATTCTTGAAGTTGTTCATGGCTTACATGGGTTAAGTTGATTTGTAACTTAACGCTTTTTCCGGCATCATAATTAAAAAGCGTAGCATCATGCTTGGCATTATCAAAAGAATCTCCCTCATCTAAGACAAGCTGATTCCAGCCTAGTTCTTTAAATAAAGGCGCTATTTCGATTTTTTGTAATTCTTTTAAATCGCGGCTATCCATCCGCACCCGAATTTCTCCCCACGCCATTGCTAAAGAGTGCAATGTTTTTTGTAATTCTTGCACTTGATCACGTTGTTGAATCAGCATTGTAGGTGAAACTGTAATTTCTAAAAAATCCGCGCCACTTTGAAATGCTTTTCCCACTTCAAATGCCTTTTTAGCGATGGTTCCATTTCCAAGTGGATAATCAATCACAGTACCAATTTTAATCGCTGTCTTTGCCAAAAGCTGCTTGGCTCTTTCCAAATGATTCGGCAAGACAACAATTTCTTTTAATGGCAGTTCTTGTAATGATAAAAGTTGATCTTTAAAATCCCAGTCTGTTATCGCTGGATTTATTATGCGTAGACTGATAATCTCACTAACGTTCATAATCTCACCTCTTTACAATAATTCCCACTGGTAACTAACAGCACTTAGCAAATATAAAGGGGCTGTTTCTGTTCGTAAAATTCGCGGTCCTAAACCGCATAATTTACCGCCTAATGCAGTCATTTTTTCAATTTCAGCAGGAGTAATTCCACCTTCTGGACCAAAAATGGCTAATAAACGGCTGCCAACTGGTAAACCTTGCAAAACTTGAACTAATTGAGCTTTTTCTCCTTGCTTAGCTGATTCTTCATACGCTACGATAATTGCGTCGTAATCGGCTAATTTATCCCACAATTGTTTTTCATTGGTTAAAAGTTCTACATTCGGTGTTAATTGTCTTTGTGATTGTTCAGCTGCTTCTTGGGAAATTTTTATCAAGCGTTGTTTTTTCTTGGCCAATTTTTTTTCATCCCACTTTACCACAGAGCTTTGCGCAGGAAAACCAATAAATTCATAAGCACCCAATTCCGTTCCTTTTTGGACAATCCATTCTAATTTATCACCTTTTGGATAACCACTGGCTATCGTCACTAAAAGAGGTAATTCTTTATTTTGCAGTTCTTTGGCTACCTCACTTAAAACAACTGTATTTTCTTCAATAGCAGTAATTTTGGCAATAATTGCAATTTGATCTTTATAGACCAGATAGACCTTATCTGCTAACTTCATTCGCATCACACGAACCATGTGATGAAAAGCTTCCCCTTTTAAACGAATTTCGCCACTTTTATAAGGCGTAGAAATAAAATACCGTTGCATCTCAAACTTCCTCTTTTTTCAAAATAATTGCAAACCAGTCTTTTTGCTGCAAAATTTGGGCAACATGGAAACCATAGGTACGCAAAACTGCCAAAACTTCCTCTTTTTTCCCTTCAATAATACCAGAGACAATTAACGTTCCTTCATTTTTCAATAAACGAGTGGCATCTGGAATCATTTTGATAATAATATCAGCTAAAATATTGGCTACGATCACATCTGCTTTAATTTCTACCCCGTTCAATAAATCATTGGCACTCACATGAACATCTTTGGCAATTGGATTTAAATCCATATTTTCTTGCGCCGACCGAACAGCTACTTCATCTAAGTCAAAAGCATGAACATCCTTTGCGCCTAAAAATTTGCTGGCAATACTTAATACGCCAGAACCTGTCCCTACATCGAGCAACGTTTCACCACCGCGTAACGTCATTTCTAATGCTTGTAAAGTTAAATTGGTGGTTGGGTGTGTCCCAGTCCCAAATGCCATACCTGGGTCCAACGTAATAATTTTTTCCTCAGGAGAAACCGCGTCGTATTCTTCCCATTGAGGTACAATCGTTAGATAACGTGTTACTCGAACAGGATGATAATATTTTTTCCAAGCAGTCGCCCAGTCTTGATCAGAAACCTCGCTTGTTGTAACACTATTTTTACCAATAGCTAAACCATATTCTGGTAATTTACTAATCTGTTCTTTGATAAAAGGTAAGATTTCCGGTAAAAATGTTGTTTCTGGAAAATAAGCTTGTACGATTGCCTCGCCTTCTGCTAAATTAGTAAAATTCTCTTTGTCTAAAAGTTCACCAAAAGCATCAGATTGAAAATATTCCGCATCCAAACTATCTTCGATTGCGACCCCGCTAGCACCAGCTTCCATTAAAATATTTGCTACAGCTTCCACCGCTTCACTAGCGGTTTCAACTTTAATTTCATTCCATTTCATTATTGTGCTCCTTTATCAGATTTTTCTTCATAGCTATAAATAATGCGGTAATTTACATCGATTAAGCTTGTTTTCACCTAATTTAGTAGGTTGGATATGGGATATAGCTATCATCATCTTTTGTTTGATGACTATTTACAAAAGACAACAAAACGTCATTATTGAACTTTAATTCAAAAACTTCCGCTGTTTCATCCGTTAGAAAATCTAGCAAATCACTTTGACCGTCATCTAAAACAACTCGTAGATAATCTACCAGCCCATTCAACATTGCTTTAGGCATTCCTTTTTTTCCTTCATAAGGTAAAACAGCTAGATAGTCCTCTTCTTCAAATTGTGATTTTTGTGGATTGAATAGCAAAATACCATCCTCAAATTCAATAACTTCCTCTTCTGACGCCACACCATTCGCATCATCAATCATCACTTTTTCTTTATTTTCGGCAAAAAGTCGCAAAACAAGCATAATGGTATGGTTTTTTTTATCCCAGTCTAAAGCCACATCATAATCAGAAATTTTTTTGGTAAGTAATTCATCTAAGTACGTTAACATATTGGTTTTCATCGCTACTTCCAACCCCAATCTTCTGTAATTTTATTTTTCCTTTGCTGTGAAATATATGGATTTCCTGCAACTGCATAGCGCAATAGCATCTTCGTCCACTTTCCTTTGTTTGGAATGCCAATCCGCGGCAAACGCAAAATTTTCTTAGCTTCTCGTTTTTTACTTGGTACAAGGTGCAACGGGCTCGAAAAAATTGAATCCCCGTATAAACTTTTAGTAACACCTAAAGCTGCGACTAACTTACCAGGACCATTGCTAATTTCTGGTCCTTCTTTGCCACCGCGATTTGCTTGCATCAAGTCAATTCCTGCTACAGGCTCAATCGCTCGAATCATAACCCCTTGTGGTATGCCTTCTTTTTGCGTTACCATATTCAGAATTAAATGTGTGTGCATGGTATACAAATAAATCGAACCCGCTTTTTCATACATGGCACGCACACGAGGGGTCCTTCGCATACCATAACTATGAGCAGCCTCGTCATTTGGACCTAAATATGCTTCGCAATCTACAATATATCCACCGGTAATCCCTCTTGGCGTTACATGCTCTACATACATACCGATTAAATATTCCGCAATTTCAGGCGTTGTTTTAGTATTAAAAATTTCTTGTGCTTCTTCTAATGTACTCATCTTATTCACCTTCCCTCATTGTACACAAAAGACCTGCTTCTGACCACGAAATCAGTTACGTTTTAAGGATTTCACACAATTCCAAAAGATTTCATTGCTAAAAAGCTATGTTATACTTTAACCAACCTATCTTGTTAAAATTTTACTAGCATAGTTAAAATAAGGACAAACAATATATTGAGCTCTTCATAAAACAAGATATATAAATTAAAAGGAGATTTTCTCTTATGCAAAAACCACTTGCTTTTCGTATGCGTCCTCGTAATTTAGATGAAGTGGTCGGTCAAGAGCATCTTGTAGGTACAGGCAAAATTATTCGCCGGATGGTAGAAGCCAAAATGTTATCTTCTATGATTTTATATGGACCACCGGGAACAGGTAAAACCAGTATCGCCTCAGCAATTGCCGGGTCCACCAAGTATGCCTTTCGAATGTTAAATGCCGCGACCGATACCAAAAAGGATTTACAAGTGGTGGCCGAAGAAGCCAAAATGAGTGGGACAGTCATTTTATTATTAGATGAAGTCCATCGGTTGGATAAAACTAAACAGGACTTTTTGCTACCGCATCTTGAAAGTGGTAGCATCATTATGATTGGTGCTACTACTGAAAATCCTTATATCACAATTAATCCAGCGATTCGTAGTCGGTGTCAAATTTTTGAAGTCAAACCACTTTCAGAATCAGATATTTTACAAGCAGTCGATCTGGCATTAGCCGACTCTAAAAGAGGCTTAGGTGATTTTCCAGTTAAAATTGATGAACAAGCGCGGCTTCATTTATCACGAGCAACAAATGGTGATTTGCGCAGCGCTTTAAACGGCTTAGAGCTAGCGGTTCGCTCAACTCCGGAAAAAGATGGTGTGATTCATTTAACGTTAAGTATTATTGAAGAATGTATCCAAAGAAAAGCTCTTACTCATGATAAAGATGGCGATGCACACTATGATGTTATCTCGGCTTTTCAAAAATCAATTCGTGGCAGCGACGTTGACGCTGCACTACATTATTTGGGACGGCTCGTTGAAGCTGGCGATTTAGCTATTATTTGTCGTCGTTTAATAGTTATTGGTTACGAAGATATTGGCTTGGCTAATCCAGCAGCTGCGGCTCGTAGTGTCAATGCGGTTTTAGCTGCTGAACGCCTAGGTCTGCCTGAAGCACGAATTCCACTAGCTGATTGCGTTGTTGATTTGTGTCTCTCACCTAAATCAAACTCGGCGTATGTTGCTCTTGATGCAGCGATTGCTGATATTAAAACAGGAGCTACAGGGGATGTACCTGACCACTTACGAGATAGTCACTACAAAGGGGCCAAAGATTTAGCACGCGGAATTGGTTATCAGTACCCTCACAACTACGAAGATTTTTGGGTTAATCAGCAATATCTTCCCGATAAAATTAAAGATGCAACTTATTATCACCCGAAATCCTCCGGTAAATATGAGCAAGCTTTAGGGCAACAATATTATCGTATCAAAAACTGGCAGAGTAAAAAGCGCCAAACCAAAAAGTTGTCGGATAATTAAAGATAGCGATTACAAAAATAGAAGCAATCTTGTTGCTACTTTTGCCCCCCTATGCTACTATGTAAGTGGGAAATCTGTGATGTACGAGTTATCCTTTTTGTGTGTTGACCGAACATTTTTATTGATATATTGGGATCCGTCCTGTGTGTAAGTTGGTAACATGCCTTTTCTTTTGGTAGTTCGATACTTAAACCGTGGAACCCACCTGCTAGAAATTGCGGGATCAATACTATGGGACGAATAACGGCATCTACGGATATTACCCATTCTTTATGAATGTAGCCGCCTGTCTTTGGACAGACGGCTTTTATTTTTAATTTGGAAATGGAGTTTTTTTATGATTCGTGTGTTAGTCATTTTATTTGCTTTATTATTACTACTTTTAAGTTATGCTTTATTAAAAAAACCGCAATTATTAACACCTTTGTTCCCACAAGAAGAAATTCCTGGCTTTTTGAGAACCTATGGACAGCTCTACCTAGGCTTTGGTATTTTAGGATTTATTGCAGCGGTCATTAACTTGAAAATCATTATCCTGCTTTATATCTTCTTTGTCCTTTTACTCGCAGCTAGTTTTAGTCTCAAACTAGCCAAATCACTTAAAAAATAATTTTGAATTTGATAGCTTCTTTTTTGCAATTCATCTAAAGTAGTTTACAATAAAATTGTAAGTAATAAGACGATTTAGAGTTAGGGCCTTGTAAAAGTAAAGGAGTGGGTAAAATGTTACAACAATATAAAACAATTATGGTGGCAGTTGATGGTTCGAGCGAAGCTGAACTTGCCTTCAAAAAAGCTGTCAATGTAGCAAAACGAAATGAGGCAAAACTATTAATTGCCCACGTTATTGATACAAGAGCTTTTCAAACGGTATCTTCTTTTGATGGTATGTTAGCTGAACAAGCAACAGAAATGGCAAAACAAACATTAGCAGATTATAGCGATTATGCAAAAGAACAAGAATGTCATGATATTAATACCGTTATTGAATATGGTGCGCCAAAACCCATTATCGCAAAACAATTACCACAAGAACACGGTGTAGATTTAATTATGCTAGGCGCTACCGGACTAAATGCCGTAGAACGCTTATTTATCGGTTCTGTTTCGGAATATGTCATTCGTAATGCTCCTTGTGACGTTTTGGTTGTCCGAACAGACTTGAATAACAAAATTGTCAAAGAAGAAAAAGAATAGGCCTCAATCTGTACGCTATTCATTAAAAAGTAATAATACCTAAAGATATTTTTTAGCGGCTAGATTAGTAGTTCGTAGTACACGCCTAATCTACCGTAACCAAAATTTATCTTTAGGTATTTTTTAATGGAATTTAGTAAATTATCTCCATCAATGCCAACAGCATAGTATTTTTTTAGCGAGCTAATACACAACGATTTATTTGATCAGTAATACAAGTTTGTAAACTGATCCGTTCACTTTTTTCATCTAACATGCGTGGCAAAACATCATCTTGCAAGTCATTGGCGTTGTATCCTTCATCCGTCACGTCAACAACTTCGTACACATGATATGTTTTTTTTTCACCGTTATCATCATAAACGGTGATGGGCGCTCCTACATACAGCTCCATGACAGTCGCAAAGTCACCAGGATTATGCCCAATAAAATGAGTCGGCGCCCCATCGTCAACAAATCCTTTACCAAGCCAAGTAGCCGCTCCTTCATCAGGAGCAGTATTAGCACCTGTAGCGTGAACATAAGAAATTTTCTGGCCATTGAATTGGATGACAGAAGTGTACTTGGCTTGAGAATCAAACTCGTTTTTTTCCGTAGACTTAACACGCACACGATTTTTTTCTTCGTGCCGTGATTTTGCCGTTTTGGGTGCTGTCGTATTTTTCAAATCCTTTTGAAGAAGTTGTCCTGCTTTTTCCAATCGTTTGTTTGTGCTAGAGAAAATTTCTACTGAAAATTCTTTTTTAACATTGTTTCCCGCCTTATCTTCCGCACTTATTACCACAGTCTGCTTCCCAACTTTTTTTGTATCCACTTCACTAATTTTACTTTTTGCTAAGGAAATAAAGCCATCGACTGTATCATCAATTGAAAAGTAATCATTCCAATCAATTTTGGCATTTTGTGGAATAATTAGCTCTTTTTTTTGTGTGATAACAGGCTGTGTTTTGTCAACTATTTGAACGTTAATCTGACGGGTAATAACTTCATCAAATTGAATATATACCTGAATTGTGACTTCATACGTTCCTGGTTTATTATTTTTTATGCACTCCAAATTTGTAACATCTACTTTTGTCACTTGAGGAATTTTATTAACATGGGCTGCTGCAAGTAATGTCTCTTTGCTTACGGTTTTTTTAGTCCCTACGTCAAATGTCACATTTTCGACTAATACTTGATCCAAGCGTCTTTCCGCACTTGCATAAACTTTAAAAAGACTAACACTAACCGCGATTAGACAAAACATTGCTAAACTAGTTAGTAACAATTCGCGTATTTTCATGCTCCACACCGCCCTTCATTTTACTTACTTGTTTTTTTATGATCAAAAAAACAACTTCTATTCTATTTAAAAAGCAATAATGTTACATCTTATTATTCACTACTATTATAAAGGATATCGTCTTACAAATTATCACATATGCACTCTTTTTCAAATTAAATAACCTTCATTTTTTGAATAAGTTAATGTCATTTAATTCACATTTTTCTAATATATCGTGTCTTTTTATAGAAATAAATCTTTTGAAGAAACAGCTTAAATACTCTTTTAAAAATGTTTCTTTCTTCCTTGCAAATTCTTTTCTCAACGCTAAGTAAGTTTGCTATTTAAACTGTAGATTATTATTCGCATAATTTAATTTGGTGTGTTAAAATTAATTTACATATGATTACACATTCATATTTAGATTTTTTTCTATCTTGGCTTTAAAAAAGTTACTTTCTATTTGATAAAATTGGAGGTTATCTGTATGCAGAAACATCATCTACATGCACCTACTACGAAAATTAGACGTGCTTTTAAAATTGGGATTGTTATCAATCTCTTGTTTGTTCTAATCGAGACCATTTTTGGTTTTTCAGCCAATTCTTTATCACTGGTAGCAGATGCAGGACACAATTTAAGTGATGTATTAGGGTTGGTTATTTCCTGGATTGCAGTCTTATTAAGCGCTCGGCCACGAACGTCCACTAGAACTTATGGTTACAAACGCAGCTCAATTTTAGCAGCACTTTTTAATGCTATCTTTTTATTAGTGGCTATCGGCGGAATTTTAGTTGAAGCGATTTCTCGTTTACAAAATAGTCAACCCGTTGCGGAAAATAAGGTAATTCTAGTAGCTTGCATTGGAATTATTATTAATGGTTTTACTGCCTATCTTTTTATGAAAGATCAACAACACGACTTAAATGTAAAGGGCGCCTTTTTACATATGGCAGCTGATACATTGGTTTCTGTCGGTGTGGTTGTAGCAGCTATTATTGTCAAATATACCAATTGGTTCTGGTTGGATCCGTTAATTAGTTTAATTATTGCTGGCATTATTTTTATTGGAACTTGGGGATTACTAAAAGATGCTGTGAACTTATCTTTGGATGCTGTTCCAGAAGCAATCGATTACGAGGAAGTAAAAAAATTTATTGAAAATCAACCGACCGTATTAGCCATTCATGATCTTCACATTTGGGGATTAAGTACCACAGAAAATGCACTAACTGTCCATATTTGTCGTGATACTTTAGCAGATAACAACCTTTTTTTAGAAAACTTAGATCATGCATTAATGAACAATTTTGTTTTAGCTCATATCACTATTCAAGTTGAGCTTGGAGAAATCAGCGATGAATCGGTAAAACATAGTATTTAATAAAAAAACTGTCTGAATCCACTATATTAGTGAATCAGACAGTTTTTTTAAGCTTCTTTTGGTACTGGTTGGAGTATGCCATCAGTCATCTTTAAGACCCGGTCACTCCACTGCGTCATTCGTGGATCGTGGGTCACCATAATAGTAGCTTTTTTATTTTGATGCGCTTCTTTTACCAATAATTTTACCACGTCAAAAGCATGATCTGTATCTAGTGAAGCAGTAGGCTCGTCTGCTAAAATCACGCTTGGATCGTTATATAAGGCACGACCAATTGCTACTCGTTGCCGCTCCCCACCAGATAAATCACGAGGGTATTTATCTTTTAAATCAAAAATATCCAATGAACGTAAAATTGTTTCAACGCGTTCTTTATCCAAATTTGTTTTTTTCACTTTATCTACTAAGAAAAATTGTTCTTCAATTTTTAAAAATGGAATTAAATTAGACGCTTGTAAAATAAAACCAATCTCTTTGAATCGTAGTTGACTACGCTTTTTTTCATTCAAATTAGTAAAATCGTGTCCATTAATTAGAATACTTCCACTAGAAGGTGTCTGTAATCCACCGGCAATGGTTAAAAAAGTACTTTTCCCAGAGCCAGAAGGACCAATAATAGAGACAAATTCTCCTGGTTGAACAGCAAAATCAATTCCTTTTAAAGCGGTAATTTGTGTATGTCCACTACCAAAAACTTTTTTAACATTATTCATTTCTAAAGCATTTTCCATATTCTTAACCTCCAATGGCTGTAATTGGATCAACTTTTGTCACTGTTCGAATTGAGAACAAACCACCAATAACAGCTACAACTAACAAGACAATTCCATATAATAACCAATCATTTACAATAATTTGAAACGGCATAGCACTTGGTAAAATCAGGCTTGTCAAAAAGGCCAATACCGCTGCCCCGATAACACCAATCACACCGACTATAAAGGATTGAGCGATAATTGATTTAGCAATAAAACCAGTAGAAATCCCTTCTGCTTTCATAATTCCGAAGGTTGCTGTCTTTTGTAACGTCATCACATACATGAAAATTCCAATTACAGCAGCTACGACAATAAATAGAAAATAGATCATTCCGTTTAAAGTTAAGTTCTGAGCTGAATAACCTGGAATTGCTTCAATGAATTCAGCTAGCGACAGTGAATCAAAATCTTCCTTTTGCTCGGTCGTAAAATCAGGACTTCCTTTTTTTACTAGAATCCCATTAATTGGAATTTGATTTTTGTCTTGCGGAATTTGACCATTAAATTTCACATTCACAAAAGTTTCCGTATCCGAATAAATAACTGGAGTTACGGTGTAATATGTCGCTTTGAAAATGCCAATGATTGTCAATTTTTCCGCATATTTACCAATCGTAATTTTATCTCCAATCTGATAACCCTCATCTGCTAAATTTTGCGAAATAATAATATTATTTTTAGTTAATTCATTACTTCCTTTGGTAACTTTTGGCAACATAAAGGCTTCAGAATCTGTTCCAAATAAAGTAATATCCGTATTTTTTTTATTCAACTTTGCTGCACCATTATAAATACTAATAGGTGCCTTTTTACTTGTAGTGGCTACATCATCAAAATCCTGCAACGTTAACTGAGAAGCATTTAATGATTTATTGGCATCCTTTGCCAATACTACCGTATCCGCTTGCCAATCACCTGCCGCTTGCATAAATTCTTGTGCCAACCCGGATGCTAATCCTGACAACAAGAAAACTACGAAGGAAACTAGCAACATAATCCCAATAATTAAGCCATAGCGTAGTTTCGCATAACGCATCTCTTTTAGTGCTAAAAACATCTTCATCATCCTTTATTTACAATTTCTTTAAGTACGGTAATCACTTTAACGCCTCAGTAACACTTTGTCACTATTTGTGCTTGTTAAACGAAATTTACTTAACCTTTTCTTAATATTTAAAATGTAATTCGAATCGAAAAAGCACAAACTCTAGGCCTTTTAGAAAATATCAAAGAAGCCATTTTATCCGACTTTTAGCAAGAGAAAACGGGGAACTGTCTTGAAAACTAATAGGTAAAATACGATCACATTAGCCAAACAAAAAACTTCATTAACAAAATTTTGTAATTCTCTCAACAATAAAAAACAGAAATTTGCTTTAATAGCCATATTGCTACTTTTAGACGCAAATATCTGTTTTACTCTGAATTATTCTATTTTTTTTGAATACCTTGTTTGAGCCATTTAATTCGCAACTGATAAATAGTGGCTAATCGTTTTTCATCCCAATCATTGACTATAAAGGCAGTCAATATCTCCATCACCAAATCCATAATCAGAAATAAAAATTCTTGGCTTTCTTCTAGCGTATCCATACTAATATCATTTTTGATCAAAAGCTCTTGCCATTGCAGCACCATTGCATTTTGCCCATTACTGTGATCATTGCGTTTAGCAAAAATTGTCGGATTAGCTGTCAATAATTGAATTTGTTGCCATTCTTTTGCTGTTTTATCCACTCGCGCAATTTTTTTTAGATAATTTGCAATTCCCGCAAATAAATCGTCTGACATCGTATAAACAGACGTTAATATTTCACGGTGAACTGCAATAGAAGCTTTTTGCACTACATATTGATGCGCATCTTCTAAATCAATGAAATATTTGTAAAAAGCTCCCCGCGACATACCCATTTTTTCAACAATTTCGGATACTTTCACTTGAGAAATGTGTCGATTATAAAAAGTTGCCAATAAAATCATTTCAACTTTTTCCTGTTTATCAACAGCTAAATTTAAAAAAGTGGCTTTTGGCATCTATTTTCCTCCATTATTTCCCTAACTCACGACTTTTTTTTGTTGCTGCACACACAGCTGCTATTCCTGCTGCTCGTAATCCTTCCGTTTCTAATGCTTTTACACCCGCAATTGTAGTACCTCCTGGTGAAGTTACACGATCTTTTAAAACACCTGGATGTTCTTTGGTTTCTCCCACCATTTTTGCTGCCCCAAGAACCGTCTGAGCGGCAAATTCATAAGCCATTTCTCGCGGCATTCCTTCAAAAACTGCACCATCAGCTAGGGCTTCAATAAACATATAAACAAATGCTGGACCTGAACCACTTAATCCCGTTACACTATCCATCATTTTTTCTGAGACTACTTCTGCTTTTCCAAAACTACGAAAAATTGCTAAAATTTGGTCTAGTTCTCCTGTAGTAACCATCTGATTTGCGGCAACGGCTGACATACCTTCTCCCACCAAGACTGGCGTATTTGGCATAACACGTAGAATTTTTTGCTTTTTTCCAAGATAGCCAATAATTGTATCTATTGTAACACCAGCGGCAATAGAAACCACTAATTGATCCTTTCTAATCACGGTTGCTACATGTTCTAACACTTCGGATAAAATACTAGGTTTTACCGCAAAAATAATGATATCACTTTTTTTAATTAATTCATCACCTGTGTGTGTTACGTTAACATCAAACCGTTTACTAATACTTTCTAATGAAGGGCCATAGGCATCATAGACAAAAATGTCCTCTCTTATGTAAAGTTTTGACTGCAATAACCCACTGATCATTGCCTGCCCCATATTTCCTCCCCCATAAAATCCTATTTTACCCATTTCCCTCATCCTTTCTTTGGTTTAATTTTGCTATATTTTTTAATAAAAAGCTACCGTCAGATGGATTTTTATAAAATTCAGATGTGAGACTACTTATATAACAAAAAGAATACTCCAGCTAGAGTACTCCTTTTGAGTTAAAATATAGATTTTCTTATTTCCTAGGAAAATGTGCTAGTTTAGCGTAGCCTTCCAATTCTTCTTCAATCCGTAAAAATTGATTGTATTTTTCCACTCGTTCACTGCGGGCCATAGAACCTGTTTTAATTTGTCCGGCATTCATTGCGACAGCAAAGTCAGCAATATAAGTATCACCAGTTTCTCCTGAACGATGGGAAATCATTGTATTGTAACCATTTTGGCGCGCTAATTTAATAGCTGCAATGGACTCAGAAACTGTGCCAATTTGGTTTAGTTTGATTAAAATTGCATTGGCGACGCCTTTATCAATGCCCTCTTTAAAAATAGTGGGGTTGGTAACAAAAATATCATCGCCAACTAGTTGAATGTTAGCCCCCATCGTATCCGTTTGTTTTTTAAACCCGTCCCAATCATGTTCGGAAAAACCATCTTCAATTGAAATAATAGCAGGGTATTTCGCTACTAATTCTTGGTAGTAGGTTAACATTTCGCCACTGGACATTTCTTTGCCTTCAAAGTTATATTTATGGGTATCCTCATTATAAAATTCGCTTGAAGCTGGATCTAACGCAATCGCAATTTCTTCTTTTGGCATGTAACCAGCAGCTTTAATTGCTTCATACAATGTTTCGATAGCAGCTTCTGTACTACCTAGTTTTGGCGCAAAGCCGCCTTCATCCCCAACCGCTGTTTCAAGGCCTTTTTTAGCTAAAATTCCTTTTAGTGTGTGGTAGATATTGGCAATTTTTTCTACTCCATCACGGAAACTTGCTCTTTTAACTGGCGTAATCAAAAATTCTTGAACATCAATGCCCGAATCAGCATGGACACCACCATTAATTACGTTAAAAAATGGTTGTGGTAATTCTAAATCAACACTACCTAAATAACGATACAAAGGTTCCTTTTTGCTAGCGGCAGCGGCTCGACTAACCGCCATCGAAACACCTAAAATAGCGTTAGCACCCAACCGACCTTTATTGGCTGTGCCGTCTAAATCAATCATGATGTGATCAATTTTTTCTTGATCAAATGGACTCAACCCAACTAATGCATCTTTGATTTCTGTGTTTACATTGTTCACTGCTTTTAAAACACCTTTGCCTTGCAGGCGATCACCGCCATCGCGCAATTCGACAGCCTCACGATCGCCAGTTGAAGCTCCTGATGGCACTTGTGCACGTCCTAATGTTGCATCAGATAAAATGACATCGACTTCGACAGTTGGGTTACCTCTTGAATCAAAAACTTCTCTTGCTTTAACATTTTCAATCACTACTGACATGATAATTCCTCCTTAGATTCTTTGAGTGGCAAAATTCAAAATGCAAAAAAACACCTGTTGTAAAAGTATTTGAAAACATCTCAAATAAACTCTTACAACAGGTGTCATCAGCCATTTCAGCACTTATAGGGAACACCATCCCTTTACGCGAAAATAATATCGCCATTTTCAAAAATTGTAAAACAAAAAGACTCTTGCTTTTAATTAGCCGTAAATTTCAAATTTGTCCGCTAAATAAATAAGATGAAATTTAAGTAACAGTTTAAGCTGTTTCATAAATTTCACCTTATAAATAATAGTTACATCTGGTTTTTTTAATCTACAACTTGCTCATTTACATATTTGGCATATAAAGGGTGCGTTGCAATTAACTCACGGTGTGTCCCACTGCCTGTCACTTCTCCATGTTCGATAAAGTAAATTTTATCTGCGTCAACAATCGTTGACAGGCGGTGAGCAATTACTAATGTTGTTCTTCCTGCCATTAACTGATCTAATGCTCGCTGTACTTTTTCTTCTGATTGAGAATCTAGACTGGCTGTAGCTTCGTCTAACATCAAGATATTCGGATTGCGTAAAAAGGCTCTGGCAATCGCAATGCGTTGCTTTTGTCCACCAGATAATTTGACGCCGCGTTCGCCAATTTGCGTATCCAATTGATCAGGAAAATCGCGGACAAACTGATCCGCATACGCTAATGACAAACCTTCCCACATTTTCTCATCTGTTAGTAACTGATTTAAGCCATATTGTAAATTGTCTCGAATACTACCGGCAAAAACCGCACTATCTTGTGAGACATAACCAATTTGTGAACGCCAATCTTTTAGAGACAGGTCTTGAATATTTTGTCCACCAATGGTAATACTGCCTGATTTTGGTTCATAAAAACGTTCCAACAGGCCAAAAATCGTTGACTTACCTCCACCACTAGGTCCGGCAAATGCCACCACCGTATTAGGTTTAGCTTCAAAAGAAACATCTTGTAAAATCACTTTTGATTTGTCGTAACTAAATGATAAGTGATTTGCTTCAATTGTTTTACCTGTGACAGTAATATTGGTATCAACGGTAATTGTTTCCGTTGGTGTTTCCAAAATTGCTTGAATGCGTTCTGTTGCCCCCATTGCTTTTTGCACTTGAGAAAAGAAGGTAGCAAAGCTAGCAGCTGGTGTAATGATATTGAAGAGATACAATAAGAAAGCGACCAATTCACCACTAGTTAGTGTCCCTGCTTGCACCCGTACTGCTCCATAGCCTAAAATACCAACAAACAAACCTAGCATTGTCGTCATCATTACTGGCTGCAAGACAGCTTCAACTTTGGCATCTTTTAAACCTAGTTTAAAGATTTTATCAATATAGCGACCACCATTTTTAATTTCATAGCTTTCGCCATTACTGGATTTAATTAAGCGAATCTCAGATATTTTCTCTGTCGTATCTGCATTAAAATCTGCTAGTGCACCTTGCATTTGGCGCCCAATTTTCATCATAAATTTTCCAATTGGCATCATTACTAACATAACGACTGGCACAGAAATAAACATTAGCGCCGCCATTTTCCAGTCCATGATAAATAAGATAATCACCGAGCCGACTAATTGAATAGCCCCCGTAATAAAATTAGGAAATTGGGTCGTTACCAAGTCCTTTATTACACTGGTATCATTCACCAAACGAGAGCTACTTTCACCTGATTTATGATCGTCATAATAGGCGACAGGCAAA
This sequence comes from Enterococcus saigonensis, assembly GCF_011397115.1. Lineage (NCBI taxonomy): Bacteria > Bacillati > Bacillota > Bacilli > Lactobacillales > Enterococcaceae > Enterococcus > Enterococcus saigonensis. Next base: position 379,344 of record NZ_AP022822.1, on the reverse strand, counting down.
TGTAACAAGTGGTGCCATAATTTTTCTCGTAATGTTTTGACAGAACTTTCCCCGACATAACGTAAAAAATAACCGCCAATTGCACCGAAACCTAAATATACGATAAACGCCAACACCAAGACGGCAACCATTTTGCCATCGATTTTTGCTAACTCACTCGTATCTACTAATCCTTTTGTTAACTGTGGCACAACAAGACTCGCGCCACTCGTGATTAAGCTTAGTAATAAACCAAAAGCAAAAAGTGCTTTTTGGGGGCTCACACTATTAATTAGTTTCAAAAAATCTTTAAATTTAAATGTTCCTTTAGCTTTTGGTAACTCATCATCAAAAATTGCAGCTTCACGGCCGCCTCCACCTTGTGGCATTGTAAATTCCTCTTTTCTTCATTAACGTCTGACATTACGCAGGTGTAAAGAAAAAACGCCTGTAACCTTTACAAACTTGAAATTTTTTGTAAAAAGTGTCTGCCAGACTAAATTGTTTTAGACAGAATCGTTTTAAAACGTCGTTAACTCTTTTAAAAATCTTTCCATTCATCTTGATCTTGTTTATCTTCTTTACCCTGATTTGGCTTCATACCACCAATTTTATTCTTCCAAAAATCAAACCAGGCCTCTTGTTGTTCTTTGGTTGGATGGGGGTGATTTTCGTGAAAATTACGACCACCAAGACGGCCGCCACGCCCCCCTCTTAGTCCACCACCAAAGCCACCAAAGTCGCCACGGAAATTACGCATGTGTTCTAAATCTTCAAATGACATTTCTCGCATTTTTTTCTGCATTTCTCGACGTAATTTATTCATGTCCGCAGCATCCATTTCAGCCCATTCTTGCCCAAAATGTTCTTTAAAAACTTCCTGCATATTTTGAATAGCTGCGAGACGATCAAAAGGATCTACAAAGGCTTCGGCTTTTTGTTTCATGTCATCATTCCAGCCTTCTTTAATTTTTTGTAATAAATCTGCTAGTTCCGTCATTTCCTCTTCCGTTAAGCCATCAAAGAAATGTGCACTTTCACTTGTTTGTGCTGTTTGTGCCGATATTTCTGCCTGCTTTTTGCCTACTTCGGTCAAAAATACTTTCTTAATACGTTTGTCCTGCTCATCTTCAATGCGTTTAATAGAGCCACTATTTTCTAATTTCTTCAATAATTCTGCCAGTGAACTAGGACTCAAACCCAAAATGTCTGCTAAATAGCCTTGGGTTAATCCGTCTTCCAAGCGCAGTACTGCCAATACTCGCTGTTGCCCTGTTAATTTTTGTCTTTTACTCATAAACGCATTGCCAGCATCACTGATGAAACGAATTTGTTTTAATAATTGGTCACTAAATGTATTCATTAAAATTACCTCACTTTTATTACGGCACCGAATATTTCGGTACCGAACTTTATTACATTGGTGATTATATTTCGGTACCGAACAATTGTCAATCCTTTTATCTCAAAAATTTTTTAGTATCCATTTCACTAAACAGTAAAAAAAAACACCAACATCTTATTATCCATTTGGCGTGAATAATAAAATAGTTGATGTCATTTCGCTAAAATGCGAAAAAATGATTCTAACGAATTGAAGTTGAACGTTAGGCTCACACGTTTATTATACCTGATTCTCGTTAACTTTTCCTTTTAATTGCAAAATGAACCCAGAATAAGAAACCAAAGATTCCTAAAAATTCTGTTTATTCTGCATGGAATCTAGTTACCTAGCGCAAACAATAAGTAATATTCTACTTTCTCTCATACAAAATACATTCTGGCAGTAACGTTTGGGCTTTCTTATATCGGCAAGTAATGTGCCGCACCCATGCATTACAACGTATAAACTAATCGTTTAGCTGCCCATGGATTTTTCTTTAATTGGGATATAAATTTCACTATAAGCAAACTTATCTTTTTTTGTATTCATTTTCGTAAATGAAAAATTGGGCTTTGCAATTAGCTCATACTCTACACTAGGCAACCATTCACTGTAAATTTTAGCCATTGTCTTTTGCATTGTTTCCGGAAATGGACCTTCAGCAGTAAAAACTGCCCATAAACCTGCCGATACAGCTTTTTTTGTTAATAACTTAGGCTCTTTTGTCGTTAAAACACCGATAAGATGTGTCAGCTCCCCTTTTTCTTCTTTAAACCCATAATCAGCAGCATAAGATGCATTCACAACTTCTAAGGGAGCCACATTTTTCAAAGCATGCATTTCCTCTCTTTGGGCGCCAGTAATGCTTTGTGCTAAGGCAATAATCTCTTCATTTACGCCTTCAAATTGCATAGAGACTCTCTTTTTAACTCCCGCTAAATAAAAGTCCGGCATTTCAATTATTTTATATTCCATATTATTTCCTCCTGTAACTGTAATGGTAAAGGAGATTTTTGGGAAAACTTTACTTTGTTGCAATTTGTTAATTTCAGACGGAAGCAGTCCACTCCACTTTTTAAAAGCACGGGTAAAACCATCCAAGGATTGATAACCATATTGGTAGGCGACTTCTGTCACACTTGCTCCTTGGCTTAATTTTTGTGCGGCCTCTGATAAACGACGTTGCTTGATATATTCACTGATTGTCATTTGAGTTAAATGAAAAAAAACAATTTTCAAGTGGTACACTGAAACACCGGTAATTTTTTGCAACATTTGTGGCTGAATTTCTTCTGTTAAATGTGCTTCAATGAAATCAACAAGTACGTTCAACTCTTTTAGCATTATTTTCCCCTCCTTATTTATAAAGATACAGGCACTTTTATAAATTGACTCGATATTTTGTATTAAATTAAGTCGTATGATTACTTCGTACTTCCGAAAAAATTTTATCCCAGTATATTTCAAGGCAAGTTGTCTTTTACAGCTCAATTATAACTATTTACTCCCCAATTAAACAATCAGTTCTAATTAGACCCTAGCAAAAATTCTGATAACTTCAGAGAGTAAGTGTTGCCAAAATGGTTAAGTCTTTTTACGCGTATCACTTTTTTACTAGCGTCGACTCTTTACTTTAAGAAAAATTTTATTGTATCCGGACATCGTTAAGTACTACAGAAAAAAGCAGCCCTTTGATTTTACTCGGGACTGCTTTTTGTTTTCATGTTTAATAGTTATCTAAAATAATGTCGCAACATAAAGTAAAATCGCTGCAGCAACTGTTAAAATGCCAAAAGCTTTCAAACCAACTTTAAACCATTTTGAAAAGTTGATTTCAGCAATAGCTAGCCCCGCCAATAACACACCCCCAGTTGGTGAAATAATGTTCATTAAGCCATTACCAAACTGATTACTTAAGACAATAACATCTCGATTTATTCCCAGTAAATCTCCTAAAGGCGCCATTACCGGCATGGTTAATGCCGCAGCACCAGAAGAAGATGGGACAAAGAAGGTTACTAAAACTTGTGCTCCTAATAAAATTGTCGAAAACATAGCTTTGGGTAATCCTCCTAAAAGAGTAGCCAAACTATTTAAAATTGTATCGATAATCATGCCATTTTCTAAAATTACCAAAACACCTCGCGCTAAACCGATAATTACAGCTGCATAAGCAAAATCCGCACAACCTTCTACGAAAGCTTCCGCAATTTTTTTTTGCCCAAATTTAGCGACCACACCTGCAAATAATGCTAGGGCCACAAACAGTGCTGAAATCTCTACCATGTACCAACCTTGGACAATAATACCCCAAATCATAACACCTAAACCGCCGATAAATCCAGCTACAATCAATTTATCACCACTGGAAAAGGGTTGGTCTTGCTGGAAATTTTGAAATTTATTTTTGACCAATTGATCGCTGGCGTAAACGATTGAACTTTCAGGATTGGTCTTTACTTTACGTGCATAATTCATCGTAAAGACAATAGAAATTATAGTTAAAATCACCCAACAAATAACCCGATACCACAATAATGGATTGCCATGTACCCCTGCCACTCCTTGGGCAATCAACACATTAAACGGATTAATTGTCGAGCCAACGTACCCCACTTGCGTTCCCAAAAATAAAATTAAAATTGCTGTCATAGAATCATATCCTAATGAAAACATCAATGAAATAAATACGGCAAATAACGGAATTACCTCTTCACTCATTCCAAAAGTTGAACCACCAAGACTAAATAAAACCATAGATAAAGGAATTACCAAAATCCCTTTATCTCCAAGTGACGTCGCTAAAGAAAATAAAGCCCGATCTACTGCTCCTGTTTTTAAAATCACCCCAAAAGCACCGCCAACAACCAGCACAAAAGCAACTACTTCAACTGCGGAAATAATCCCCGCTGCTGGCGCTTTTAAAATTGCTCCAATTCCTTGACCATAGCCGGCTTTAGCGATTTGATGATACGTGCCCGGAATAACTGTCGTTTTTTCAGTACCATTGATATTTTCAACAACCGTCTCAAACTGTCCACTTGGAATAATCCAAGTTAAAATCGCGGCCGCAATAATCAAGCAAAAAATCAGTGTATAACTATGGGGAAAAACAAATTTCTTTTTTTGTTTTGATTGTGTTACTTCCATTTCATTTCCTCCTTGCTCGTCAAAATACGTATCATAACGTTATTGTTTGATGGAAATTTTCAACTTTGGTAAACGACCTGTCCATCAATGTAAGTAGCAACTATTTGGGCTTGCATTAAACGCGTAATATCTTTAGTTGTCAAATCAGTGTCAAAAATTGCTAGATGAGCTTTTTGTCCTGTACATAACGTACCGGCGTCAAACATACCATTAGCAGCAAAAGCATTTTGAGTAAAACTTTGCAGTATATTTAGCCAATCAAGTCCTCTTTTTTGCTGCCAACTTCTTTCTCCACGAGGAAATTTACGCCAGACACTGCGAACAATTGATTCTGGTAAACTCGTTAGGAAAAGAGGTAAATCAGTACCACTGGTAAGTAATACGCCTGCGTCTTTTAAGGCACGGTAATTAAAGAAACGATTGGCATATTCCTGTGGCAAAATAGTTTCCATATAACTTTCTTCATAACGACTATTTAGTCCTAAAACTTGAGGATAAATTTCTGCTGCAATTTTATTATCCGCCATTTTTTGTGCGGTTTGGTTGGTAATCATTTCTAAATCACTCATGGAATTATAAACACCTTTTGGTAAACGCTTACCATTCGCTGCTAAAATTTCAGCAGCTTTTGCTGCCGCCTGATCTCCTTCAGTTGTTAAACAGCAGGGAATATTTTGACTATTACATGTTTTCACTACGTTAAAAATAGCATCATAATCAATCTGTGGCTGAATTTTTCCTGAAGTGTAGTCACCATACGTAGCACCAGTTTCTTCAGCTACCACACCATCCACCATAATTTTCGCGCCACCAAACGTGACGTTTTTTAAAAATTGAGTTCGTTGATATTGAACTAACTTAGCAATATTTAACGGTTCTGCCACTGCTTGAATATAAAAACGTGTTTGAATCTTTCCTTCTGGTCGCCAGCTAAAATATTCAGCGTTATCAAAAACAATTTCTTTAGTCGCAACAACACCACGTGAGAGTAAGGCTTTTTCATACTTTTGGTACACAGTAGTTAACTCTTCTTTATTGGTTAACAATTCCGTGATTAATTTTTCTGCTGCCTCAGCACTGGTATCTGTTTCACTAAAACCATAACGAACTTTAGCAGCTTTGTTTAACCAACAATAAGAACGATTTTTATCAATTCCGCTAATTGGACCGTCATAATTTAAACGATCTAAATCCTGTTGCGTTGGTTTTTCTGACCACCGTGTCAAGTCAAAACCGTGAAAATAAATCGGATCCCCGTGTTTTTGTGCACTAGCAGCTTCTATTTTTCGTAAAGCTGCTATTTTATTTACACATCCGCTTAAATCAAGACCCGCATTCATTCGCAAATAACCACTAAAAAAAACATGGTTATCAAACAAACCAGGCATAACAAAATAGTCATCGTATTCAAGTAACCGACGCTTATCCGAAATTTCTCCATATTCCCAATTAAAAAATTTGGCGATAATCTTATCATCTTTTATGACAATATGTCCTTTTTGAACGGGATGAATACCATCAAAAAGAAAATGAGTGCGAATAATTGTTTCCATGATTTCTCCTCCAATATACGGCTTGGCGGCAAATCAAATACTGAAAGTATAGGCATCTCCTAAATAAAATTGCTTGCCAAAATGAATTGGACGCATTTTTTGATCTTTCACGACTGTCTGCATATAAAAAAATGGGGTACCAATAGCAACAGCCATTGTTTTGGCAATAAAATCATCAGCAGTCACTATCTCTAATGTTGTTTCTCCTGGATTGACTGGTAAAATAGCATGCTTTCGTAAAATTTCATACAATGAGCCTGTTAGATCTTCTTTTTGCAAAAAGGAAAAACGTTCAAAATCAAAATAATTATTTTCCAAGAGTAATGGCGTCCCATTGCCTAGCCGCTTTCTTTGGGTATATAAAACTTTTGCACCAATAGGAATTTCTAGCTTGGTTGCTAACTCGTTATCTGCTAGCAACACCTCTTCCTTTAGTAAAATACTCGTCGTTTTTAACTGACTACTTTTCGCACTATCACTAAAACCTGCTACATACTCAATTTTACGCAGTACTTTGTGTCCACTGATAAAAGTTCCTTTGCCTTGTTTTTTTACCAAATAGCCTTCTGCCACCAATTCTTCAATTGCTTTGCGAACTGTAATACGACTGATACCATAATTTTCAATGAATTCAGGTTCAGTTGGAATGCGTTTATTTTCAGTATATTCACCGGTGTTTATTTTTGTTTTAATTACTTCTTTTAGTTGTTTATATAATGGCAATTGTGCGTTTGCATCAAGCATATTAGTCCCTCACTTAGTTTTTAATCAAAAAGATTTCTCATAAAGTAGAGTACCAAATGCCTTTGTTTAACACAAGTTGCTAGTAAGAAACCCCATAGCCAAAAGAGCCCTCAATCATGCAAGATTCACCAGCAAAGTCATTTCCTTTTTTCATTGCAGATACAATATCTGCTCCATTTAAATAATGAACTAAAAAGGCTGTTAAAAAGGAGTCCCCGGCTGCCATGGTATCTACAGGTTCTTTTAAAACCGGTACAACTTCATAAAACTGTTCTCCGTCATAGGCCCAAGCGGATTTAGCACCTCTGGTAACAATTAGAACTTTATTATTTCCAGTGAAATGATCATGTAGAAATTGCTTAGTATCTTCATCGTTAGCATCACTGATAGAAAAAAAGCCAAAGTCCACGTCTGCAATTACATTTTGAATTTCAGCTTCAGTGAAATCATCGGAAAAATCATATGAAATTTGGGCAGGTACGTCTTTCAAAGCTGTTAGTAAATGATTTACATGACTGTATAACCCCATATGAATGAGATCAAAAGTTTTTAAATATGTTTGATCGTCTTTCGTTAAAGTAATTGGATTAGTCCGCGTCACGCCACCTTCGTTGCTCCCTAAAAAAATCCGATCACCATCTTTAATTTTCACGCGAGCACAGCCATTCTCACCTTCTACTACGCGGGAATGACTATTGTCCAATCCCAATTTCTCTACAACTTTTTTAACATACTGCCCTTCTTGATCGGTACCAAAGACACCCATAAAACTACTATCTGCTCCTAACTTTTGCGCAAATACGGCAAAGTTTAGAGCATTTCCCCCAGGATACATCATTTGATAATTCACATACTTATCTACGACATTGTCTCCTAATCCAAGAACCTTCATTAAAACTGCTCCTTTCATTTAAAACTATTTTATCCCCATAAAATAACAAACGAATTTTATACTTCAAGGGAAAGACAGTCACCTTATTTTTGTAACTGCCTTTTTTAAAAATTATTTTAATACGTAACTTTTCCCATATAGCGGCGAACATCCAAGTCGTGATTACGAACTTTGGATAACGCCAAGCGATATTCTGACAAAACACTATAGAATAAAATCGGATTAAAAAATTCATTAACTTCTGAGGGAATTAAATCCAACCCTAATTCTTTTGCATCAACATATTCGACATTTTTGGCATATTCTTGCAAGAAAGTTTTTGCCCGCTCGTCTAATGGCCGGGTGCGCCCTTCGCTCATTAACATGATGTAATTGCGATCTTGGTCTGTCACTTCAAACGGCCCATGGAAATATTCGCCAGAATGAACAGAAGTTGAGTCTAACCATTGCATCTCCATTAAGGAACAAATTGAAAATCCATATGCATGACCATAACTTGGACCACTTCCCATAATATAAAACATCGATTCATTTTGATAGTTATCAGCAAAAACTTTGACACGATCTTGTACTTGCGTAATTGCATTTTTCACAACAGTATCAATAATGCCCATACCTTCTTTGAATTTATCATAATGGGTGTATCCTTCTGTTTTTGCAACGAGTGATACTGTCAAATCCAAAATAATCGCCATCGGATTATTTTTCACTTCAGCATCTGCGCCCCAATCATACAAGAAGCTGTAGTCAGATACATTAAATAAATCAGCTTCTTTATTGTGGGTTAAACCTACCGTCTGCGCACCGCGGCTTTGTGCAATTCTTCCAGCTTCTACTGTTTCTTTGGTATTACCACCATGGGAGCATAAAATGACAACCGCATTTTCATCTAAAGCTTTCGGTGGTACGTGACAAAACTCATTAGCAGTATACCAACCGGTAAAACATTTGCTTGATTCAGCTTTCATAAAGTACTCTGCCACATACATGTCAACTAAAGAGCCACCACAAGCCACAAAATAAATACCCGAAAGCTGTCCTTCATTTTTAGCCAAAATTTTCTCAACAGTTTTTGTTACGTCCATTTTTTATCCTCCTAAATTTAACAAATTTGTTTAAATAGCGTACCTGTTTTTACAGTAAATTATTTTTAGTTTTATAACGTTATATGACGTTTTGTGTTTTTAGTGTAATCGATTTCTATTTATTGGTCAATAGTTTCTTAGATTTTTTTGCTGAAAAAATAGCCAACCAGTAAAAACCAGTTTGGCTATTCTTTATCTCTTAGCTATTCAATAATACGTTTTCGCGGGTAATTGGTACACTACAAAGTCCAACTATGATTTAAAAATACTTAACTATTTTTACTGATCTGAGTTACATATCCCCTCTTTTCACAAAACTAATCGCCGTCCAGCCCATTTTATATCCTGCATTCAAAAAAGCATTAATAGAATCTGTATGTGAAAATTCTGTTCTTGCAACTGGAATCTTCTTATTATTCGTCCTATGCCTAATTTCAGCTGTAAGTTTTTGAATTAACTTTGTAGCCAATCCTTGTTTGCGATAATGTGGCAAAATATTCATACCAATTTCGTAACAGTATTTGCCATTTTCATTACAGCCAGCCATCCCGATAATTTCACCATTCATTTGATAGGCAACCCCTATTTTGTCAGGGTCTTCATCGCTATCAGCGAAACATTGATCAAAATTCTTTTGATTTTTAAATTGCTTAATATCTTCTTCATAAAAAATTTTTATGGCCTCATCTTCTGTATTGACTATTTGTTGAGGAAGTAAAAACGTGCCCCACTCATTTAAAGAATAGCCATTTTTTTCTAAAATCGCTTGGAAAGTTTGAATATTTTGTAATTCAAAAAACCACTGATTATTTTTGCCTTGATATTGTTTTCTTAATTGCGCCAGTAAAGGTACGCTATTTACCCGTACATAAAGTTTTCCTTGATAAATAAGCGCAACGCCAGCAAATCGATGATAGGAAAACATTTCTTTTGTCGGTTGCCCATAACAAAAAACATCTGTAGTTAAGTCAGCTATGGAGCAACCAATATCAAGAGCAAATTGTTCTGTTATTGCACGCATATATTCTCCAATCGTAAAAATAATAGACAAAAAACATCCTATACTATTATAAGCATAGGATGTTTAAAAATGACAATTAAGCTCTAAATTAACGTAAACGTTCTACGTCACGGGCAATCATTAATTCTTCGTCAGTTGGAATTAATAGTACTTTTACTTTTGATTCTGGCGTAGAAATGTCTAATTCTTCGCCACGAACTTTATTTTTCTCTGAATCGATTTCGCAACCAAACCAAGTCATACCTTTAATAACTTCATTACGCACGTGAGCATCATTTTCCCCAATACCCGCCGTAAAGACAATTGCATCTACACCGTTCATTGTTGTTACGTAGCCGCCAATGTATTTGCGAATACGGTCAGTGAAGACATCATAAGCAATTTTTACTTCTTCTTTGTCGTAGTTTGCTTCAAGATCACGCATGTCGCTTGAAAGACCTGTTAAACCAAGTAAACCAGATTTTTTATTTAAAATGTCAACCATTTCTTCAATGTTGATGTTTAATTTGTCCATTAAATATGGTAAAACGGCTGGATCAATATCACCAGAACGTGTTCCCATTGTTACACCTGCAAGTGGTGTGAAGCCCATTGATGTATCAACAGATTTCCCGCCATCAACAGCAGTAATTGAAGCACCGTTTCCTAAATGGCACGTAATAATTTTTAATTCTTCAATTGGTTTACCTAACATTTCAGCTGCTCGTTCAGAAACATAGCGATGACTAGTGCCATGGAAGCCATATTTACGCACTTTGAAGTCGTTATAATATTCAATTGGCAGACTATACAAGTAGTTGTGTTTTGGCATTGATGCGTGGAATGACGTATCAAAAACAGCCACACTGATAATTTCTGGTAAGATTTTTTTGAAAGCTTTAATTCCCATTAAATTAGCTGGATTATGTAGTGGTGCAAATTCAGCCAACGCTTGGATATTTTCCATTACCTCATCATCAATAACAACAGAATCTTTATATGTTTCACCGCCATGCACGACACGATGACCTACGCCAGTAATTTCGTCATAGTTGGCTAAAATTTCTAAATCAATTAATTTATCCAACAGCATTTTAACAGCGACTTCATGGTCGTTAATATCTACAACTTCGTTATATTTTTTATCTTCGCCGTATTTAATTGTGAAGATTGAATCATTTAAACCGATTCTTTCCACAATTCCTTTAGCGACAACACTTTCTTCTGGCATTTGATATAGTTGCCATTTCAAACTTGAGCTTCCTGCATTGATTGCGATTGTTTTAGACATGGTACTCTCCTTCTAAATAATTAATTGGCTAATTTCCATTCTTCAAATTGTTTAAAGAATTTAGCAATGACTTTTTCATCAGTTAATGAAGCTAATTTTGCTAAAAAGACTTCTTTTTGGCTAGCATCGCCACCGCGATTTTGTACGATTAAAATACTTTTGCGTGATTGTTCGGAGCGAAAAAGCTGGTCTGGTAATTGGATTAAACCTTGTAAAAAGACTTTTTTAGCCAACCAGTTTTTAACCTGTGTTGCTTGTTTTGACTCCAATAAATTGCTTGGTACTAAAAACAGACCGTAGCCCGCTTCTTTTACGTAATTCATTGCTTGTTCCATCAATAGATGATGGGCATATGAATGCCCTTGTGTAACACCGGTGATAAAATCTTGCGCTTTTTGATCATTAGGATAATAGCCAATTGGTAAATCAGAAATGGCAGCATCTGTTGGGTCTAATAATAAGTCTTGCAAGCTATCTTGATGGAAAAGCTGCATATCTCCTTTAGTCCACTCTGTATCAGCCGCTGCAACCGCTAATAGAGTATCATCAATATCGACACCAACACCTTTTGCTTCATAACCGGCAATTTTAAGGTTTAATAGGGCCGTTAATAATAAATTCCCCATTCCCACCGCTGGATCAAAAATAGTTAATGCTTGTTTCTTGTCAGAATATAACTGTTCCAACAAATAAACGAATAAAAATCCTAATCCATCTGGCGTTAGCTGATGATTAGCTTGTAACTGTTCTGTCTTACTACCTTTTAATAAAAGTAACTGGGATAATTTACGCAAATCTTCTCCTGCTAAAGAAATTTTCTTTAGCTCAGAATACAATGCTTCGATTTTTCCAACAGTTTCAGCATTTGGAACACCCGCTAATACCCGCACACTAAATCCATCCAATTGATTTTCCACATTCTCGATGTAAGCATCCAGAAATGAGGACCCCAATGCATTTTGCAACAATTGGACGGCTTCAAGATTCAATGAAAAAGCTTTTTCGAATTGATCAGGAAACATATGACACCTTCTTTCTGGAGATTATAACACCTTTTGTACCTGTTTAATGATAGCTGATTCCCTCAAAATTATCAATCAAAAATTGATTTTTTTGTTTGTGAAACTACGAACATACAGCTTTTTTGATAAGGATACCAAAAAGCTGAGAAACACAAATGGTAAGGTTTTCTCAGCAGCTGTTATATTCTCAATAAGAAACAGATTTTTTGTTATCTTTAAAACGTTCAGAAAGCTTCGTCAGTTCTGTTTCACTAACCGAAAAATGAAATGTCTCTTTATCTAACAGAACAACTAAATCTAATACTTCATTTTCTTTAAAAAAATGACATTGCCCCTGTGTAAATTTCACTAGGCCTTTTTGTTGTCCTTGATCTGAAAGTGTGAAATAGTAAACTAAAAATAGTTCTTTCATTGTTTTGGCGCGATACAATCTTTCTGTTTTTATTGTAGCTGTTACAGTAATAAAATGATGTGTTAGCACACTGTAACTAAGCAAACTTAACAATCCAACTAATAATAGTGTGGTTAATAAGACGCCAGCTTTGGGGTTAATTTTCCACCCACTTTCCATAACAAACCCTCCCTGATTGAAAAAAAACTTTTAACATTACACTCTTCGTTGCGAAATCTTTTGAAAAATGCAAATGATAAACATCCATCAAAAGAGGCTGATGACCTGCCTTGTCGACTCTTTTGCGAATCATATTATTCCCTTTTTCGATAGCAATGATTTGTCCCAAACTATTTTTGCATTTTAATACTGCTGCTGTACACGAAACAAGGGTTGTATCTTGTAATTCATTTTCTAATTGCAACATAAAAGTCGCAAATTCTTGTTCTTCTCTTTGGATGAGTACTTCTTTTAACCGAATTGTTTTTAAAAGAAGCCCACTAATTAGTAATAAACACATATTGAAAATAAGTAAGGCCACTAAACATTCCAGCAATGTAACTCCTCTAATTTTCAAGTTGCACCTCCATTACCTTGTCATCTTCTCTACAAGAAAAACGATACTCTTGGGAAGAGTAAATGATGTAGTAGTTTTTTGCTCCATACTGTATCACTTCATCGTGGCTGCCACCCTGGCGTAGGATAATTCGCGCTTCTTCGTACATAATCCTACTTTGCGTCAAACGTTGCTTAGCTTTGTTACTTTGATTTAACAGTTGCTGTTGTTGAAAAATTAAAACTAGGGCACAACCTGTTAAAATGGCAAGTGAGATCACAGCTTCCAACAAAATGAACGCTTTAGATGATGCTTTTGACAAAGCGACCACTCCCCATCTGAAATGTGTATTTAACGATCAATTTTCTATTTTTCCATTTAAAAGTTATTGTTTCCATCTGCGAATAGTTACCAGTGTTTTCTTTTATATTTATTTTATCTGGCATTACGCAAGATAATTCTGAAGGGATTTGTAAATGCGGATAGCTTTTTTGCTCAGAAATTTTAAATTGTAATACCTGATCCTGGCGATCAATTTCAAGTGTCGTAGCGACCTGCTGTGCAATGGCTGTCTGTTGCAATAACAAAAAATTTTGTTCGAACTCTGCTAAGAATAATTCAACTCTCATTTTTTCAGTTAAAGGTTGCAATGTTAAAGTGGGAATTAACAAAAAAGCAGTGATAACAACAAGTACAACTAAAGATTCAGCAATCGTAAAAGCGGTATGACTTGCATTACTGTACAGTCTCATCATTATGTTTTTCATAAATCACCCACTGTTGTGTTGAAACATACTCTGGCACCATATTTTCTTCATTTACAACACCATCTGGATTGTTTAATTTAAACAATTCAATTTGAGTTTCTACCGTCTTTACAATCGCTTTTTCACTTCCTTCTTCGGCTTTGTCTTTTTGGTCTGATAAATTTGGTACAAAGAGTAATAATAAAATACTAATAATAAATAGTACAACTAACATCTCGATAATGGTAAATCCTGGTAATCGCGTTTTCTTTCCCATTTGCAGACGTTTATATATATCGCCTAAACATTTCATATTATCTCTCCTTTTTCAGTTATACAGCTTCAAATTGCCATACAGCGGTAAGAATAAGGCACCATAAACACTAATAATCAAAATTGCAATTACAACAAATACAAGCGGCTGAATGAGACGAATCCCCCTTTCAATTTTACTGTTTAATGTTTGGCTGCATAATTGGCTATATAAAACCAGCTCTATACCAAGCTTTCCCGTCGCTTGGCCTTGAAAAACAATTAAACTAAATTCTTGCGGTAAAAAACCATAGTCTTGCAATTTCTTACTTAAGGGCTCCCCTTTTTGCAATGCCTTATCCAACTCACTGGCCAGCTGACTTAACAGCGAATTAGGGGTTGTTTTTTGCATTACTTGAATAATTTGATTAATCTCTAAACCTTGTTGAAAAAGTTTTCCCCACTCTAAAGCAAAATAACTTCCCATAAATAAGCGATAAATTTGATTAAAAATAGGAATTTTACTATAAATATTTGCCTGATGAATTGCAGAAATTTTTTTCAAGTATTGTTTAATTAGAAGAGAGGTTATAAACACTAGAAAAATGAAAGCACACAGAACGTAAGGACTGTAGTGTAGAAATAAAATAGCCCAATGATTTTTTTGTACCATTCCAGAAGCCAACAATTGCGGTAATAAAAACTGATGTAGACTAATCATCACACCGCCAACAAAAATTAATAGTAGTAATGGATAACTCAAAACTTGTCGTAGTGCTTGTTTTTGCTTAGCAGCCAGTTGCAATTGCTCTGCAATTTGACGTAACGTCTCTGCTAACAAACCTTGTTCTGCTGCTAACTGAACTTGCGCAATTTCGCTAGCATTAAAGTCAATAGACTCAAAGACTTCGCTTAATGAGATTCCTGCTGCCAAATTATCGCGAAACTTCACTACTTTCATCTCATCAAACCCATGGCTCCGCTGAATAACCGCAATGGCTTGCAATAATGTAAAGCCACTTAATAATAAATCTGCTAATGTTTTAACAAAGCGCTGTTTTTCAGCCTTCTTGTTGGTAAATTTTTTCATCAATTCTTCCTTCTTTAAGTAATTGCGTCAAATTTTGTTGCCAGTTTGAAAAAGGCAGCTCACTCTCAAATTGATAGGCTAACAAACTAGCGATCCTTCCCTTTGTATCCGTTAGTAAACGTTGATAGATAATCCCGCCTAAACAGTAATCCAACTCATTTTTAATCGGTAATAAATCGCGTAAACGACTTTTGGTTTCTGACAAGTTAGCGGCATGAATCGTAGCAAAAACTTTATGGCCGGTTAACGCCGCACGAATAGCTGCTTTAGCTGTTAAAGTATCTCGAATTTCGCCAATGATGAGACAATCCGGACGATGACGTAAAGCCAATTGAATTAATGTATCATAGGTTTGCCCAATCGCATCATTGGTCTGCAATTGCAAAAAAGTGCTCTCTTCAATTTCAACAGGATCTTCAATGGTAATAACTTGTTCTTCATTTAATTTTGCTAAACGATACATTAAGGTCGTTTTGCCAGAACCTGTTGGTCCGCTAAATAAATATAATCGGCGTTTTTGAATCCTATTTGCTACAATGTTCAATTGTTCTGGAAAATAGAAATGCGCAACTTCCGCCATAGGTTGTAAAAAACGAATCACAAGACTTTCATTACCTTTGTAATTTCCAACAACAGAAAGACGCAAGCGCTGCTCACCTTTCACAGTTTCATAAGTAATAGCTCCTAATTGTACTTTCCGTTTCTCTCCTACATCCATTTGCGCTAAATATTTGAAACGTGCAATTAATTTTTCAGCATTCTCTTTTGTAAGACAATCAAAAAGCGTACGCCTATTTCCTTGACGAAATTGCAACTGCCACTGTTCTTTTACCGGGGTAATATATAAATCTTCCATCTTATGCGCCTTCCCATACACAATTAATTCTTCGGATAATTTGGTGACATTCATCTTCTTTCCTCCTCGAAAAAAGATACGCCAAAAACAAAATTTTTTATTTAACACTATATATTTTATGTAAAAAAAGCGTCGCCTCTTTAATAGAGACGACGCTTAGGGAAAAATGTATTAATTTTTTTTGGTTTTATCTGCAAATTGTGCTTCTACTCGATAAATCGGCTGTCCTTTGGTACTAAATTTTTCCTCGTATTCGGTCATAATATTGTCGCGAAAATCACTGTTGTGTAAATCTAACCAAACTTGTTTTAACGTCATCCCGTATTGCGAAAAACTAGCTAAAGAATATTCAAACAAACCTTGATTATCGGTTTTAAAGTGAATTTCTCCTTTAGGTTTTAAAATAGTTTCATCGACAGCTAAAAAATCAGGTGAGGTTAAACGGCGTTTGATGTGACGCTTTTTAGGCCAAGGATCTGAAAAATTCAAATAGATTTGATCAATTTCATTATCTGCAAAATATTCAGTCAAAGCCGAACCATCAACGTGCAATAAGCGTAAATTGTCTACTTCAGCTTCTAGCGCCTTATCTAGCGCATGGGAAACCACGCTTACTTGCATATCAATACCAACATAATTAATTGTTGGATTCTGCTTTGCCATACCACTAATAAAACGACCTTTTCCCATTCCAATTTCAATATGAATTGGGTGTGTGTTCCCAAATACTTCATGCCATTTGCCTTTTTGGGCAGTTGGTTGTGCAATAATAATTTCTGGATGGGCCAAGAGCATTTCTTCAGCACCATTTCTTTTTCTTACTCGCATATTCATTTCCTTTCTTATCCCTAACTAAATTTACGATAGCTCACAAAAAAAGAGCAAGGTCAAAAGCCTCCGCCTAAGACATCGCTCTATTCACTAAAAATTCGCTTAATTTGAATAATGACTTCATTCATCGTGTCAAAATCACCACGAACGTAATATTTTTTGACTTCTTGTAACAGTGACATCAAGGCGTACCAGTAAACTTTTTCAAGATTAGCACCGCTTGGCATCATGCCATAACTCATTAACCAGCGGCTCCAAGAAGATTTAGGTAAATAATGGCCTAAAAAAGTTCCAATATCTACGGCTGGATCACTAAAACAAATAGAATCCCAATCCACTAAATATAAATAATTACGACAAACCAGCCAATTGCGATGATTCACATCTCCATGAACAACCGCCACATCTTCTTTAGTAAATTCTGGTACATTATGTTTTAAATAATGTAAAACTAATTGTAAAAAGCGATTCTCTGCAATGGGATTAGCTAAAGCACTTTTGTATTGCTCTAACATCATCTTCGGTGTTAAAACTTCTCCACCTATTTTTTGTAACATTCGCTTTAGTGATTGTGAGTGATGCAATTGATACAACACGTCTACAACATCATTTCGTTTCCCAATTTCCTCAGCTGTTAAAATCGTTCCTTCTAGCCACTCCTGTGCGGAAAAAGTATCCCCATTTCCCGTTCTTTTTGTCCAAATTAAACGCGGGGTAATTCCTTCTTTTGAAAGAGCTGCAAGCATTGGTGTCGTGTTGCGTTTCACAAAAACTTTATCGTTTTCTCGAGAGCCAACATACGCTTTTCCGGTATCGCCTTTAATGGGACTTAAATTCCATTCTTGGCCTAACTGAATATCCATTGCTCCGTCCTCCTTCAAAACAAAAGTACCCCCATTCTAGCGGTCTCACGCCTTATCGTCAAGCGCATATACGTTCCCCTACGAGCTTTTTTAAGATCTTTTTTATTTTATTTCCCATTATGCCGCCATCTTCTTTAAACGACTTGGAACATACCAGTGTGTAAAGAAAAATACCATGAGAAAATATGCAGCAATTACTAAGAAACGTTCTGTCCATAAAGAAAGAGCGAAACCTGCGCTGATAGCAAATATCACTGCTGCTACACTTAATAAAACCACTAGTAAAAATTGCAATGCTTTGGCTTTTTGTTGACTAGAAACGGGATAAAGTTGCGTTAAAACCATATAGCGAAATTGATTGTATAACGGAATTAACTGAAAGCCAATCATATAAATAAATAGAATTCCTAATCCCACACTAAAATAAAGATCGTGAACGAAATAAAGTAACAAACTACCAATAAAAACTAATCGAATAAAAAGTCCGCTATATTCTGAACCTCTGACAAATCGTCTGGTATATAAATACAAATAAGTATTACTTTGTTGAGATTTAATTTTTTGCAACAAGCCATCTAAATAGGCGCGGCGTTTTACTGTTGCGGTAATTTCTGGTACATCGGTAAAAAGATTGATAAATTGGTAGATACGATGAAGTCGACTTTTTTCCTTGTCGATCATTTTTTCCCAATCAAGATTATCTTCTCTTTTGGCTACTACTTGTTGTGTCACAACTGCTGTGATACTCGCGAAAACTAGGCCCAAAAATGGATTTAAAAAAATACCAGCAGCCAAAGAAATTGTTGCTACTCCAAACCAAGTTAGCTCTGCTTGTTTTAGAAAAGTCGTGGTTACTTGATAAATTTTCAAAGTAGCAATTTTTAAGTGGGCAAACTTCAAACACCACATACTCAATAACAAAATAAAAAATGCAGAAAATCCAAGTGAACTAGTTGCGACCAAAAGTGGCATTAAAAAGCCTAAAATCAAGAGTTCTACAAAAAATGGTAACACTAAAGAATAGTTAAACGCAGCTTTAAAATAGTCTTTCAAAGCTCTTTCTTTGGGGAGCAAAAAGACAATATCTGCTTCTTGGGTCAAAGTTGCAAAATGCCCAATTGGTAAAACTGCTAATAAGGCAACTAACACCACAAGAGTTGCAGGCCAAAAGTTATTAGGCAATGTTTTAATGAACTCTGAATAATAAAGTCCCACTCCACCAAGTAAAAAGACGCAAATCAAGACAAAATGATCATTAAAAACATACCGCAAATATTTTTGCATATGACGTTGATGAAAATTCAGACGCTTTTTAAATAAGTCACGCATTCTCTATCACCTGCGCTTTTGTTAAGTGCAAATAGATTTCGTCTAAGTCTGCTCCTGGCAAGCCAAAAGTTTCTTGCAATTCCTCTAAACTACCTTGCGCTGTGATTTCTCCTTCATGCAAGACAATAAAACGATCACAATACTTTTCTGCCGTCGCCAGAATATGCGTAGACATTAAAATCGCCGCGCCATTTTTTTTCATTTGATTCATAAGTTCCAACAAAGCATTAATCGCCAAAGGATCTAAACCTAAAAATGGTTCATCAATAATATAAAGGCTGGGTTCAATTAAAAAGGCACACAATACCATCACTTTTTGTTTCATTCCCTTAGAAAACTTGGCTGGAAACCAATCTAACTTATTTTCTAAGCGAAACGTTTTTAACAGCGGCTTTGCTCGTTTCATAGCTTCTTGTTGCGCAATATCATACGCCATTGCAGTTACTTCGATGTGTTCTCGCAACGTCAACTCTTCATATAAAGAAGGCGTTTCTGGAATATAGCCAATTTGTTTCCGATAATTTTCTGGATCTTTTTTTAAGGTTACGTCATTTAAACTAATGCTGCCTTTTTGCGGTTGTAAAAGTCCGATAATTTCTTTAATCGTGGTACTCTTACCAGCACCATTTAGCCCGATTAACCCTACCAATTCCCCTTTTTCAACGGAGAAATTCAAATTTTTCAAAACAGGAAACTGACCGTAGCCCCCTGTTAGATCTTTAACAATTAAACTCATTTTGATAAGCTCCTTTATCTCGGCTTTTAAAATTCCAATTGATAGCAGTCTTATTATACCAAAAAACAGCCTTTCTCTGAAAAAAACTGGCTGGTTGTGGTAAAGTAAGAATAACAAAATCGATTAAAATCTTGCAGCGACGCTGCAAGCAAGAAGAAAGGATGACCTTCATGGAAAATTGTATTTTTTGTAAAATCGCAGCAGGTGAAATTCCTAGCTATAAAGTTTACGAAGACGATGTTGTCTACGCCTTTTTAGATCTTTCTCAAGTTACACAAGGACACACATTAGTAATTCCTAAAAAACACGTTACCGATATTTTTGAATACGATGAAGACTTGGCTAGCGCAGTTTTTGCTCGTATTCCTAAAATTGCCCGTGCACTAGAAACTGCTTTTCCGGAAATGGCCGGACTAAATATTTTAAATAATAATAAAGAACTAGCTTATCAATCCGTTTTTCATTCCCATGTACATTTAATTCCTCGCTATGAAAAAACAGATGACTTCTCCGTTCATTTTGGCAATCACGAAGGTCTGCACAATGAAGATGAAATGAAAGCTATCGCCAAAGCTATTGCAAAGCAGGTGAAATAAATGTTAAAAAATTTCTTAAAAGGATTCGTGGTCGGCTCTGTTGCCGGGGGTGTTGGGACATTACTCACTGTTCCTAGAAGCGGTAACGAAACAAGAGAAAAGTTGGCGCGTGAACTAGAGCTTGCCACAGAGACTACTCTTGAATTGAATACGCGTTTAACAAATTTCAAAAACGCGCTGCAAACAACACAAAAAACAGCACAAGAACTTATTCCCGCTTTTACGTCAGGTCTGCAGCAAGATATCACAGAATTTAAATTTCAAGCCCAACCGCGTGTCGCACAGATTAAAGATCAAGTGGAAACGTTAACCGAACATGTCGACGCATTTACAAATGACACACTATCTACAACAGACATGCCGATAGTCTCTAAGGAAAGCTAAAGAAAAACGACCATTGTGTGAATTTTGTTTGAAACTTCCAACCAGTGATTTTTTTTAAAAACAGAATGTGCTATAGTAATATTTGTGAAAATTAAATTGAAAATACAGGAGTGCTCAACTAAATGAAGAAAAAAATGTTATTAGCCGCTGTCAGTGCAATGGCTGTTTTATCCCTTGCTGCTTGTGGCGCCAAAGACCAAGATATCGCCACAATGAAAGGTGCAAAAATCACGGTATCAGATTTTTACGATCAAGCAAAATATGAATCTAACAATCAACAAACAATCCGTAATATGATTATTTTAAAAGTTTTTGGTGACAAATATGGTGATAAAGTTGATCAAAAAGAAATTGATAAGCAATACAATGAACAAGCCAAAGTTTACGGCGATTCATTTGAACAACAACTAGAACAATCTGGTTTCACTAAGAAAACTTTCAAAGAATACTTAACGCAACAAGCTGCTTTAGAAAAAGGTATTAAATCACATGTCAAAGTTACTGACAAAGATTTAAAAACAGCGTGGGATTCTTTCCATCCAGAAGTTGATGCACACATCATTGCTGCTGCAAGTGAAGATGAAGCCAAAAAATTAAAAGATGAAGTAAGTAAAAAAGACGCAGACTTTGAAAAAATCGCAAAGAAGAGTTCCACTGACTCTGCTACTAAAGAAAAAGGTGGCAAAATCTCCTTTGATTCTCAAACAGCAAGCGTGCCAGCCGATGTTAAAACCGCTGCTTTCAAACTAAAGGATGGTGAAATTTCTGACGTTATCCCGGTTACTGACCAATCTACTATGATGACAAGCTATTACGTTGTTCGGATGGATAAAAACAAAGCTAAAGGCAATTCAATGGACCCTTACAAAAAAGAATTGAAAGAAATTGCCATCAATACCAAAGCATCTGATTCTACATTCTCTGCTAAAGTAATCGGACAAGAATTAAAAGAAGCTAATGTAAAAGTAAAAGATGATGCTTTACAAAATATCTTAAGCGACTTTATTGAAGCTGCTGAAACAAAAGATACAAAATCAAGCTCAACGAAAGATTCAAAAGCAGATTCTTCTACCGAAGAATCTAAAACAGCAGAAAGCTCAACGGCTGAATCTAAATAATTAAAAAATAAGACAGCTACACTGGTAGTTAAACTTATGTATCTACTGCAACCTTAAATAAAGAAAAGTCCTCCTGGTCAAAGTTATTTTAACTTTCAAACCAGAGGACTTTTTGCTTGTACTGACAAAAAAACTTAACGAAATTTTCTTTTAAAAAATGAATTCACCTAGTGCACGCTCTTTATCTTATTTTGTCTTTTCTTCATGAACCACGTTATAAGACTGTACAAAATACCATTCACTAGCATCCCTATAATAAATATAGGAATAGTTGCCGATGTTAAAAAATTAATTTCTAAAATTTTATCAAACAACATTGCAGCAACATAAATTCCACCAATTGTAGTGGCTATCAGAAATACCCGCAATGGGTTAAGTGGTAAACAAACTTTAATTACCGCTAAATAGCTAATCCCAATTAATAGATAATACATTAAAGTAGTAACTTGTACTTGTGACCAATTTGCTTGCCTACTCAATAATTGTACCGTCAAAATATTCACAACTATTAATAAAGCATTCGGCAAAGCTGCTTGAAGTGCGGTAGGTAAAAACTTTCCAGTGACTTTCTTTTGATTCTCCTCAAAAGATAAAAAGAAAGAAGGGTACCCTTCAATTGCCAAGTCAATCAGTGTGATTTGAATCGGGAGGAAAGGAAACGCGCGGACGCTTAATAAACAAATAATAGATAATAAGAAAGAATAGATGGTTTTAATGAAAAAAATACCAGCAACTTTGGTCACATTGTTTACTACTCGTCGTCCTTCAAATAAGACTTCTGGTAAGGTGGTAAAATCTGAATCCAACAATACCAAATTGGCGATTTGACGCGTTGCGGCATCACCATCTGCCATTGCAATACTTACATCTGCTTCTCGCAGTGCCAAAATGTCATTGACACCATCACCTGTCATTGCCACCGTTCCACCGGCTTTTTTCAAAGCTTGAACTAGTAATTTCTTTTGTTGAGGAGTAACACGACCAAAAACGGTATAGTCTAATGCCGCTTGTCTTATCTCAGCATCAGTTTCACAAGTTGTTAAATCAATATATTTTTCGTAATGTAACAGTCCCGCTCGCTTAGCGATATTGGCGACAGTCACTGGATTATCACCTGAGATAACTTTTAACGCTACTCCTTCATGATCCAAATAGGCGAGTGTTTGGGCCGCATTATTTCGAATAATATCTTCAATTTCAATTACGGCAATTGCACGACGCGCCTCTTTTTCTTCTGAGGTTTTTGCTACTGCAATTATTAATACCCGTAGCCCTGCCTTTTGTGCTGTAAAAACTATCTCCGGAATATGCTCTTTTGCCAAGATACGTTCAGGGGCTCCCAAGTACACTGTTCCAATTGTCGCTAAATCCATTTTGCTCCACTTTCGTTCTGAAGAAAATGGGGTTACACGACTGGCAGTATAAAGGTTCTTTTCAGGAAAATAATTTCGCAAGGCTTGCATTGTTGCATTACAATCTGTGCTGTTTTTTAAGTAGCTCCCTATGATAGTCGGCAGTTGTACTTCGTATTCTTTTTGTAGACTGTGGAATTTTAAAACGCGCATATTTCCTTCTGTAATCGTCCCCGTCTTATCCAGGCAAAGCGTATCAACATGTGCCAGTGTTTCAATTGCATACATATCTTGAACCAAAATTCTCTTTTTGGCTAATTTGGTAACCCCTGTCGTTAGTGCGATACTAATTAATAAATCTTAATTGTCAAATTAAGTTAGACAAATCATCAATACTTACGTAACTCAAAAATACTTCCAAAGGTGTTCGATAATTCAGTGATTTTCTAGGAATATTATTTCGTTTCGATGCGACAGATTGAATAAAAGATTCATCTACTGAATTGAAATCCATAGATTTCAATAAACCATCTCTACGTAACAATCCGTTAGAATTCTCGTTTAGGCCTCTTTGAGACGGCGTTCCTGGATCAGCGAAATAAATGGCAATATCATTGGCATTACTGATCTGTTTCCAATTTGAAAATTCCTTTCCACAATCAAAAGTGATGGATTTGAATAGATTTTTCGGTACAGATTCAAACCAATGATTTAATTTGTTTTCAATATCAATCGCTTGTCTACCACACGGTTTCAATGTGATGATAACTTTTGATAATCGTTCAACTAAGGTAATTACAGCACTTTTATGTTTCAAACCTACGATAGTGTCACCTTCAAGGTGACCAAACTCATTTGAGAATTGGCTATAATCTTTTTCACGTTCATGAATAGAGCGACGGAAAGCTTGTTTTCCACGTCTTTCTTGATGTCCATTTGGTTTACGCTTGCCTTTCATCGGTAAGTCAGAAGGATTAAATAGCCCCTTTTTGAACATACGATAAATGGTACGAGCAGAACAACGAATAGGAAACGCTGCACGACCAACAATCACATCGGGTGTCCATCCTTGAACAACCTTTCTTTGAATATATTCTGATTGTTCCTCAGGTAAAACAAGCGGGCGTCTACCACAGTTTGATTTGTTTTTCTTATACTGTTGATAGTACTCTAAGGCTGATTTTCCTTGCTTGAAGAACAGGTATACTTTATGGATCGTTTGTCTTGAACGATTCAAGCAATGCGCAGTTTTCGCAACAGATTGATTTATTTTGAAATAAGACTCTATCATTACAAGTTCATCCGTTGTAAGATGGGTATAGGTCATTTGTACTCACTCCTTATAATTCTTTGGACGGAACTATTTTGAGTGTAGCACAAATGACTTTTTTAGTTGTCTAGCTTAATTTTACAATCGGCGAAAACTAAACCTTTAGGCAACATTCCCAAAACAGCTGCAACAGAAACCACCACTGCTTCTTTCATTCCGCTTGCACGCCAAATATAAGCTTCTAAAAACAGGAGTAGACCAAAAGGAATAATGACAAAACTAGTAAACTTTGTTACCTGACGAATTGCCCGAATTAATTCTGAGTTAAGCGGTTTATGCATTTTCGCTTCATTGGTTAATTTTACGGCATAATTATCTTTTCCCACATGGATAACTCGTGCGAATACTTCTCCACTAACTAAAAAACTTCCCGACAATAAGGTTTCCCCAGCCTGTTTAGCAATTAAATCGGCTTCTCCTGTCAACATTGCTTCATTAACTTCAGCAAAGCCACATATAACTTTTACATCAGAAGGAACTTGCTCTCCTGCAGTTATTTTGACCAAATCCTCTATGACCAACTCTGAAGTAGCTACCTTTATTTCAATCCCATCGCGAAAAACGCTCACCTGCTTTTTATTCACAATTGAAAGCTTTTGGACTAAATTACGGGCATGAATCTCTTGATAAATCCCAATTATGATATTGACTAAAATAATAATCAGATAAAACATATTGCTATAAGCGCCTACTAAAAAAAGACAAATCCCAATCAATAAATTTAAAAAATTAAATAATGTAACTAAATTATCGTAAAAGATGGCCCGTGTTGATTTGGCCGCGTTTTCAATAAAATTATTTTGTAATCCTTGTTCTTTTCGTAACTGCACCTCAGCTAAGCTTAGACCGTTCATCTTTTCCACAGCTGTAATCTCCTTTGAAAATTCTCTACAAAAAAAGATAACATAGGAGATTTTTATTTACTGAAATTCAATAAAAATATCAATTAGTTTATAAAAACTTTAAGAAAAATGACTAAATTCCAGAAGATTTAACCTTCACTTTCAAAAACCTCACATTTTGATAGCCGAAAAAGAAGAAAAATCATTATTTTTGCATAAATAAAAAGCTTCATTTGTACCAAACAATTTCTCTCATAAATATTGTGGTATAAATGAAACTTTATTATTTTTAGTATGTGTTGCTATACATCTTTAGGCAAATAGAAACTACGATTATCCATTCCAAAAATACGATCCGAATAATTTCCCGGTTGTGTTTGGCGCAAAGAAGTTAGCATCATTTGCATCGAAGCATCTAAATTGTCAATTTGATGTAAGATTTCAGCCTCCATAATACGTGGTCGAACAGGCGAGCCATATTCCAACAAACCGTGGTGTGCTAAAACCATGTGACGTAAAACGACAATATCTTCTTCGTTTTCATCAAATTTTAAAGCTATACAAGCTTTTGTAATTTCTTCATCTACCAACACCAAATGACCAACCAAATTTCCCACTAAAGTGTATTCCGTTGACATAGGCCCAGATAATTCCACGACTTTCCCTAAATCGTGTAAAATAACTCCCGCATATAACAACGATGGATTTAATTCCGGATATTCTTTGACGATTGCTTTGGCTAAACGCAGCATTGAAACTGTGTGATAGGCTAAACCACCAGCAAAAGCATGATGATTGCGTTTAGCTGCAGGATAGTCAAAAAATTCTTTTTGATATTTATTTAATAAAAAGCGAACAATCCGATTCCAATGAGGATTGATAATTTCAAATAAAGTTTGATTGATTTCTTCTTCCATCTCTTCTTTTTTAAGCGGTGCTCTTTCCATATATTGCGTGGGTTCACTAGGTTCATCAGCACGCGCTAATCGCAGATGAACAATTTTCACTTGTGGATTACCGTTATACAATTCACGTTTTCCTTGTAAGGCAACCACTTTGCCTGCTGCAAATTTATTAATTTCTTCTTCAGAAGCATCCCAAAACTTGCCGTCAATCGTACCAGACGTATCTTGAAAAGTAAATGCAATAAATTTTTTACCGTTTTTAGCTAACCGAACATCGGCATTTTTAATTAATAAAAAAGCTTGAAATTCTTCATCCACGGCTAAATCTTTTAATTTTTTCATGGCAATCTCCTCTTACTTCTTTTTTCTAGTCACAACTTGCAACAAAAAACTAATTTAACACAACAATTTTTTGTTGTAACTTCTCATAATAGCTTACCATTTCTACGTCAGAAGACAAACAAATCACTTGATAGTCTTGGGAAAATTCTTTTAACAAGACAGCTAATTGTTCTTTACGAATACTATCATAATGCAACCAGCCATCATCAATGATTAACGGACATAAAATTCTTTCCTGCAAGGATAAATAACCAAAGCGAACTGCCATAATCACTTGATCTTTAGTACCTGTGGAAAGTTCATAAATCTGCCAGTTTTGATTTTTAGTTTTGACAACTAATTCTCCTTCAATAAAATCCAAAGCTGTATAATTGTCTTTTGTCAAAATTTTTAAGTATTCACTGCTCTTTTGTAACAACTGCGGCAACTGTTTATCTGAAAGTTCTGTTGCTAAATCACCTAGTAAAGCTGCCAACAGTTTATTTTTTCCCCATTGGAGCGCCAGTTCATAAACCTTACTGTCTGCTTGCGTTAAGCTTTGACGTAACTCATCTAAAGTTCCATCACTTTGCATCTGTTCAATTTTTAATTGTGCGCTTTGTATACTACGGTTCACTTGGCGATCAGCTAGCTGTAATTCTTCTAGCTTCTTTTGTACTGTTGCTCTTTTCATTGCTAATTGTGTAGCGGTAATTTTTTTAGGAAATAAATTTTTTAGCCTTGCTGCAAGTTCTTGTTTTCGGGCTAAGTCACCCGCTTTTTGATGCATTTGTGCAATCCATAATGGAATTTCAGTAGGTTGCGTAATTCCTACACTACTAAGCAAATTCTGATTTTCTGCCACCAGTTGATCAAGTTGCTGTTGCAATTGTTGATTTTGACGAATCAATAAAGCCGCTGTGGGTTGTTCCTGCTGCAACTTCACTTCTTGCATCTCATCAGCAAAATTTTGTACTAATAATAAACGTTGTAAAATATCTTGTCCTTCTTGTGGCACCCATTTATCTAAAAATGAAAACCGTTGTAAAAAAGCGCCATACGCTTGATCTAATTGATCCAAACGTTGATCCACTGCCATCAGGGCATTATTTTTCACAAGATAATCTTCTGCAGCATTTTGCAATTGAACTAAAGCAACAGGTAAATCTTCCGGGTCTTTAAGCAAAGGTAATTGCGTTTGTAGGTGGTGCCAAATTTGTTCTTGCTTTTTCATCAATTGGTCCACAAATGTCATTTTGTGGCTTTCTTGCTGCTTATCTTTTGTTTTCACAGAGTGCTTTTTAGTCGTTTTTTTCTGGTAATTGTAAAGGGCGACCCCCACTGCAATGAGGGCAATTGCCCATAAGACAAAGCGGACATTTGTACTGAGGATACCACCAATCACAAAAATCACTGCAACAAAACTAGCAATAAGGGTAGGAAGAACAGCTCCGGTCTGCTGTTGAAAAAAAGAAGGGGTAGTAGAAAGTACCGGCTGTTGTTCTTTTTGCCACCGAACTTCTTGTTGCGCCTGCGTAATATCTGATGTAATGCTGTGATAGTCTTGGACTAAATTTTTAAC
Source organism: Enterococcus saigonensis (assembly GCF_011397115.1). Lineage (NCBI taxonomy): Bacteria > Bacillati > Bacillota > Bacilli > Lactobacillales > Enterococcaceae > Enterococcus > Enterococcus saigonensis. The sequence goes on along the minus strand of NZ_AP022822.1, from coordinate 351,164 downwards.
TACACGAACTTTTTTCTGTGGATCTTCTCCCACGTTAAACTGATACGTATCTTCTAAAACCGTCACGGCTTCTATTAATTGCTGTTGCTCGCGTAGATGTGCTTGAAAATCGTCGGTTAAACGCACTGCAGTAACTTGATCTTGTAGCAAATTTTTAATCTCTATTTCATGTTCGAGATAAAATCGGTAACGATCAGTCAATCCATAAGATTCATTTAACGCGACCAATGCTTGTTTGCCTTCTGCTAAGCGGGTATTTAGCTGATTATATTGATTGTAAAATTCCTGTAGTTTCTCAGGTTGGGCTCCTAATTCATCGTTGGGATATTTTTTTTGTAAAACTTGCCACTCTTCATATTGGGGAAAGCTATTTTCTTTTTCTTTTAGGACTAAATATTCTTGCTGCGCTTGTTTTAATTTTTCTGTTAATTCTTGTTGCAGTAATTCATCTTTTTGTTTGCCGGCTAAAAGATCGGTAATGGCGGCTTCCTTTGTTTCTTGTTGCGAAACTTGTTGGGCAATTTTTTCCCGTTCTTTTAAAGCCTTGTTTAAAGCCTGTCGCTGTCCTCTGACTTTAAATATTTTTTGTTCGTTCTCGTTATAGGTCTGTTGCTTTTCTAATAATTTTTTGCTCCCAGTAATTCCCAATGAAATTAAAGCATCGTGCAGTGGTTTTTCTTGTAGGCGCTCTATTTGCGCCAATTGTTCTTGTTGAAAAGTAAAAACTTCTTCAAACAATTCCCGATTTAAAGGTGCAATCAATTGATTTAAAAGCGTATCATCTCCAGTCTGCTGTCTTAAGTAAACTTTTGCTTTCCCCCGATTCACTTGTTTAAAGCGTTCGATTGTCACTTCACCTTGCACAGGGAGTGTTATTACTAAACGCCCACCATAACTCGTACCATCTAAAGGTTCAAAATCACGTTTTCTTCCTCTTTTTAAAGGAAAGCCAAATAACATCGCCATAATAAACTGATACAAAGTCGACTTACCCGCCTCATTTGCACCGTAAAACAATTGATTGCCACTCGTAAAATCAATTGTTTGATTACGATATTTACCAAACCCGGTAATTTCAGCTCTTAGAATTCGCATTACTTTTGCCCCCATTCAAATTGCTGATCTAATTCTTCGGTGACTTGTTCCAACACTTCTTGGCAAAATTCATCGTCTTCCAACAAAGCTGCGGTAATTTTATTTGTAGCAAGATCGGCTAAAACTTCTTTAAAAATTTCGCTGTGGCTAAATTCTTGTAACAATTGTTTTTTTAATAAATCACTTGCAGGTAATGAAATCTTTGCTTTTGTTTCTTGTACTGCCAATTTATGAACAAAAATTTGTGCAGGCCATTGTTGATTTAATAAATCTTGCAGCTGACCATTTACAATCATATCGGCAAAATTAACCAAGTGTTGTGTTTCTGTCAATGTAATTTCGAGCAACCTCGTCTGCGCTGTTGCCAGCGGTGTCAATTGTTCTTTTAAATAATTTAAGACTGTTGCATTATTCTCACAGTGGGCTAAGGAAATTACGCTTTTTTGCCAACGCACTGCAGCAACAGGAATTTCCTTTAAATTGACTTTATCCCCTGACAAATCCACTAAGAGAACATTACCCAAATCAAGCTCTTTTTTCGTATGCCCTTGTGGTGTTCCTGGATAAATAATTTCTTCACTTAATTGCGTCGGTTGATGAATGTGTCCCAATGCCCAATAATCATAATTTTTACTTTTCAATTCACTAAGGTTAAACGGTGCAAAGTTGGCATCTTGAACATCCCCATGATAAAGTCCAATATGATAGTCAACTTGTGAATTGCGCATGGGAAATTCTTGGGTCATGGATTTATGCAAATATTGCTGACGATAGCTAAACCCCGATACCGCATAACGTTCCCCCGCTTGCGTAGTCGCAATAAAGCTTTTCACTTTTTCTTCTTCAAACAATACTACATTTTTAGGAAATGAAAACCAGTAACGATTCTCATCATAATAATCGTGATTACCAAAAATTAAATATACCGGGATTTCCACCTGTTCTAATCGCTGAAATTGCTGCATTAATAACTGCTGATTTTTCAAAGATGGATTCTTTTGATGAAAGGTATCTCCAGCAAAAATGACAAAATCCACGTTTTGATTAATAGCGCTGGTAATAATATTTTTTAAAGTTTTTTCATTCGCTTGATTTAACTTTTTTAAAAAATCAGCTGGAAGTTCTTTTGGGACTCCCTCAAAAGTGCGGTCAAAATGCAAATCAGCAACATGGATAAAGCGCATGATAACGCCCTCCTTATTTCATAATTTCACTTCATATTTCAAATAAAGAAGTTGTTTACAGATTTTAAAGCACCCTAATTCATTTGGTAAAAAAACTGTAAATTCCTTTATATCATAACATTTCTCCCGTGTTCCGTCACCCATAATACGAAAACTTGTTCGCCTTTTGTCATTAAAAGAAGTACATAAAAAAAAGCTGTCATTTTTTTAATGGTGTTTAGCTGAATGATGTAAAACTAGCTTAAATTTCTTTTTAATCTATTGCGTTACTGCTTTTACATGGTACAAAATGTGAATCAAAATAAACAACCTTGTAACAAATAGTATCACTTCACTACTTGCTACAAGATTGTTTGACTTATTTTTCTTATTTATTTTGTTTTTATAGCATCTTCTGCTAATAATAAACAACCTGTGATGCCACTTTCATTTGGTAAACCCCAACGGACAATATATTCACTAACTGGCGGTGTTTCCACATAACCGGCGACTTGCTCCACAAAACTTTGTCTAATTTTCATTAATAAATGATCTTGGTTCATCACACCACCACCTAAAATAATTCGTTCTGGTGCTAATGTTAAAACATAACTCATTAATGCTTGCGCAATATAATACGCTTGGATTTCCCAAATTGGATGATCTTCTGGTAAATCTTGACCTTTAATGCCAGTTCTTGCTTCAAGACTTGGTCCTGCTGCTAGACCTTCTAAACAGTCCTTATGATACGGACACTTTCCTTCATATTCATCATCCGGATGACGTTTTACATGCACATGTCCCATTTCTGGATGATTGATTCCAGAGAAGATTTTACCATCAATTACAACACCGCCCCCGATTCCTGTACCTACTGTTAAGTAAATACAGCTATTTTTACCTTGAGCTGCTCCTTTTTTTAGTTCACCATATGCTGCTGCATTGACATCTGTCGTCCAGACAAAAGGAATATCGTATTTTTCTTTCATTTGACCTAAGAAATCAAACTCAGACCACCCTGGTTTTGGTGTTGCCAAGATATAGCCATAATTATCTTTATCCTCATTAATTCCAATCGGTCCAAATGATCCAATGCCCATTGCACTGATTTCATATTGATCAAAAAAATCAAACGTGGCTTGTAAAGTTTCTGCCGGGGTGGTTGTAGGAATACTCGTTTTTGCCACAATATTTTGTTGCTCATCACTGACAGCACAGATAAATTTTGTCCCGCCTGCTTCAATACCACCGTAATACATTTTACATCCTCCTAATTTGAAATTGGTGCACGTATTTTACCATTATCAAAAAGCGTGAACCTTGTCTCAATTTTCTTTTAAAAAAAATATTAAATTTGATATATCAATTTATAAAATGATTATACTTTGATAATCACTACATGTCTACGCTTTCAAAAGATATTTTTAATTCTGTAAGAGCAAAAAATAATATGCTATCATACTAATTGAATATATCAAAAAATAGAAGTAGATAGGAGGTAGCAAACGTGAGCCAGCCGCTCTATCAAAAAATAAAAAACGATTTAAAAGCGCAAATTCTAATTGGAAAACTTCCTTCAGGTAATAAATTACCTACCGAAAAAGAACTTTCTGACATATATCACGTCAGTCGGATTACAGCCAAGCGAGCATTAACTGACTTGGAACAAGAAGGTTTAATCAAACGTATTCAAGGTAGCGGGAGCTTTGTCAAAGAACTTCCAGAAAAGCGGACACAACCACGTCGAATTCTATTAATTTTACCATTAGAAGAAAGCACAGAACTCTCCATTGCCCCTTTGAGCGAAGGAGTTATGAATGTTTTACAGGCTAAAAAAATAGATGTACTCTTAACTAATTTTGATTTTTTAACTCATCGTACTGCAACTGACATAACAACAGAATTTGATGGATTAATTTACTACGCTCGTAATCAAGAAGCACATTTAGATTTACTTATTTCTCTGGCTTTACAGTCTTTTCCTACTATTATTTTGGATAAAAAAATCCCCGACTTACCTTTTGCTGCGGTTACTGCAGACAATGAAGTAGGGGGATATCTTGCGACCAAACACTTACTACAATTAGGACATCAAAAAATTGCCTATTATTTTGGAGATAAAAACCATCCTCAATCAACGCGGCAACGCTACTTTGGGTATTTTCGGGCCTTAACAGAAGAAAAAGTAATTTTCCATACTCATTTAGAGGATACTTATTTAACCGGGGCTGGCCTTAATCATTATTTACGGGAAAACAAAATAACAGCCTTAGTCTGTGAAAATGATTTGTTTGCACTACGCGCAATTCAACAGCTGCGCCAACAAAATTGGCATATCCCCGCTGAATTATCAGTCTCAGGCTTTGATGATACACAAGCAGCACGTTTTTTTGATCCTGCTTTAACCACTGTTTTTCAGGATTTTAGTAGGATTGGTCAAAATGCTGCAAAACTGTTATTGGCCTGGCTGCAAGAAGAAAAAATCCCTGGAGATACTAAAATTCCAGTAAAATTAATTCCCCGAGATTCCACAAGATCACTTAAAGGAGAAAATTATGAAAATTGATTGGAGCAAGCAGGAAAAAACACTATATACTGCAAAAAAACCAACTATAATCACAATTCCATCACAACAATTTATCACTTTAACAGGCTGTGGCAATCCCAATGATTCCTTGTTTACAAAAAAGATTAGCGCACTTTTTCCAATTGCCTATGGTATTAAAATGGCCATAAAAAAAGGCGCTCTAGGCGAGTCAATTGATTATCGCGTTTATCCCTTGGAAGGTGTTTGGACTACCACTGATGGATCAAAAGGCGAAAATCTAAATAAAGATGCTTTAAAATATAAAATTATGCTCCGCCAACCCGGGTTTGTAACAGAAGACTTTTTCAATGCGATTAAGACAAAAACCTTAATCAAAAAAGAAAATCCTTATTTTGACGATGTGAAATGGGAAGTCTATGAAGAAGGACAAGTTTTACAAATGATCCATACTGGTACCTTTGATACAGAAACCAAAACATTTAATCAGATGGAGAACTTTCTAGCTGAAAACAAGTTAACTAAGACCGTGATGATGGGTGATTACTGGCACCGAGAAATCTACCTAAACGATTTTCGTCGAACACAACCAGAAAAATTACAAACATTATTGCGTTATAAAATTAAAGCATAGTTATCAATTTATTTAAGGACACGCATAAAAAATAGGATGAGGCTAGCCCCATCCTATTTTTTAATTATATAATTCATGAACAGGGCCCATGATAATGCGGTTTAAGTCATTGACAACAGCACTAAAAGCTTGTTCTTTTTGCATTAATTCATTAATTAAGTCTTCCTTTTGTACTTTTTCAGCTAATTCTTGCGCTTTTTTTGCATCCTCTTCGGAAATTTCTTCACCTGACATCATTTTTTCATGCAAACCTTGTTGCAATTGTTGGAATTCTTGAAATAAAGCATGTGCTTCTTGATTTTCTTTCAAGCGATCAAAAGATGCTTTTAAGTCGCCAAATTGTTGCGATTCACGAATTTCTCGTTCTAATTGATTTGCTGTATCATAAATATTTGCCATGATTTGTAACCTCGCTTTTATTTGATATGCTTTATTGTAACATAAAAAAATTAGTTACCATTTAGTTTACCCCAAATATCTTGAAAGACCCGTTTTGCACCTTCTTTTACTTTACCACCGATTTCACTTAAACCATCTTTTGCTTTTTCTGCGAAATCATCGACCGTTTTGCTCCAATCGTTTTCACTACTTTGATCACGATTGACTTCATCAGCAGCGACAACTTTTCCATTCGTTTGATAAGCGTCGGCTACGGCAAAACCAGACTCCTTGACATGAGGCAAAATATTAGCCGCTTCAGCTTGAAAAATTTTACCAACTACATCGCCACTCGTACCCGATAAATAATGATCCTTGCTACTTTGTTCAAATCCTAACCAAGTCGCAATTACCACATTTGGCGTATAGCCTACAATCCATTGATCGTTAGCTTTACTAGAATCAAAGTTCGTTTCTGTTGTTCCTGTTTTACCTGCCATTGTATACCCAGGATTGGCTTGGGCAGCAGTCCCATTTGAAAATGTTCCCAATAACATACTTGTCATCTGATTGGCTGTTTCTTCTGAGATAACACGTTTGCCTTTTGGCTTAGTATTGTCGACAATAACGGTACCTTTAGAATCTACAATCTTAGTGATAACATGTGGCGTGTAAAGTTGTCCCCCATTGGCAAAAACACCATACGCTGCAGCCATAGTCATTGGGGATTCTCCTTTTTCTAGACCACCTAAGGCAACCCCACCCCAATATTTGTCTTTTTCTGTTAGTGAAAGACCAAATTCTTGTGCCTTTTTGAATCCTTTATCAATCCCAATTTCATGAAGTAACCAAACAGCCGGTGCATTCAAACTCCAAGCCACCGATTGATACATCGGCACCTCACCGGAATAGGTACCATCATAATTTTTTACATCATAAAATTTCAGTTTTTCATCTTTTAAAATACTATCTGGTTTATATCCTGCTTCTAGTGCCGGTGTATAGACACTAATTGGCTTAATCGTCGAACCAGGTGAACGCTTCATCTGAGTAGCAAAGTTAAAGCCTCGAAAAGTATGCTCTCCTCGTCTCCCCACTAATGCTCGAATTCCGCCGGTATTTGGATCCATTGAAACTGAACCTGACTGTGGCATAGCGCCATCAGTAGCATTAGCTGGAAAATTATTGGCATTCTCATAAACGTTTTGCATCTGAATTTGTTGTTGTTGATCCAACGTCGTATAAACTTTATAACCCTTTGTTAAAATATCAGAGTCGTCAATATCATATTTTGCTTCTGCCTCATCTAAGATAGCATCAATAAAGTAAGGATAATTATTTCCACTATCTTCATTATCATACGCATCATATAAGGAATCTGCTATATTGGTTTGTTCAACTTGTTTTTCCTGTTCTTTGGTGATCTTCCCATTATCTACCATTACACTTAAAACAACATTTCGGCGCTGATTAGCTAAATCAGGGTGGTCAATTGGATTATAAATGTTAGGTCCTTTTAACATCCCAGCTAGTGTTGCCGCTTCACTTAATTCCAGTTCACTGGCATTAACGCCAAAGTATTTCTTAGAAGCGTCCTGCACACCCCACACACCATTACCAAAATAAGCGTTGTTCAAATACATCGTTAAAATTTGGTCTTTGGTGTACTTTTTTTCAATCTCAATCGCCAAGAAAAGTTCTTTTGCTTTACGACTAAAAGTCTGATCCAAAGTTAAATAAGCATTTTTAGCTAATTGTTGGGTAATGGTACTCCCACCGCCTCCGGAAGTGTTGCGATTAATCACTGCTCTAACTGCTGCCCGAGCAATCCCTTTTATATCAAATCCATGGTGATGATAAAAATTACGATCTTCTGTTGAAACTACGGCATTAACAATATTAGGAGAAATTTTGTCAATTTCAACATACGTCCCCTTACCAGAACTTAATTTCCCAGCAGTATCGCCATCTTTATCATAAATGACTGTCGTGTTCTTCAAATCTGATTGCAGACGGTCAACATCGACTTGTTTGGATAAGTAAAATAAGTAACTGCTAGTCACTAGAACTGCGACCAAACCTAACAGGATAATAATTTTATTCACATGATATTTTTTCCATACCCGTTTACGCCAGTGATGCAATTGCTGTAAATAAGGCTTCAGCCATTGCCAAAAAGATAATAGCGCCTCTTTAATTTTTTTCCAAATTTCTTTTGCGTCCATAACAATCTCCACTCATTTAATTTGTGTCAGTTTAACAGGAAAGTCTCGCGCTGACCTGCGTCTTTAGACTGAAAATAGCATATTTAACTAAATCTAGCACATTTTAGCAAAGAAAATGCAGTAATTCGTTACATTTTTCTTAAATATCTTTTAAAATAAAGCATAGTTTAAGAAATATGAAAAGAGGACTGCGATGGAATACGCGATAACACTACCTAAAAATCAAAAAGAGATGACGATTCGTGAACTATTAGAAAAAGAATGGTTAGTTCCTAGAAAAGTCCGTCATTTTTTACGTACCCGAAAAAATGTCCGCAAAAACGGAGAATTTGTCATGTTTCATGAACATTGTCGAGCTGGCGATATCATTACCCTAGTTATTGAGCCCACTGATTACGTCTATCAAACAGTTGCTTTAGGCAATAAAAATAAAATCTCAGTTTTATATGAAGATGAGCATTTGATTGTGGTGAATAAACCAACTGGTGTAAAAACACATCCCAATCAGCCCCAAGAAATCGATACACTTCTAAATGATTTAGCCGCCTACTTAGCCGTTAAAAATCAGCGTCCCTATGTTGTTCATCGTTTAGACAAAGAGACTAGCGGTGCTATATTATTTGCTAAAAATCCATTAGTACTTCCTATTTTAGGTCGATTATTGGAACAAAAAAGTATTTACCGCCGCTATCAAGCTGTAGTTGCCGGCAATTTAGACCATGATTTAACTATTACGAAAAAAATTGGTCGTGATCGTCACGATCGCCGTAAGCGGATTGTTGATGAACGAAATGGACAAACAGCTATCACTCACATAACCGTTCATCACGGAGGAAAAAAAAGTCAAGTTTATTGTCAGTTAGAGACAGGGCGTACTCATCAAATTCGGGTCCACTTAAAAAGTATTGGTCATCCCATTATTGGCGACCCATTATATGGTTCGATAAAAGCACCACGTTTAATGCTGCATGCGAGTGAAATGCATATCGAACACCCTTTTTCTAAAGAAAAATTAATTATTACCGCCACCCCAGGTTTATGGTAGTAAGAAAAGCAAAATGAATACATCCTATTTTACTAGCAAAATACCCAACAACCTTCAGAAAAAATTTTCCCCTGAGAGTTGTTGGGTATTTTAATTTTACTTTATTAAGCAGCACCAATTAAAGGCGCAGGATCAACAAAGCCCTCCCACATACCTGTTGCAACACCAAAGTGTAAATGAACACCAGTGGAGTTTCCTGTGGTTCCCATACCACCAATTCGTTGACCGACACTCACATTAGCACCATTACTTACTTCAATTGTTGTTAAATGAAAGTAATACGTGTAATAGCCGTTGTCATGTTTTACAATCACATGATTGCCACAACTAGCATCAAAACCAGCTTCTATTACAACACCATCTCGCGCTGCCATCACTGTTTGGCCAGTAGAACCGGTTAAATCAATGCCATCGTGATGTTCTGTCCCGCCACCTAAAGGCATTTGACGCCAGCCAAAAGGACTGCTGACATTTAAACTCCCTTCTATTGGTGCAGCAAAACCTGTTTGCGCTACTTTAGCCGCTTTTTCTTCTTCTGCTTTAACTTTTGCAGCAAGTTTTTCAATTGTGGCTTTTTTTACTACGATTGCTTTTTCAACAGCTGCCTGTTCTTGGCCTAAATTTGTTGCGTTGGCCGTTAATTCTTGCTTGCTCTGTTTTAATTGTGTTAATTTTCCTTGCAATGAGGCAACTTCAATGCGTTGATTACTTTGTTCTTCTTTTAATTTTGTTACTTGCACTTCAATTTGTTCTTTTCCTTGTAATCCACTTAATAAATCAAGGGAAGAACTTAAAAAAGAGGCTGCCACTTCTGCTTGTTGTGCTTCTTTTTGGATCAAGGCTTCTTTTATATCTGCTAATTTTTCAACTTCTTTATCTAATTGTTGCACTAAAGCAGCTTGTGTTTCTTCATTTATTTTAAGTTGGGATTGTACATCTTTGATTTGTGATTTAAAATCATTTATTTTTGCTTCACTTTGTGTCACATCAGCTGTTACTGTTGCTAATTTATCACTTGTTTCAGAAGCAAAAGCAGTTGCAGAAAAAAATAAACTTCCGAGAAGTGAAAGTGTTAAAATTGTTTTTTTGAGTTTCAATTAATGACCCCTTTTCGTTTTTTTGACTTGCTTAATTTAGCATGATTTTTCATGAAAAGGATGACAGCCAACTTACAGTTTTATTGCAATGGGTGCGTATTTTCACAACAGATGCGCTTTCATTTACAACGAGATTTCTATATTTCAGCTAAATTACATAAAGTATAATTTTTTCATAAAGAGATTATGTTTTTGCAAAATATTTCTTTTTTTGACAACAAAAAAAGTGTCACATCTGCAAGTGACACCTTACTTTCATTGGTTACTTTTTAACTTTTACTTAAGACAGCTAACTCTTCAGATGTTAACGGTCTATATTCTCCTAAGGCTAACGCCTTATCCAAGCTAACGCCGCCGATACGATCGCGTCTTAAATACACGACTTTTTTGCCAACAGCTTGAACCATTCTTTTTACTTGATGGAACTTTCCTTCGTGAATAATTAATGAAATTTCTGAAGTCTCACTTTCTTCATCAACTTTTAAAATCGTCAACTCTCCTGGTAGCGCTACTTCTCCTTTGTCTAATAACAACCCTCTAGCAAAAGCTGCACTATCTTCTCCACTCATGATACCCGCAACTTTGGCAAAATATTCTTTTTCCACATGATTTTTAGGCGAGAGTAAATGATGTGCCAATTTTCCATCGTTACTTAACAAAACAAAGCCCTCTGTATCCTTATCCAAACGGCCCACTGGAAATAAATCAGACCGAAAATCTGCTGCTTGTAACAAATCAACCACTGTCTGATGTTGCTGATCTCTTGTAGCAGAAATAACTCCTGCTGGTTTGTTTAACATATAATAGAAAAATTCTTGATACTCAATTTTTTCACCATCAAAGAAAATTTCGTCAATCTCTGGATTCACCTGAAATTTATCTTGTTTTACTGTAATGTGATTAACTTGAACTAAGCCTTTTTTTATATAGTTTTTCACTTCTTTGCGACTACCAACTTGCATATCTGCCAAAAACTTATCTAAACGCATGACTCCTCCTTGTTATCCTATCTAACAATATTTTTATCATCATACTTGAAACACACCCTAAAAATAGAAGCATCTTCACTACCTTCTGCTTAATAATTCTACCAACTTATTATACAGTAAATACGAAGCAAGAAGATGAAAAGAAGTTTTCCCATACACCCAATGTGCATGATTTTCAATAATCACAATAAGCTTTTGAAGCAAATCAAAAGAAACTAATTTGTTCCAAACCAAATCCAGCTATCATTTCTTCTGCCAAAGCCCAATCAAAATCCCATAAAAGTCAGCAGTTAATTGAAAGTATTTTTTTACTTTTAAGTTTCCCGGATATAAATTATCTTCTGACATTAAATAAATTTGATTTAAAGCCGCTTCGTTATCCACAAGAGGGAGGCCATTTAACGTGATTGTTCCATCACTGGTTAATTACTTGTGTAACTAACTACATATCTAGTGATAAAAAGGCAACTAAAAAAAGCATCTCCACTGGAGAATGCTTTATAAATAACTTAGAAAATGCCAGAAGATATTGGCAACAATCAAATAAGAAGAATTTTTCCCACCAAAGTTAGAACCTTTAGTAAAACAGTAAATTTTTAGTACAAGAATGAAAAAATGTTCTAAAAAGAACACCACCTTATTGCGGTGGAGTTAAAAAATCTTGTTGTAACTGACGTATGAGGGACTCTGCAAACCTCTTTTTCTTTTTATCTTCCCATTTTTCGGGATAAATAAGACGAATAGGTGCCGCCTCATTATATGTTTTAAGCACATGGTAATCTTTTCCATCAAAGCAGCCGTCACTTATCACACCCAAACATATTTGACGTTCTACCCCCGTCAAAACCATCATATCACCTTCAACGTGAATTACTTGCGCAAATTCGTTGGTGTCCTTTAAGACGTATTCAAAGATTACACTGGCTTTACGGTCAATTAAGACTGGTAAATTCTTCATTGAACTAGCATCTTGCAATATCTTCTCATAAGTTTTAGAAGATGCAATTAATACCAGACTTTCCCGTTTGATCGCCAAACTGGTAAAATTGGCCGGGACCATTCGATCTGCAATAATCCCCATATCTAGTTCTCCTGCTTTTAAACGTGCCAATGTTTCATCACTGGTGCCATGAATCAAATCAAACCGAAGCTGAGGATGATCCACTTGATAACTTACCACTTTTGTGACCACCATTTCTGACAAATAACGTTCTAATCCGCCAATCTTTACAACTGTCTGACAAGATGCCGTCGCTTTTACTTGTTCTTTAAAATGTCCATAAAAAGTTAGGGCATGCTGCGCATAATTGTATGTCAGTTCACCGATTTCAGTTAAGCCATTTTGAACTTTTCCTTCGTTAAATAACGGAAATCCTACTGCTTGTTCCAACTCAGCAATGTGTTTGCTAATCGTCGATTGGCTGTACATTAATTTTTCGGCAGCAGCTTTAAAAGAAGAATAATCAACTGCATATTTGTATGAGCGCAAAATTTTCAAATTTAGCACCGTTCAAACCTCCTAAAAAGGCAAGTTCACATTCCAAAATGGAAAGTTGACTGCCTCTTTTTCTCGTTATCATTATAGCAGAAAGTAAGCGCTCTATGAAAAAGTAATCTTGGCCAATCCTTGCTTAACCGTTACGAAATTTTTTTAGGACTTTTCCTTTAGTTATCGTCTTCTGTATTCATTGAAGTGCTAAAAATTTCAAGCTGATACATTCTTACGCTTACTTTTACAAAAACTATTAAAAGGAGTCGTTTTTTATGAAAAGAAAAATGCCATCATCTTACGCCATTTTATTTGGGATTATCTTTCTGATGGTAGTTTTAACGTGGCTGGTACCAGCAGGTCAATACAATTTAAACGAAGCCAAACAGCTGATTTCTGGTACTTATCATCGTGTTACACAAAACGAACAGGGGTTTTGGGATATTTTAAAAGCCCCGGTTATAGGTATGTTAGGTGACGACAAAACGTCTGCTGCAATGCCAGTTTCATTATTCATTTTAGTAATTGGTGGTTTTTTAGGCGTGGTGAATGCGACTGGAGCCCTTGATGCTGGAATCAGTTCTATTGTAAAAAAATATCATGGTAAAGAAAAACGTTTGATTATTGTACTCATGATTTTATTTTCACTCGGGGGTACTACTTTTGGTATGTCTGAAGAAACATTAGCTTTTTACCCTTTACTTTTGCCTGTCATGTACAGCATTGGCTTAGATAGTTTAGTCGCAGTAGGTGTCATTTTAATAGGAACTACAGTGGGCGTCTTAGCCTCTACCGTTAACCCTTTTGCAACCGGGGTTGCTTCTCAAGCTGCGGGGATTTCACCGGGGCAAGGCATTATCTGGCGCCTTGTCTTATGGGTAATCTTAACTACCATCGCCATTATTTACGTCTATCGTTATGCGCAAAAAATTGAAAAAGAGCCGACAAAATCCCTTGTCTATAAGCAGCGTGAAGCAGATTTAACTTATTTTAAACTCCAAACAATCGATACGATGAGTCAAAAGCAAAAACATGTAATTGTTGCATTTATTCTAACCTTCATTGTCATGATTCTAGGCTTGATTCCATGGCAGACAATCAATCAAAACTTTACTTTCTTTGCTAACTTGCGAGACAGCGTAATCAAAATTCCTATTTTAGGTAAAATGATTGGCTCAGACTTCCCCGCTTTTGGAGACTGGTATTTTACTGAAATCACAATTTTATTTATGTTTATGGCGATTGTGATTGGCTATTTGGATAATATGAAAGAAAGTACGATTGTCCAGCATTTTATTACGGGAGCCAAAGACATGATTCAAGTTGCTTTAATTGTCGCAGTTGCCCGTGGGATTCAGGTCGTGATGAATGACGGAATGATTACAGCTACAATTTTACATTTTGGTGAAACGACATTAAGCAGCCTGCCGCCTGTTTTATTTACAATCTTGACTTATATTTTTTATATTCCAATGAGCTTTTTAATTTACTCTACTTCTGGTTTAGCCTCTGCCACAATGGGAATTATGAGTAACTTAGCAGACTTTGTTCACGTACCAAAAGATTTGATAATTACAGCTTTTCAGGCTGGCTCTGGTACCATGAACTTAGTTAGCCCGGCATCGGCCATTATGTTAGGTGTATTGAGCATTGCTCATATTGAATACGCTACTTGGTTAAAATTTACTGCAAAACTTTTAGGTATCATTTTTGTTGTCGTCTGCTGTATTTTAACCATTGCTACCTTATTTAGTTAAAAAGAAAGGAGTCCTTTTTATGGACCAATTGCAAAAATTATTTTTAGAAAAAATTTTCCTTAATGAACAAACTGCCTACGATTTAAATGATGATTTAGCAGCGCATCCCGAAATATCGGGCCAAGAATTCCGCTCGGTCAAAAAAATTATTGAAATTTTAAAGGCTAAAGAAATTGCCGTTACTGAAAATATTGCAAATTTGCCAACAGCTTTTATCGGTCATGTCATTCAGGGAGAAAAAAATCAGCCTAAAATTGGAATTTTAATGGAATATGACGCCCTGCCTGATATCGGTCATGCCTGTGGTCATTGTGCAAGTGGGAGTTTAAGTCTTTTAGCAGCATTAACTCTAAAAGAAATGGCCTCAGAGATTTCTGCATCCATTGATTTAATTGGTACACCAAATGAAGAAGCTACCGGTGATAAAATTACGATGGCTAATGCCGGTGTTTTTGATGACTATGCATTTGTAATGATGATTCATATGAACAGCGACCAAACTTGGCCTGCTTGTCGTTTCTTAGCTTTAAGTGAAATCAAAGCAACTTTTACTGGTCAAACTGCCCATGCAGCTGCTGCCCCTTGGCAAGGAAAAAATGCCTTAAATGCTGCAATGCTTGCCTGTCACGCAATTGATATGGCCAGACAACAAATGAAAGATGGCAGTCGCGTCTCTTATATTTTACCCCAAGGTGGTACTGCTTCAAATGTTATTGTCGACAAAGCAGAATTAATTATTAATATGCGTCATGCTAATAAATATGATTTAGCACAAAACTTTACCAAAGTCATAAACTGTTTAAAAGGTGCTGCACAGGCTACGGAAACTTCTGTCACTTATGAAAAAACCGGAGAAGATTTTGATGATATGAATTTAAATGCTCCCGGAATTGCAGCTATTGATGAAATCATGACGGCCATTGAGCTGCCTCATTGTGATGAACCAAAAGGAAATGCCACTGGCAGTTCTGATATTGGCAATGTCAGCTATATTTGTCCGGCTTTTCATCCTATGATTGCAATCTCTGATCACTGGTTTTCTTTACACACCAAAGAAGTAGCTGCTATCATGCAGACACCTGAAAAAATTCATCCAGTCATCTTAGCCGGGGCAAAAGTTATCGGATTGTTTATTATCAAAACGTTAAGTGATCAAAAACTGATGGAAGCTATTCAAATGGCTTTCAAAAATTCTTTAAAAAACAAAGCATAAACACATGGTCTATCTTTATAAAAGAGATTAAAAGTGCTGTCTTTTCTTATAATTATAAGAAAAGACAGCACTTTTATTCCTTTGGGTATTTTGTTTTTACATGTGTAGACGCCGCCGAATTTTTTCAGCCGTTGCACCCAGGAGTTTATCCGCTAACCGTACACGTAAAACCATGAAAACATAACTTGCACCACCAACTGCTGCAACTCCTAAAATCATGAGAAAAGATTGTAGTTTGCTATCTGTATCAAGTACTAATCCCATTAATTGACGCATAATAAACGCAATTACCGTCATCATTAAACTCATAAGAAAAATCAAAACCGTCCGACGAAACGTCAATATGCGATTGAAGCGAGAAATTTTATGCAATTTATACAAATTCAAGCCACAAGTTACACCAAAGCCAATCATCGTAGCTAAAAGCGGACCATACACTTCAAAGACCATAATTAATGGTATCTGTACTAAAATTTTAATGACTAAACCAATGATAAAATACCCAATTGCCGATAGATTTTCATACATTCCTTGTAACATATTGGATGTCATCATATACAGCCCTAAAAAAAGACCGGAAACACTTGCTTCGACTAAGACGCTAGCGCCTAAATGACTAGGGGCATAAAATAATGTATTTAAAGGATATGCTAGTACGATCATACCAAATGTAGCTGGAAACATAACAAAAGCAAATAACTGTAAATTATTACTAATTAATTTCGCCAACCCTTTGTGGTCGCCCCGTGTTTTGGCTTCGGTAATCAAAGGCAAACCAGCTAAAGCCATAGACGTTGCCAAACCGATTACAACCATGGTTAACTTATCTGGATTCGCACTAAAAATAGAGAATAAAGAAGTTAGCTGATTTTGCGAGTAAGCAGTAAAAGAGGACATTACGCGTACAAAAGTAACTTGATCTACAAGTTTAAAAATTGTAATTCCAGAACCAATTATAATGAAAGGAATTGCTTCTTTGACTGTTTCAATCAGTAAGTCTTTAGCATCCAAATTAACATTATTGGCACTGTGTTCAATTAAATAATCCATCCGAACCTTATCTTTTCGCAGATAGTATACTAAAACTAAAATACTGATAATAGCTCCAATAAAAGCAGCAAACGTTGATTGCGTTACGGCAGTTGTATATTCCCCTTTGGCAACTTTCATAATAATAAAAGTTGCTAGCAACATATAAAAAACGCGTGCTACTTGTTCTAAAACTTGAGAAATAGCAAAAGGCTTCATTTCATTTTGACCTTGGAAATAGCCGCGAATAACACTCATACAAGGAATAACTAAAATTGCGACACTCAAGGAACGAATTGTCGGGATTAACTCTGCCCCCCCACCGGAAATATCAGCTAACCAAGGGGATAGAAAATACATCACAGCAGCTGCAATGACCCCGAAAACAGCCATAACTTGTAGGGCACGATACAATAATTTACGACTAGTAGCATATTCATTTAACGAATTATAATACGCTGTTTGTTTTCCAATTGCAGCTGGAATACCTGCGGTGGAAAGCATCATAAACAATGCGTAAAAATTATAGCCCATATTAAATAACGCATTAGCTTGATTGGCATGTTCTCCCATCCAGTAATACCAAGGCATAATATAAATTGCGCCTAACAAACGAGAACCAATATTTCCAATCGTTAGCCAGGTGGAACCTTTGGCCATTTTTTCTTCAGTAGATAGTTCCTGTTGTGCCATAAATTTTTCACTCATTTATTTTCTCTACTTTCTATTGGTTTCAAGACATATGTTCTATTTTACTTACAAAAGTTCCCTCCGGCAATCTTTTTTGCTGATTTTTAATGGTTTTACAACACCTCAGAAAATCTCGTCATAATAGTTTCTTTTTTTCCTGAAGTTTGGTACCCACTTTATTTAATGCTATAATACAACCGAAGAAAAATGTAAAGTGAGGCTTGAGCCATGACATTAACATTAGAAAAAGTCAGTGAAATTTTATTACAAAATGACTTATTAAAAGAAATGATTACGCCAACTGGTTGGCATTTAACAAGTAAAAATTTACCTAAAAAAGAATTTACCGCTGTAACCTACGATTCCCGTAAAGCAGATAATAATAGCTTGTTTTTTTGTAAGGGTCTAAATTTTAAAGTGGAGTATTTAATAAGCGCACTTGAAAATGGCTTAGAAGTTTATGTTGCCGAAGAACCTTTTGAGGTCAAAGCTCAGTGTGCCATTATTGTTACGGATATCAAAAAAGCAATGGCACTTTTAGGGATGGCTTTTTATGGCTACCCACAAAAAGAATTACAACTTGTTGCTTTTACGGGTACAAAAGGTAAAACAACTGCCGCCTATTTCACCCACGCATTACTAGCAAAAGCTACTGGAAATAAGACAGCTTTATTGTCGACAATGAATACCTCATTAGATGGTAAAACTTATTTTAAATCCCATTTAACCACGCCGGAATCTTTAGATTTATATCAAATGATGCGGCAAGCTGTCACAAATGGCATGACGCATTTAGTGATGGAAGTTTCTTCCCAAGCATATAAAACAGCGCGTGTTTTTGGTTTAACTTTTGATGTGGGTGTCTTTTTAAATATTTCACCAGATCACATTAGTCCGATTGAACATCCGACTTTTGATGACTATTTTTATTGCAAACGCCAATTGTTGCGCCATTCAAAAAAAATGATTTTAAATGCCGGCAGTGACTATTTTGAGCTGTTAAAAGAAAACTGTGAATTATTACAAACTCCCTATATTTCTTACGGCCGCAAAAATGCAGACTACTTGGTTATTAGCGGCAAAAATAAGCATTTCACAGTTAGCAACCAAAAAGACGAATTGCAAATTGCTGATGAATATCGCATTCAATTAGCTGGAGATTTCAACCAAGAAAATGCGACTGCAGCCCTTTTAGCCGCAGCAACTGTAGGGGCAAATGTCAAAGAGGCAAAAGACGCTTTAGCGAGTGCTCGTGTTCCTGGGCGGATGGATCATCTACTAAATACAAATGGCGCTAGTGTTTATGTTGATTACGCCCATAATTATTTAAGTTTAAAAACATTACTGGAATTTGCCCAAGGAGAACACCCAACTGGACGTGTCATCGTGGTTTTAGGTAGTACCGGTGGCAAAGCAATTTCACGTCGTGCCGACTTTGGTAAAGCATTGTCAGAACATGCCAATATCGTCTTTTTAACTGCCGATGATCCGGCGTTTGAAGATCCAAAAAAAATTGCAGAAGAAATCAATGCTCATATCACGAATGCGCAATTAGAAGTTCACTTTGAAATGGATCGCGTCAAAGCAATAGCTGCTGCCCTACAAGTAAGCCAACCAGAGGATGCCGTTGTAATCGCAGGCAAAGGGGTAGATGAATATCAAAAAATCAATGGCGAAGATACGCCTTATGAGGGGGACTACTTTATCGCCAAACGTTTGATTGCAGAAGATAACGAATAACAAAATCCATTATTTGCAGCGACTTTCTTTCAATCGGCAAAAAACTTATTCAAAGGATCGTAACTTGCGACTACTTTGAGTAAGTTTTTTATTTTACCACAAATGATGCTTTAAACTTTGTCAGCGCTTTTAATCTGCGGTACCATTTAGGTAGTAACTCACATAAATTAGGAGTGATTTTCTTGCAAAATTTAACTGTGCACCGCCCTACTGCTATTACCGAATTTCGAGGCTTATTAGAAAACGAAAGAGCGGCCTTAAAAGCCCAGTACCCTCAACCTTTAGAACCTGATGAAGATGGCGTCGATTTAATTCTTTTTGCCGGTCAAAGTAATATGGCAGGTCGTGGTACAGCTCATTTAGCTCCTTACGTTAAAGAAGGCTACGAATTTCGCGCTGTAAGTCAGCCCACCAAACTTTTTCATTTACAAGAACCCTTTGGCAAAACTGAAGATAATGCTACTGGTATTAATGATGAAAATAAAAAGACTGGCTCGCTAGTTAGTAGCCTCGTCAACGCTTATTACGATTGTACCCGGCGCATGGTAGTCGGTGTTTCAGCATCAAAAGGCGGTAGTAGCATTCTAGAATGGCAACCAGGTACTGCTTATTGTTCGGATATTTTAGAACGTTTAAATCGAGCTGAAAACTTTTTAAGCGCACAAAATATTCCCATTAAAAATCGTTTTTTGATTTGGTGCCAAGGAGAAACTGACGGCGATCACGGCATGAGCAGTCATGAATATAAAATGCATTTTACTGCACTGCAAGATGTCTTGTCTAAAGCTGGGATCACGCAAACTTTTCTCATTCAAATTGGCAATAAGAAGGATGACCCTGAAAAATTTCAAAAAATTATTCGCGCCCAAAGAGAATTGGCCCAAGCAAAGCAAGTCGTTTTGATTGCCAATGCTTTTGAATGGATGTCAGAGTTAGACTTAATGAAAGACGGTTATCACTACACTCAAACTGGTTATAATTTATGTGGCGATCAAGCGGGCCTAAATTTAGCAGCATATGTTTTAAATTCACAAATGCTTTAAATCTAAATGAGGTGAAAAAATGAAAATTGAAGAATGCAAATCAAAAATTGTGCATTGGGATAAAAATTTTGGTCTTTTAATTCCTGAAAAAATGTTAAAAGCAGCCGGTTTTCCCCTTGATGATGACCTTTTAGTAACTTTAGAACAAAATCCAACAGGTAAAACCCGTCTGATTGTCACCGCACCTGATGAAGCGATTATTCATTTACCCATCAAAGAAAATCAGCACTATCAGCGCAGTTCAGATGGCAAATATTAACAAAAAAAGCAAAACACGACTGCACTTTTTACTCGTGTTTTGCTTTTAATTTTAGACTAAAAATTAACGCTTAATCTGCAGAGGTCACTTCTGAAAGTTGGCGTACAAAAGCCCATGTTTGGCCGCCATCATAAGAACGATACAAACAAGCGTACATATGGCCATCTTTTTTGGTTAGATAAAACTTCGCTTCTAAAGTAGTACTATTAGGCTGCGTGACTTCATTAGGTGACTGAAAAAGATCTAGGCCCCCTAACAGATAATCCGCTGGTACATTGACAAGTGCTTCATGGTAAGAACGTCCCCCATTTTGAGTATAGAAGATTCCCTCTCTGGTACTAATAAACCCCATTGAAGCATCGATAAAACTAATATTTTGAATAGGGGCATTAATCGTGGTATTCCCCACCGGATACCAATCTTGACCATGATTTTGGGTGGTAAATAGACAGACCTGCTCACTGCCCGACATTGCTGTCGTTTGTGAAATTGCTGCAATCCCCGTTCCATTTTCAAAAAATTGTACTTTACGATAACGCAAATTCCGCACTTTTTCTCCGACTTGGCTTTTTTGCCACGTTACCCCATTGTCACTTGAAAAAAGTAAGTATACGTCTAAATAGTCGCCAAAACCCGTGGTATAAAGATACCAAGAAAAATCTTTCCCCACTTGATATGTGTAATCCATCCAATAACCAAAAGGAATTTCTCCACTTGTTAACGTATAACTGCCACCTCTTAGCCACTCCGCTTTTAAAGGTACAAATTGCCAATGCTGACCGCGATCTGTCGTTTGAAACAACTCATGCGTATTTGCTACATAAAGTTCATTTTCTTTTTGCGCAACTTTATTCGGTGTAGCTCCTTGTTGTTTTAATAATCCTGATGTGGTGATTTTGACTTCTTCTGACATATGAACTGCGGCAGTCGAAGTATTCTCTTTTATTTCCGTTTTTGTAAAAAGGTAAAGAAAACTTCCTAGCAACAAACAAAAAAGACCAAGAAAAATTGCCAATTTACCTGTACTTTTGTGTTTATCTGTCTGTACGTTAGGTAACTTGCGAAAATCTATTTTAGTAGTTCTAAGAAAAATGAATCCCCGTGTGACACCCAAATCCAATTTCTCTACGCCAATCATTAACTTATCGCCGTTAATGCGCTCGGTTAAGACCAAGCAATCTTTTTTAGCTAGTCTTACTTCTTTTTGCTTGCGTTTAATAAAATAGTATTCTTCATCTTCTACTACTTTAGAAAAACCAGAAAACTTCTGCAAAATTCGGGTTAACCAACCTTGGAAATTTCTTTTCAGTAAAAATAGATGTACAAGTACAAAGACACACTGAATAAGACAAAGTGTAATGATGATACCACCAAAAATCAGGGCAAAATAATGTAGGCCAACAATTTTCTGAGCAGCAGAAGTTGTCTGAACCCTCGCCATCAAATAACGATAAACTAGAGTATTCAATCCTAAAAAAAAGCCAGCACTAAATAATGATAGACTAATACTCAAGCGTAAACGTTGCCGATAGAGTGGCAAAAACACGGCTGTAATGATCTTTTTGCCACCTAATAAATCAATCATTAATAGTTCTTTATCCATTTCCCACTCCTCTGAAATTTTCTTTATTATGCAAGAAAATAACAAAAAATAATAGTAATTTAATGAAAAAATAAAAAAACAAAACTAATTCCTTCAATCTCCTCTTCAAAAAATAAGTTAGTTTTAAAATAAATAAATTGACATAAAAATGCTTATATAGTAATATAAACACTGTAAAATACAGTTAGTAATTTGATTAGTTTTTTAAAAAAGGAGGAATTAGTATGACTAAAAAAAGTAACTATTCATGGAAAATTGAAGGAGATATTTTAGCTTACTATTTAAATCAATTTGGTTTTTCTGGTTTAGTTTTTACAACTTATAAAAGCCTTGCCACACAGTTAGGCACAACTGAAAAGAGCCTAAAAGCCCGCGTCCAAAACGTTCGCTATGTCTTAAATCCCGCTGTCGGCTTAAGCCATCCGGCCAAACAAACGATAAATGTTGTAAATTTGTTAAATGAACAGCAACAAAATGCAAAGGATCCTCACCTTTTCCAAAAACATCTTGAACAATTTTTAAATCACACTTTGCAATAAGTTTAGATAAAACCTAATTGATATTTTGCGCCAATAAGTATTTGAAGTAGTTTTTATAATCGTCACTAAAATAAATAAAAAACTCCTTTTGAGGCAAAGCATGCTGATTGGCTGCTTCCCCCAAAAGGAGTTTTTATTTTTCTAAAATCATTATGGGCTACCAAAAAAGTCCCTTAGTTTTTTGTGAGTGAATGCTTAATTGGCAACAATATTAACCAATTTATTTGGTACTGCGATTACTTTACGAACTGTTTTACCGGCAAGATGTTCTTGAATGGTCGTATCTGCTAACGCAATTTTTTCCAGTTCGTCTTTTGCAATGTCGCGTGCTACTTGCGCTTTACTGCGTACTTTACCGTTAACTTGGAACACTACTTCAATTTCATCTTCCACTAATTGCGCTTCATCATAAGTTGGCCAAGGAACATAAGAAATGCCATCCTCATTCCCTAAAACTGCCCACAACTCTTCCCCAATATGTGGCGCAATCGGCGCTAGTAATTGTACAAATCCTTCAATGTATTCATAAGGTAGGGCGTCGGCTTTATACGCTTCATTAATGAAAACCATTAATTGCGAAATCGCCGTATTAAAATGCATATTTTCGTAATCGTCGGTAACTTTTTTAACAGTTTGATGGTAAACTTTCGTTAATTTTCCATCGTTAATCGTCGTGATTCGATCACGCATTTTGCCATCTTCATCTACGATTAAACGCCATACCCGTTCTAAGAATTTACGACTACCTTCTAGACCATTTTCACTCCAAGCAATTGATGCATCCAAAGGTCCCATAAACATTTCATACATCCGCAATGTATCAGCACCGTATTTTTCTACGACATCATCTGGATTAACTACGTTACCGCGAGATTTCGACATTTTTTCATTGTTTTCTCCCAGAATCATCCCTTGGTTAAATAGTTTTTGGTATGGTTCTTTAGTTGGTACGACACCGATATCATATAAGAATTTATGCCAAAAACGCGCATATAATAAATGTAAAACAGCATGTTCAGCACCACCGATATAAATATCTACAGGTAACCACCGTTCTAATTTATCATAGTCTGCTAAAGCTGTTTTATTATGAGGATCAATATAACGTAAATGATACCAAGAACTACCCGCCCATTGCGGCATTGTATTGGTTTCACGACGTCCTTTTTTACCTGTTTTCTCATCGGTAACATTAATCCAATCTTCAATATTGGCTAAAGGAGATTCACCAGTCCCACTTGGTTTAATATTTTTTGTCACAGGCAAACGCAATGGCAACTCTTCTTTTGGCACAGTCGTCGTTGTCCCATCTTCCCAGTGAATAATTGGAATTGGTTCACCCCAATAACGTTGGCGAGAGAACAACCAGTCACGTAGACGGTAGCTGACTTCTTTTTTCCCAACACCATTTTCTTCTAACCACGCATTCATTTTTTCAATGGCTTCTTCTTTGTTTAAACCATCTAAAAATTCAGAATTAATATGTGGACCATCACCCGTAAAGGCTTCTTTTGTTACGTCACCACCGGCTAAAACAGGAACGATATCCAAATCAAATGTTTTGGCAAATTCATAATCGCGTTCATCATGAGCAGGAACGGCCATAATTGCCCCAGTTCCATAACTTGAAAGTACATAATCGGCAATCCAAATTGGAATTTTTTTACCATTAACAGGATTAATAGCATACGCTCCCGTGAAGACACCCGTTTTTTCTTTTGCTAAGTCTGTCCGTGCTAACTCGGATTTTTTCGCTGCTTGCGCAATATAAGCTGCCACAGCTTCTTTTTGTTCTGGCATAGTAATTTTTTCCACTAAAGCAAGTTCTGGTGCCAAAACAGCATAGGTCGCACCAAACAACGTATCAGGTCTAGTCGTAAAAACTGTAAATTCTTCATCTGTATCCGCAATTTTGAAGGTAACATTTGCCCCTACTGAGCGGCCAATCCAATTTCGCTGCATTTCTTTAATGCTTTCGGGCCAATCCACCAAATCAAGGTCATCTAATAGGCGATCGGCATAAGCTGTAATTTTTAACATCCATTGACGCATGGGGCGTCTTACAACATCATATCCTCCTCGTTCACTCTTACCGTCGATAACCTCTTCATTTGAAATCACGGTTCCCAACTCTGGAACCCAGTTAACAGCTACTTCGGCTTCATAAGCCAAGCCTTTTTCGTATAGTTTGGTAAAAATCCATTGTGTCCATTTGTAATATTCTGGATCTGTCGTATTAATTTCACGATTCCAGTCATAACTAAAACCTAATGAATTAATTTGACGTTTGAAAGTTTCAATATTTTTCTTGGTAAATTCAGCCGGATCATTCCCCGTATCTAAAGCATATTGTTCAGCGGGTAACCCAAAAGCATCCCATCCCATAGGGTGCAATACGCTATATCCTTGTGATCGTTTCATGCGTGACAAAATATCTGTCGCAGTATAACCCTCAGGATGCCCTACATGTAGTCCTTGCCCAGAAGGATAGGGAAACATATCCAAGGCGTAAAATTTTGGTTGATCGGTTTTGTCATGGGTATTAAAGGTATTATGTTTCGCCCAATACTTTTGCCATTTTTTTTCGATTTGCTTATGATCGTACACTGCTAAATCCTCCTAAATAAAAGTTAATTGACTGATAATCAGTCGTATAAAAAAAATCCTATAAAAAGCCATGCTTTTTATAGGACGTAATCTACGTGGTACCACCTAATTTTTGCTTATCTAAAAGATAAGCCTCAAACGTTGTAACGATCGTCACCGTAACAGCCTACTTGGTTCAACTGCTAACGCTAAAAGGCGAGTTCAAAAGAGTTCGTACACATTTTCACCAACCATGTGCTCTCTAAAACGATTTGCTTTTTACTATTCCTTCTCACAGCGTAATTTTCTACTTGTTAGTTATACTAACAAAGAACATCTTAAAATTCAAATATTATTTTAATTTGAGTATCTGACCAGGATAAATGAAGTTATTTTGGATTTTATTTAGCTGAATTAATTTATCCATCGTTATTCCAAATTTGTCAGCAATTCCCCACACGGAGTCCCCACTTTGTACTTTATAGGTTTTCGTGCTTGTTTGACTACCTGTTTGCAGTGATTGAGCCTTTTGTGTGTTGCTGCCTTTTTTAACAATAACCTTTTGACCAGGGTAAATAAAATCATTTTTAATATTGTTCCATTGGCGGAATTGCTCCATTGAAATTTTATATTTGTTGGCAACAGCCCAAACAGAATCACCACTTTGAATTGTATAGTATTGATTTTGACTACTATTTACTGTACTACTTGTATTTGTGTTGCTATTTGGCTTAGTGACTGTCGTATTTTGTGCCGGCTTATTATTGCCTGTACTAGCAGAACCATTGCGCACCACTAAACGTTGCCCTGGATAGATAAAATTATTCTTAATATTATTCCAGGTAACTAGTGTATTCATGCTGATGTTATATCTATTAGCTACACTCCATACCGAATCGCCACTTTGAACTGTGTAGTAGGTTTTCGCGTTACTATTATTTGTGCTTGGCTTATTCGTATTTTGTGTCGGTTTACTTGGCGTTTGGTTTGTTGTAGAAGAACCGGAAGCTCCTTTTTTCACCACTAGACGTTGGCCAGGATAAATAAAGTTGTTTTTAATGTTATTCCAGCTAACTAAACTGTTCATACTAATCCCATATTTATTGGAAATTCCCCAAACTGAATCACCACTTTGTACCGTATAATATTGCGTTGCACCGGAATTTGCTGTATTCCCACTCGGCTTATTCGTATTTTGTGCCGGTTTACTTGGCGTTGGTTTAGGTGTGGTAGACCCTGTAGTTCCTTTTTTCACTACTAAACGTTGACCCGGATAGATAAAATTATTCTTGATATTATTCCAGCTGATCAACTCATTCATACTGATTCCATATTTATTGGAAATTCCCCAAACTGAATCACCACTTTGTACCGTATAATATTGGCTTGTACTTGCGCTGGAAGAACCACTAGAGCTATTATTCGTTGACCCAGCACCGTTACTCCACGCGCCGCCACCAGCATTGCCACTAGCGGGTGTATCATAGCGAGTTAATCCATAACTTTCAATCACATTATTTAAAGCTGAAGCATAGTTTGGTGCTGTTGCATAACGACCTGTCAGCCACGCCGTTGCATCTCGGTAAGAACGCGTATTACTTTTCCAAGCCCCACGATAATAATATTGACCACCAATATAAACATTGCGTAAAGTCGCTGCATTATCGGCAAAAGATTCTTTATAAGAAGGATAATCGCGGAAAGGTTCTTTCATGGTTACCCATTTTCCATTTAAATATTCTAAGGTATTCATATAAACGGTTTTACCGTTATAACTACCTTTAATACCAAATAAATTATAATAAGGTGCGCGGGATAAGCTACTTGTTCCCCAACCACTTTCTACAATTGCTTGGGCAATCATGACAGAAGCATATAAATCATTTGCCGCCGCTACAGGTTGTGCATGTGCTGCTAATTCTGTAATTAAAGCTGTTGAATTACTACGAATCGCTGTTTGGCTTAGATTTTTTGAAATTTGTGCTTGATTAGTATTTGTTGCCTCTGCAGTCATTGGCTTTGCCAAAGGTGCGACTACAGAGCATGCTGTTAAAGTTGTTCCCACGATGGCCGCACTTTTTTTAGCGTCGCGGTAAAACTTAGTTTGTTTTTCTACTTTTCGTCGTTCTTTACGAGAAACAAGTTGGGTCAAGTTGCTCGCCTCCTTTTTTAAACTTTTCTTAACTTTAAGTATACAGTCTAACGTTTTTTATTAAAAGTTTTAAATGATTAATTCCCTAATTTGTTAAACTGCTGTAACATTATCTTCAATTCGTTATTTTTATTACAAATATTATTTATATTATCAGAGCTTCAATTTATTATTCCGTCAAGAAAATAGTTATTAAAAAAGACAACAAATGTTGCAAAACGATTACATTAATTCTTTTTTTAATACTATTTTTGTGTGATTTAATAAAAATGTTAAAAAATAAGGTTTTTGACTTTTTCTAACCTTATCCTAATATTGAAAAAATTCCTTTTGATAAACGAAAGGAACCTCTTCTCATGCTATAATAATCCCATTGTCAAACAATTATTCGGATTTACTAAAGGAGACGTTATGAAAAATAAACTCTATTACCAATTTGCTAGTAGTTGTTTCTTATTACTTTTTGTTTTTTTAGGCTACGTGGTGAAATTTTACCGCCATTGGTTAACAGGATTTGATACTTTTATTACCAATCTTATTCGTGCCCCTTATCCTACTTGGAATAATTTTTTTATTTGGATTACAAAGTTTGCCAACCCTATTACGATTATCATTTTGGCAGTGGCCTTTTTATTCTTATTATATCGTAGCAAGTATTACGCAGAAGCACTCTGGCTGATGATCAACGTTGGATTAGTCGCTGGTGTTATTAACCCACTTATTAAACTAGTCTTTCAGCGTGCGCGACCAACACTCCAACATTTGGTGACAGAACATAGTTTTAGTTTTCCTAGTGGACATGCTTGTGCCAGTATGATTTTATATGGTACTTTAATTTTTATTTTGCCAGGTTTACTGAAGAACAAACAGATTTTACTTAGTCTACAAATTCTACTTGGTCTCTTAATTGTCCTCATTGGTAGCAGCCGAATTTATGTCGGTGTTCATTTTCCAAGCGATATTATTGGTGGGTACAGTTTAGCTTTAGGCTGGCTATGCCTAACCTATCCTTACTTTAGTGAAAAGCGCTTTATCTGGCGTTTTAAAAATCAACAGAAATAATGAGGTGTCAGAAAATGACTTTTTTATACAGTGAAGATGCTAACAAACGTTACCATTCATGGAATTATGCTTTACGCCAAGAATTTGGTGGGAAAATCTTCAAAGTACCTGTGGACGGTGGTTTTGATTGTCCCAATCGTGATGGTACGGTCGCGCGTGGTGGCTGTACTTTTTGTAGTGTTTCAGGATCTGGGGATATGATTGTTGCTCCTGAAGATCCCTTACCCGTCCAATTTCACAAAGAAATTGATATGATGCACCAAAAATGGCCGCATGTAGATCAATATATTGTTTATTTCCAAAATTTTACAAATACCCATGCGCCTTTGTCTGTCATTAAAGAACGTTTTGAGCAGGTAGTAAATTTACCTGGAGTAGTTGGACTTTCTGTAGGAACGCGTCCGGATTGCTTACCAGCAGACGTGGTGGAATATTTAGCTGAACTCAATGAGCGATTATATTTATGGGTGGAATTGGGATTACAAACAACTTATGAAGAAACAAGTAAAATTATCAATCGTGCACATGATTATCCTACTTATGTGAATGCAGTTGCTCGTCTTCGCAAACACAACATTCGTGTCTGTACGCATTTAATTAACGGGCTACCAGGAGAAACGCCGGAAATGATGGTCAAAAATGTCCGCCGCACCTTGCTAGACAGCGATATTCAAGGTATCAAATTACATCTATTGCATTTAATGCGTAATACGCGAATGTTACGCGATTATCATGAAGGTCGCTTGCAACTCATGAGCCGTAAAAGTTACGTCACTGTTATTTGTGATCAGTTGGAATTGATTCCCCCTGAAGTGATCATCCACCGTTTAACCGGGGATGCTCCGTGGGACTCTTTAGTTGGACCGATGTGGAGCTTGAAAAAATGGGAAGTTTTAAACGCAATTGATGAAGAAATGAAGCGACGCAACACTTATCAAGGAAGCAAAAATATCTTTTTGGAGGCTGGTGTTCATGCTTAAAACAGCTATGCACTACAGTCACGAACTTTTACGCGAAATTGTAACGACAGGAGATCATGTAGTCGATGCTACCATGGGCAATGGTAATGATACACTTTTTTTAGCACAGTTGGTGGGTGTAAGTGGAAAAGTGGATGCTTTTGATATTCAAAAATCTGCTCTTTTAGCTACGCAAGAAAAATTGGCTCGCCACCCAGAACAGGTAGCTGTCAATTTACATTTAGCTGGACATGAAAATGCTGCTACTTATTTGCAAGGTAAAAAAATTAAAGCCGCTATCTTTAATTTGGGCTATTTACCAAAAAGTGATAAGCAGATTATTACTTTACCTGAAACCACAAAAAAAGCCCTTACGGCTCTTTTAGAACACTTGTTACCACAAGGGCGCATTATCCTTGTCTGTTACTATGGACATCCTGGCGGTAAAGCAGAACTAGACGCCCTCAAATCTTATTGTAATGATCTGCCCCAAGAACGTTATAATGTTTTAGCTTATCAATTTATTAATCAAAAAAATAATCCCCCACTATTACTTTGCATTGAGGCTAAGTAGTAAGGGGACTGGATTCAAAAAACACGCTGTTTTGTAAGATTCCAAAAAGGAGAATAAACTTACAAAACAGCGTGTTTTTAATCGCGATAAATTATATGCTGGAATGGTATTGCTTTATTTACAAAAAAAACTTGTGACCACTTCATTTAAAATAGCTGGCTTTAGATTCAACTTTTCAACAGTCAAATCTAGCCAAGAAAGTGATTGACTTTTCTATACCGCTGAGTGCTGGCGGTATTTGTAACAGTTTGCAAGTGATATAAAAAAAGCACTTGGTGGTAATCAGCGTCTTCCTAACAAAAAAGTTTTCGATGACAGCTAGCAAACCTCTTCCTTTCACAGCTAAACCACTTTCTTCTTTCAACTCACGAATAACTGCATCACGAGAAGTTTCACCCGTTTTCACTGCGCCACCAGGCAAGGTTTGGGTATGAACTGCTTTTGTTGAAATCAAAAGATGATTTTTTGAATGAGAATACCGCTTGCCCGTACATCAAAACGATTCGTTGCAATATTGGTTCTGATATCTGTTTTAGTATACATTGTGCTTTCCTCATTTTTTAGACAACATAACAGCCTATTTTTCACATCACGCTAAATCTCAACTGGTAACCATTGCAAAACTTTTTGAATCCATTCATCCCAAAAGTCCCACGTATGAGCTCCTGGTCCTTCTTCATATGTGACAGCAAAACCAGCTGCCTGCGCTTTTTGAACAAAATATTGATTGCTCGTATACAAAAAATCCTCTGTGCCACAACAAACAAATATTTTTGGCGCAATCGCTGGTGCTACTGTGGTTAAGAGATGAATCGGATCGTTTTCAGATCCCTTGATTTTTTCCACTGGACCAAAAACACCCTCCCAATAAGCTTGACTACCTGATTGCAGCAAAACTTCAGGATCACTTGCCAACGCCAAAGCACCAGAAAGACTAGCAACAGCCGCAAACTTATCCGGACAGCGCAAACCTAATTTAATCGCACCATAACCGCCCATTGAAAGACCTGCTGCAAATGTTTTCTCTCGTTTTCTTGTAAGCTGTGGGAATAATTCATGTAAAATCGTCGGTAACTCTTCTGAAATAAATGTCCAGTAATTCATTCCATAATGTGTATCTGTATAAAAGCCTAATTCAGTGGTTGGCATCACAACTGCAATTTCACTTTCTCGAACATACCGTTCAATACTACTTCGACGCATCCACGCTGTTTCATTGCCACCCATACCATGTAACAGATATAAAATAGGCACATCATCTTTTTCATTCCGAACGAAACGCTCACTACTTTGGGGTAAAATTAGATTCAAACCTACATCCAAATTTAAAACACGCGAATAAATATTTGCTTGTATAAATGCCACATTAATTCCCCCAATTTTTCTCATTTTCTACATTGTATCAGACTTTTTCAAAAATAGGGTTAAAACCACAGCCACAACAATCAAAAGCGCCCCTGCTACATAAACACCATGTAAACTAGCAAAAAGCACCCCACGTAACGTTGCTTGCAAATCATCGGCCAATAATTTTGCCGTCTGAGGATTTACCAATTGGTTCATTATATCTCTTTTATTTGCCACCGTGACGCCTTGCAATTTTGCTGCTGTAATACTATTTAATAAAATACCAAAAACTGAGACCATAATGGTTTGTCCTATTGTCCGTGCTAAGGTATTAAATGACGTTGCCACCCCCATCTGCTCAGGAGAAACACTGCTTTGTGCACTAACTGTGCATGTCACTGTTACGGCTCCTAAACCAATACCTAAAATAGTCGAGATAACAAAAAACCAAAGCCAATTGGTATGTTGTGGAATGAAAACAAGACATAATGCTCCTATTAACGTAATAATACCCCCACGCAATAGCACACGCTTCACCGGAATTGTTGCCATCCACCGGCCAGCTAAAAACGAACCCACCATCCATAACAAAGACAACGGTGCTAAAACTAAGCCCCCAATTCCTGCAGAAAGACCCAAGACGCCTTGCATCCACATTGGAATATAGACATCGACCCCGATTAAAAAACCACTAGCAAGAGCCGCCACAAGATTAACTACGACAAATAAAGGTTGTGTGAATAACTGCAACGAAATGACCGGATCTGTCGCCCGTTTTTCAGCATAAACAAATAAAATTCCAGTCGTTATTGTTATAACAGCTAAAATGATAACTTTAAGCGATAATCCTTCATCACCTAAAAACTGGAAAGCTAACAACAACGCTAATAATAACCCCATTAAAGATAGGCTACCAAAAATATCCATCTTTTTTTGTTGCTGACTTATTTTTTCTTCCACCAAATATAGCCAAATTAAAATAATCAAAATAATTCCAATCGGTACATTAATAAAGAATATCCAGTGCCAACCAATGGTATCAACGATAATTCCACCTGCTAGGGGACCGACCACTGATGCAATACCCCAAGCTGTACTATTTAATCCAAGTACGCGTGCTCTTTTTTCTTTATCATATAAATCACCGATAATCGTCAATGCTACTGGCATCATTGCACCTGCACCCATCCCTTGAATTGCTCTGGAAATAATCAACGTCAGCATCGTATTGGAGAATCCACAAAGAGCCGAACCAATAATAAAAAGGATTGTCCCTAAAATAAAGATCGGTTTACGTCCAATTTTATCTGCTAATTTCCCGTAAATTGGTGTTAACATGGCATTCGTCAATAAATAAATTGAAAAGACCCAGTTCATGATTTCAATCCCATGTAATGACCCGACAATTGTTGGCATAGCCGTAGTTACAATGGTTCCTTCTACTGCCGTCATGAATGTTGCCACAAAAACAGCAACTGTGACTAACGTAACATTTGTTTCTTTTTTCATTTTTAACCTCCTCAATTAAATCTCAATCTTTTTTTATTACAATGTCAATCAAAGTAAAAAAAATCTCCCAAAATTTTTCTGTTTTCCTCAAAGAAAAGCCGCTATTACCTAAGCAATAGCGGCAAAATCAACAACTCAATCCCTATTATCCATTTACACTAGCTAATAATGCAGCTACTTTATCTGTGTGTTCCCAAGGCAAATCTACATCCGTTCGTCCAAAATGACCATAAGCCGCTGTTTGACGATAAATTGGACGACGCAAGTCCAACATCTCAATAATCCCGGCTGGGCGTAAATCAAAATTTGCACGAATCGCTTCGATTAATTTTTCATCGCTGGCAATCCCAGTTCCAAAAGTATTGATTGAAATTGATACAGGTTGTGCTACACCGATTGCATAAGCCAATTGTACTTCTACCTTGCTAGCCAATTTGGCAGCTACGATATTTTTAGCAATATAACGAGCAGCATAACTAGCTGAACGGTCAACTTTTGTTGCGTCTTTACCAGAAAAAGCACCACCACCATGACGTGCATATCCTCCGTAAGTATCCACAATAATTTTACGACCGGTTAAACCTGCATCTCCTTGTGGGCCTCCAATTACAAAACGACCAGTTGGATTAATAAAGTATCTAGTATCTTCATCCAATAATTCACTTGGAATTACTGACTCAATAACTTTTTTAATCACATCTTTGCGAATCGTTGCATTATCAACAGCATCATCGTGTTGTGTACTAATCACGACTGTGTCAATTCTTTTAGCCTTTCCTGCTTCATCATATTCTACTGTAACTTGTGATTTTGCATCAGGACGTAAATATTTTAGTTCACCATTTTTACGTAATTCTGCTAAACGGCGAACTAGTTTATGACTTAAAGAAATCGGCAACGGCATCAATTCTGGTGTTTCATCGCACGCAAAACCAAACATTAGTCCTTGATCTCCGGCTCCAATCTCATCTATTACCGTATCTTTATTATCACGACTTTCCAAAGCAGCATCGACACCTTGAGCAATATCTGGTGATTGTTCATCAATTGCTACTAAAACCGCAACTGTATCCCCATCAAAACCAAATTTAGCTCGTGTATAGCCAATATCTTTAATCGTATTTCGAACAATTTTTTGAATATCCACATAAGCTGTTGTCGAAATTTCACCAAATACTAAAACTAAACCAGTTGTTACTGAAGTTTCACATGCTACACGGGCAGCCGGATCCTTCGCTAAAATTGCATCCAAAATTGCATCGCTGATTTGATCAGCTACCTTATCTGGATGTCCTTCAGAAACAGATTCTGAAGTAAATAAATGTCTTTCTGTCATGATGATTCCCCCTAATGATATTCGGTTACAAGGCATCTTCGCAGTGCGAATCCTCTCGGGAACTTGCAACGCTTGTAGTATAGCAGATTTATTCAGATAAAGCTCGCTTAATTTATTATAATTACAATAAATCTTTTCTTACTTAGAATAAAAAAAGATTCAAACAGTTTGAGCTGTTTGAATCTTTATCACAAAAATAAAAAGGAAGATACACAACGTATCTTCCCATGATCCGTACGGGATTCGAACCCGTGTTACCGCCGTGAAAGGGCGGTGTCTTAACCACTTGACCAACGGACCAATTATTAATGGGCCTAAATGGACTCGAACCATCGACCTCACGCTTATCAGGCGTGCGCTCTAACCAGCTGAGCTATAGGCCCATATAAAACTAAATGACTTTTCTAATAAGATTTATTAGAAAAGAAATGGCGCGGGACAGAATCGAACTGCCGACACATGGAGCTTCAATCCATTGCTCTACCAACTGAGCTACCGAGCCAAAACGGTCCCGACGGGACTCGAACCCGCGATCTCCTGCGTGACAGGCAGGCGTGATAACCACTACACTACGGGACCAGGATTTAGTTTTATAATTGCGGGAGCAGGATTTGAACCTACGACCTTCGGGTTATGAGCCCGACGAGCTACCAGACTGCTCCATCCCGCGATAATATAAAATTTACTAACATCTATATATTATAGAATTATAGTAAAGGAGGATAAGGGATTCGAACCCTTGCACGGTTTTACCCGCCTGACGGTTTTCAAGACCGTTCCCTTCAGCCGGACTTGGGTAATCCTCCAAAAAAAAAAAAAATGACCCGTACGGGATTCGAACCCGTGTTACCGCCGTGAAAGGGCGGTGTCTTAACCACTTGACCAACGGGCCAACTAAAAACGGAGAAGGAGGGATTTGAACCCTCGCGCCGGTTTCCCGACCTACACCCTTAGCAGGGGCGCCTCTTCAGCCACTTGAGTACTTCCCCAAAAACCAAAAATCTTTTCTTTGATTTTATAATGGGCCTAAATGGACTCGAACCATCGACCTCACGCTTATCAGGCGTGCGCTCTAACCAGCTGAGCTATAGGCCCATATTTAAAAACTAAAAGCGGGTGACGAGAATCGAACTCGCGACAACAGCTTGGAAGGCTGTGGTTTTACCACTAAACTACACCCGCATGGCGGTCCCGACGGGACTCGAACCCGCGATCTCCTGCGTGACAGGCAGGCGTGATAACCACTACACTACGGGACCAGGATTTAGTTTTTAAAATTGCGGGAGCAGGATTTGAACCTACGACCTTCGGGTTATGAGCCCGACGAGCTACCAGACTGCTCCATCCCGCGATAATATAAAATTTACTAACATCTATATATTATAGAATTATAGTAAAGGAGGATAAGGGATTCGAACCCTTGCACGGTTTTACCCGCCTGACGGTTTTCAAGACCGTTCCCTTCAGCCGGACTTGGGTAATCCTCCAAAAAACAAATCCACAATGTCACGGATGGACCTTGTAGGACTCGAACCTACGACCGGACGGTTATGAGCCGTCTGCTCTAACCAACTGAGCTAAAGGTCCAGGCTCTAAAAAATCGCGGCGGAGGGGATCGAACCCCCGACCTCCCGGGTATGAACCGGACGCTCTAGCCAGCTGAGCTACACCGCGAATAATCATTTCAATATTAAAATGATATGGAGCCTAGCGGGATCGAACCGCTGACCTCCTGCGTGCAAAGCAGGCGCTCTCCCAGCTGAGCTAAGGCCCCGTGTTACTTTTAAATCGGGAAGACAGGATTCGAACCTGCGACCCCTTGGTCCCAAACCAAGTGCTCTACCAAGCTGAGCTACTTCCCGTTAAATTATTACTACGCGCCCAAGAGGAGTCGAACCCCTAACCTTTTGATCCGTAGTCAAACACTCTATCCAGTTGAGCTATGGGCGCATTTTATAATGCCGAGGACCGGAATCGAACCGGTACGGTGATCACTCACCGCAGGATTTTAAGTCCTGTGCGTCTGCCAGTTCCGCCACCCCGGCTTCTTACTTTTTAAAGTAAAGCGGAAAACGGGGTTCGAACCCGCGACCCCCACCTTGGCAA